>NZ_CP185370.1:2842357-3158175 GCF_049177115.1 Microbacterium phosphatis | reverse complement strand
GCTAGTCGCCGCATCGCGCAGGGGCAAACGTGCGGGGCCCGTTGGCCGGGCTTTCGGGTCAGGGCCGTGCGTGTCCCTGCCCGGTGCCGGCCCGGGCTGTGGAGATACTGTCAGGTTGTCGGCCGGTTTGCGCGAATCCCGGGCCGAGACGTAACCTAGGTCGGTTGACTTATGCCCTCTGTGGGCATTCCCGTACCATCCCATCCGTCTCCGGCAGTATCCATCCCGGTGACATCTTCTCCGGAGTGATTCCATGAGCAAGCGCACCTTCCAGCCCAACAACCGTCGTCGCGCCAAGAAGCACGGCTTCCGCGCCCGCATGCGCACGCGTGCCGGCCGCGCCATCCTGGCCGCTCGCCGCGGCAAGGGCCGCGCCGAGCTGTCGGCGTAAGCACCCTTCACCGGCATTCCGCTGGACCGTGCTCGCGCGGCCGAGACGCCTCACCCGCGGTGACGACTACAGGTTCGTCGTCCGTCGGGGCGCTCGCTGCGCGGGCGCGAGTTCGGTGACGCACGTCGTGTTGACAGCCGAACCGCGCGCCGCGCGGTTCGGCTTCATCGTGAGCAAGGCCGTCGGCAACGCGGTCGTGCGCAACACGGTGCGCAGGCGCCTCAAGGCGATCTGCGCCGAGGCGCTGCCGGATGTCCGCGAAGGTGCCGATGTGGTGATCCGGGCGCTTCCGTCCTCCGCGACGGCGACGTATCAGGATCTGCGCGCAGAAGTGACGCGCTGTCTCGCCCGACGGGCCGCTCGATGAGCGTGCTGCCCGCCTCGGCGTTCGGGACAGCGCGCTTTTCTGTATCCGACGCCGCTCCCGCGATCCCGCTGCTGCCGCGGAACGCGGGCATCGCGCTGCTGCACGGCTACCGCGCCGTGATCTCCCCGCTGTACGGCGACGTGTGCCGCTACTACCCGTCCTGCTCGGCCTACGCCGTGACGGCGGTTCAGCAGCATGGCCTCGTCAAGGGCTCCGCGCTCACCGCCGCGCGCATCGCCCGCTGCCACCCCTGGGCGGCCGGTGGACAGGACGACGTCCGTCCGCACCGCGCCTTCCGCTACGACCTCACTCCCCACGGCTTCGTCGTGCCCGCTCGAAAGGACTGATCCCTCGTGGATTTCTTCGGAACGATCCTCTGGCCCCTGAAGTGGGCGGTGGAGGCCATCCTCGTCGCCTGGCACTGGCTGCTCACCACCATCGGCCTGCCCGCCGCCGGCGGCATCACGTGGATGCTCTCGATCCTCGGCGTTGTGCTCGTTGTGCGCGGTGCGCTCGTGCCGCTGTTCGTGCGCCAGATCAAGAGCCAGCGCGCCATGATGGAGCTCGCTCCTGAGATCCGCAAGATCCAGGATCGGTACAAGGGCAAGCGCGACCAGCTCTCTCGCGAGGCCATGAGCCGCGAGACCATGGACCTGTACAAGAAGCACGGCTCCAGCCCGCTGAGCGGCTGCTGGCCGCTGCTGGTGCAGATGCCCATCTTCTTCTCGATGTACTACACGCTCTCGGACGTGAAGAAGCACGCCGATGCGGGCACCGGCGGCGTCGGCCTGCTGAACGCCGAGCTGACCAAGCAGTTCAACGACGCGAAGCTGTTCGAGATCGCGCCGTTCCACCAGACGCTCGGCGACGCGTGGAGCAACGGCCAGACCGCCACGATCGTCATCCTCGTTGTGCTCGTCATCCTGATGATCGCGTCGCAGTTCTACACGCAGCTGCAGATCATCTCGAAGAACCTCTCCCCCGAGGCCAAGACCGGCCAGGCGTACCAGATGCAGAAGGTGATGCTCTACATCCTTCCGCTGGGCTTCATCTTCTCGGGTGTCTTCTTCCCGCTCGGCGTCGTCCTGTACTGGTTCTTCTCCAACATCTGGACGATGGCCCAGCAGTTCATCGTCATCCGCGAGATGCCGACCCCGGGGTCCGAGGCCGCCAAGGCCCGTGAGGAGCGCCTGGCGCGCAAGGGCAAGGCGCTCGACTCAAAGGGCAAGATCGTGCCGATGGCGGTGTACGAGGCCGAGCAGCAGCGCCTCCTCGAGGAGAACGAGAAGCGCAAGGCGCAGCAGCCCAAGCGCCAGCAGCCCATGGGCAAGCAGCGTGCGAAGAAGCAGGGCCAGCGCCCGCAGGACGGCCAGCCCGGTCAGGGCGACGCCGGGACCCCCGCCAAGTAAGCGCCTCTGATCAGGCATTTCCTGGAACCCGCGAGGATACGAACATGAGCACCACTCCCGTCACGGCCGAGGCCCCGACGCAGTCCGAGCTCGAGGCCGAGGGCGACGTCGCCGCCGACTACGTCGAAGGCCTGCTGGACATCGCCGACATCGACGGCGACCTGACCCTCGACGTCAAGCAGGGCCGGGCGTACGTCTCGGTCGAGTCGGAGGACGAGTCGCTCGGCGTGCTGGCCGACCCCGACACCGTGCAGGCCCTGCAGGAGCTCGCCCGGCTGGCCGTGCAGGCCAAGACGGGCCGCTTCTCGCGGCTCATCCTGGACGTCGACGGATCGCGCGACGCCCGCCAGCGCCAGCTCGAGAAGCTGGTCGACGCCGCGGTGGCGCGCCTCGACGAGGGCGCATCGCAGGCCTCGCTGCCGGCCATGTCGAGCTACGAGCGCAAGCTCATCCACGACATCGCGGCCGATCGCGGCCTCGTGTCGGAGTCGTACGGTGACGGCGCCGACCGCCACACCGTGATCCGTCGTGGCTGACCTCGAGGTCGAGCCCGCGGTCGCGTCGGAGATCTTCGGCGACCGGATCGACCTCGCCCGCCGGTTCACGGCGGCGCTCGCCGAGCATGGCGAGGAGCGCGGCCTCATCGGGCCCCTGGAGGCGCCCCGCCTGTGGACGCGGCACATCCTGAACAGCGCCATCGCCGCTCCCCTGTTCCCGGCCGGCGGCCTCGTCGGCGACGTGGGTTCGGGAGCCGGCCTGCCCGGGCTGGTGCTCGCGATCGCCCGCCCCGACGTGCGGTGGGTGCTCATCGAGCCGATGGAGCGCCGCGTCGCGTGGCTCGAGGAGCAGGTCGCATCGCTTGGTCTCGACAACGTCGTGGTCGAGCGCGCCCGCGCCGAGGAGGCCGGTCGATACGAGGGAGTCCTCGATGCGGTGACCGCCCGCGCTGTGAGCGCGCTGCGGACGCTGCTGCCCTGGACCGCTCCCCTGGTGCGGGATGGCGGCGAGCTGATCCTGCTCAAGGGCACCGGCGCCCCGGCCGAGATCGAGGCGGCTGCCAAGGCGATCCGGAAGTACAAGCTGTCGGACGTGCGCGTCGAGGTGCTCGGAGAGGGTGTGCTCGCCGAGGAGACCCGCGTCGTGAGGGCGATCGTCCGCGGTTGACTTCGCGCTGTCGATCGAGGCCCCATGTTTCACGTGAAACATGGGGCCTTTGCTCATGCTGGCGAGCGGCGATGTTTCACGTGAAACATCACCGCGATACCGTGGTCGGGTGGAGATGCGGCGAATCGGCCTGGTGGTGAACCCCACGGCCGGTGGGGGCCTGGGGAAGGACGTGGGCGCGCGATTCGCGAGAGCCGCGACGGACGTCGGATTGGCTGTGGTCGGGCTCTCGGCGCTGAGTGCCGACGTGGCGCTCGAGAACGTGCGGCGCGAGCTTCCCCGGCTCGACGCCCTTGTTGTCATCGGCGGCGATGGGATGGTTCACCTGGGTGTGCAGGCCGCCGCGCTCACCGAGGTGCCGCTGGGCGTCATCCCCGTCGGAACCGGCAACGACTTCGCCGCGGCGACACGCATACCGACCGATTCGGAGGCCGCATCCGACGCGCTGCTGCGACGTCTGGTGGACGGCATCGAGCCGCGGGTGATCGATCTGCTGCGCGTCGAAGGCGACGGAGTCGCCGGTGAGGGCCCGCTGCGCTGGGTCGCGGGCGCGGTGTCTGCGGGGCTGGACGCCGCGGTCAACGCGCGTGCCAACCGCATGCGGTTTCCCCGCGGGTCGTCGAAGTACGTCTGGGCCGCCATCCGCGAGATCCTCTCGTACCGGGCGTGGGGCTACCGGCTGCAGGTCGACGGCGCGATCGTCAGCCCCTCGCAGCACGTCGAACTTGAGCAGTTCCCCGGGATGCTCGTGACGGCCGGAGACTCCGCGGGCGAGTGCGCGCTGACGTGGGAGAACCGTGGCGCGCTGGCGACGGCGGCCAACGCGTCGACCATCGGCGGAGGCATCAGAGTGGCGCCCAATGCGCGGATCGACGATGGCGTGCTCGAGCTCGTCATCGCGCGGGATGTGGGTGCGCTCACCGCCGCGCGTCTGTTCCCGATGATGCTGATGGGCACGCACCTTCGTTCCACGCAGCTCCGGGCGATCACGGCCAAAGCGGTGTCGATCTCGCCGGCGGACGACGCCACGCACCGACCGGACGTCTACGGGGACGGCGAATACATCGGCACCCTTCCGGTGCGGGTCGAGTTGGTGCCCCGGGCGCTCCGTCTCCTCGCCTGATCGCGCCGCTGCGCCGTTTCACGTGAAACGGCACAGGACGGGTGGGGCGCAGCCGGAACGGTCGCGGGCTGGGTGATGGGGTGACGTGCGAGCGGGGCTTCGTGCGGACGACCGATTGGGTGTCGACGGGAGGGGCGGTCGGTGAGTGGGCACGCGCCCGCTTGCGTCGCGTTTCACGTGAAACATGGGCACTAGTTCGGGCAGAGCGCCCCACTCCCCGCGGCCCGGCAACCGAGGAGTGGATGTTTCACGTGAAACATCCGTTTGCGTCGCGTAACCGAACGCCTTTGGGTAGCGGGGGCGTGGAAGAGCGCGCGGGTACGAGCCCGCCTGCGCCCGATTCGCACCGCCGCGGCACCCGGGCGATGGATGTTTCACGTGAAACGGGCGACGCACTGGGCGACACGCGGTGGTGTCGGTGTCGGCGGTTAGAGTGGGTAGACCCCCCGCCCCGAAGGGAAGAGTGTTTCACGTGAAACAGTCCGAGACGGCGTCGTTCTCATTGCCCGACGACACTCCTCTCGCTCGTGAGCTGGCCGATCTCTCGGCTCGGCGCCGCGCGCTGGCCGATGTGAAGGTCGAGTTCCCCGGTCGAACCCGGATCCTCACGATCTCGAATCAGAAGGGCGGCGTGGGCAAGACGACCACCACGGTCAACACCGCCGCCGCCATCGCCTCGCTCGGCGGACGGGTGCTCGTCATCGACCTCGATCCGCAGGGCAACGCGTCCACGGCGCTGGGTATCCCCCACAGCGGCGACGTGCCGAGCATCTACGACGTGCTGATCGACGGCTTCCCCATCTCCGACGTTGTGCAGGTGAGTCCCGAGTCGCCGAATCTTTTCTGCGCGCCGAGCAACATCCACCTCGCCGGGGCCGAGATCGAGCTCGTCACCCAGGTGGCCCGCGAGCAGCGGCTCAAGACCGCCATCGACGAGTTCCTCGCCGCCCAGGAGACGCCCTTCGACTTCATCCTGATCGACTGCCCGCCGTCTCTCGGGCTGCTGACGATCAACGCGTTCACGGCCGCGCAGGAGGTCTTCCTGCCGATCCAGTGCGAGTACTACGCGCTCGAGGGCCTCAGCCAGCTGCTCGGCAACGTGAAGATGATCCAGAAGCACCTGAACCCGAAGCTGCATCTGTCGACCATTCTGCTCACGATGTACGACGGTCGCACCAAGCTCGCCCAGCAGGTCGCGGATGAGGTGCGCAGTCACTTCACGGCGGAGGTGCTGGACACCATGATCCCCCGATCAGTGAGAATTTCCGAGGCTCCGAGCTTCGGACAGACGGTCATCGCGTACGACGGAAACTCGGCCGGGGCCATCGCATATCGCGAGGCCGCCGTCGAGATCGTGCGGCGCGGAAACAACGGAGAGGAAGCCTGATGGCGGCGAAGCGAACAGGTCTGGGACGTGGCATCGGCGCGCTCATCCCCACGGCGGAGTCGGGTGAGGCTCGACCCGTCGACGTGTTCTTCCCCGGCGCTCCGAAGGCGGCGCCGGTCGAGGCGCCCGTGGCGGACTCGGCCGAGCAGCTGCTCGCCGTGCCGGGCGCGCGGCTGATCCACGTCGATCCTCACAAGATCGTCCCGAACCCGCGCCAGCCGCGCACGCACTTCAACCCGGAAGATCTCGCCGAGCTGGTGCACAGCGTCCGCGAGTTCGGGGTGCTGCAGCCGGTGGTGGTGCGCGACAAGGGCGACGGCACCTACGAGCTCATCATGGGCGAGCGCCGCACCCGTGCGTCGCGCGAGGCCGGGCTCACCGAGATCCCCGCGGTGGTGCGCGACACGGCCGACGAGGACCTGCTGCGCGATGCGCTGCTCGAGAACCTGCACCGCTCCGAGCTGAACCCTCTCGAAGAGGCGTCGGCGTACCAGCAGCTGCTGGAGGACTTCGGCACAACGCAGGAGGAGCTGGCACGCCGTATCGGGCGCTCACGGCCCCAGATCAGCAACACGATCCGGCTGCTCCGCCTCCCGGTGCCCGTGCAGCAGCGCGTCGCGGCCGGGGTGCTGAGCGCCGGTCACGCGCGGGCGATCCTGTCGCTTGTCGACGCCGACGCGATGCAGAAGCTCGCCGACAAGATCGTGAACGAGGATCTCTCGGTGCGCGCCGCCGAGGCCGCCGCGAAGACCGTCACGTCCGAGTCCGCGCCGAAGACCCCGAAGCCGAAGGCCGGCGCCCGCCGCGCGTTCCTCAACGACGTGTCGGAGAAGCTCGGCGACCGTCTCAACACCAAGGTCAAGATCGACCTCACGTCGCGCAAGGGTCAGATCAAGATCGACTTCGCGACGATCCAGGACCTCAACCGCATCCTCTCGGAGCTGGGCGAAGAGGGCTACGGCGACTGAGCCGCCGTCGATCAGGGGCCGATGTTTCACGTGAAACATCGGCCCCTTCGTCGTTCCCCCTCTTGCCTTGAACGGCGCGCGCCTGTCAAGGGGGTGGGCCCCGGCCCGCTCCCTTCGTAGCGTCGAAGCATGACCGACACGCATCAGTTCCCCGAACAGGAGCAGCCGAGCCAGCCCGGCCTCACCGACCCCATGGAGCCGACGCCGGATCATGGCGAGAACAGCTGGGTCGGCCGAGGCCGACTCAAGGGCCGGAAGGCCCTGATCACCGGCGGAGACTCCGGAATCGGGCGCGCGGTCGCGATCGCCTACGCCCGTGAGGGCGCCGATGTCGCGATCGTGTACCTCCCCGAGGAGGAGCGCGACGCCCAGGACACCCAGCGGTACATCGAAGAGGCCGGCCGGAAGGCGGTGCTCTTCCCCGCCGACCTCACCGACGAGCAGGCCTGCATCGACGTCGTGGCGCAGGCACGCGAGCAGCTCGGCGGCCTCGACATCCTCATTCCGAACGCGGCTTACCAGCGCCAGCGCGACGGCGTGAAGGATCTGCAGGTCTCGGAGATCGAGAAGACCTTCCGCACGAACCTGGTCTCGACGCTGGTGCTCGCCCGCGAGGCGCTGCCGCACCTGTCGGAGGGCGCGTCGATCATCGTCACCGCGTCGATCCAGGCGTCGGCCCCCTCCCCCGGCCTGCTCGACTACGCGATGACCAAGGCCGCCCTGGTGGCCTTCACGCAGGCTCTCGCGGAGGACCTGGGCCCCAAGGGCATCCGGGTCAACGCAGTCGCTCCTGGGCCGATCTGGACCCCGCTGATCCCCGCAACCGGCTTCCCCGCCGAGAAGGTGCAGGACTTCGGGGCCGACACGCCCCTCGGGCGCGCGGGCCAGCCGAGCGAACTCGCCGGCGCGTATGTCTACCTCGCCAGCGAAGAGGCCTCGTACACGTCGGGCGCGGTGCTCCCCGTCACGGGTGGCAAGGGCTTCTGACATGCCGAACCGCAGCATCAAGGACGAGGAGCTGTACGAGAAGCTCCGCGACGAGGGCAACTCGAAGGAGAAGTCGGCGCGCATCGCGAACGCCGCGGCCCGCGACGGCCGGGGTGCTGTGGGCGAACGCGGCGGCGCGTCCGAGGACTACGAGGACCGCACTGTCGACGAACTGCGCGGGCGGGCGAAGGAGCTGGGCATCGAGGGGTACTCCGGTCTGAAGAAGGCCGAGCTCATCGACAAGCTCCGCAACCACTGAGCACAACAACGAACGGGCCAGACCTGAGGGGGTCTGGCCCGTTTCGTGTGTCTGCGGCCGGAGGCGGGTGTCGCTCAGCGCCCCATTTCGCGGGCGACCTCCTCCTCGACCGTCCGGATCGCGGTCGTGTCGACATCGGGGATCTCCGCCTCGTAGCGCGCCTGGCGGCGCTTCAGCCACACACCGCCGGCGATCAGGAGCGCGAGGGTGGCGTAGATCACGATCGACGCGGGGCTCTGCACCAGGTAGAGCGGATCGCCCTGGCTGATCGCCATCGACTTGCGCAGCTGCTCCTCGGCCATCGGGCCGAGGATCGAGCCCACCACCATCGGCGCGACGGGGAAGCCGTGGCGCCGCATGAAGAACCCGATGACGCCGAGCACCAGCAGCACGCCGATGTCGAACACCGTGAAGTTCGCGGCGTAGGCGCCCAGCCCGGCGAAGACCAGGATCCCCGCGTACAGGTAGGGCCGCGGGATCCGGAGCACCTTCGCCCACATGCCCACGAGCGGCAGGTTGAGGATGATCAGCACCACGTTGCCGATGTACAGGCTCGCGATGAGGGCCCACACCAGCGCCGGCTGATTCTGGAACAGCAGCGGCCCCGGCTGGATGCCGTAGGTCTGGAACGCCGAGATGATGATCGCCGCCGTCGCGGTGGTCGGAAGACCGAGGGTGAGAAGCGGCACCAGGACGCCCGCGGCGGCCGCGTTGTTGGCCGCCTCCGGCCCGGCGACGCCCTCGATCGCGCCCTTGCCGAACTGGCGGCGGTAGGGCTCGCGCGCGAGCTTCTTCTCGGCCGCGTACGAGAGGAACGTGGCCACGTCGGCGCCACCGGCCGGGATCGATCCGATCGGGAATCCGATGAACGTGCCGCGCAGCCACGGCTTCCACGACCGCTTCCAGTCGCTCTTCTTCATCCAGGTGCGCCAGCTGCCCGTCACGGGGATGATCGGCAGGGCGCCGTGTCGCATGCGCGAACCGACATACAGCGCCTCCCCCAGCGCGAACAGGCCGACCGCGATGAGCACCACGTCGATCCCGTCGCCGAGGTTCGGCACGCCGAACGTGAAACGCGCCTGCCCGGTGAGCGTGTCGGTGCCCACAAGGCCGAGGAACAGTCCCACTGAGAGGGACACCAGCCCGCGCATCGGCGAGCTGCCCATCAGCGCGCCCACCGTGAGGAACGCGACGATCATCAGCGCGAAGTAGTCGGCGGGGCCCAGGGTGATCGCGAAGTCGGCGATGAACGGGGCGAACAGGGTGAGCAGGGCCGTGGCGATCGTGCCCGCGATGAAGGATCCGATCGCGGCCGTCGCGAGGGCCGCGGTGGCGCGCCCCATCCGGGCCATCCTGTTGCCCTCCAAGGCGGTGACGATCGACGCCGATTCGCCTGGGGTGTTCAAGAGGATCGAGGTGGTCGATCCGCCGTACATGCCGCCGTAGTAGATGCCGGCGAACATGATGATGGCGCTGGTCACGTCGAGCGTGTAGGTCAGCGGCAGCAGCAGCGCCACGGTCATGGCGGGCCCGATGCCGGGCAGCACGCCCACCGCGGTGCCGAGCAGCACGCCGATGAACGCGTAGAGCAGGTACTGGGGCTGCAGGGCGGTGGCGAAGCCGTCCATCAGCAGCTGCAGGCTATCCACCGAACACCTCCGGGAGGACGTCGCCGAACGGCGGGAGAGACAGCCCGAGCAGGCTGCCGAACACGATCTGGGTGAGGATGCCGAGGCCGGCCCCGAGCAGCAGCGCCTTCCACCACGAACCGGCGCCGAGTGCCAGGGAGGCACCCGTGAACAGGACGGTGACCGCGACGGGCCAGCCCAGGAGCGGGATCACCACGATGAGAGACGAGAAGGCGAGGCAGACGAGGATCACCGTCCGCCACGACGTGGGGGCGTCCGGATCGATGTCCTCCCCCTCGTCAGGGGCGCCGACGTCGCCGCGGAGGACCGCGATCAGCGCACCGAGCGAGGCGAGCAGCATCAGCCCGTTCACGGCGTAGGGAACCACCCGCGCGCCGAGCACGTTCGAGGATCCGGCCGGCTCGCGGATGAAGCCCGTCATCACGAGCGCGAGGATCGAGAACGCGAGGATCACGCCGATGAAGACGAGCTCGCCGATCCGGCGCCCGCGCAGCGCCCGGGAACCCGGGGAGGCGATGACCTCCCCGGGGCGGGTGATGGGGGCGGGCTCGGTCATTCGATGAGCCCGATGGTGCGCAGGGTGTCCTGTGTTGTGGAGATGTCGCTCTCGAGGAAGGAGGTGAACTCGTCGCCCGTGAGGAACGCGTCGGTCCAGCCCTTGGTCTCGAGGGTGGTGGTCCACGCCTCGCTCTCGTGCAGCTGCGTGACGAGGTCCTCGAGTGCGGCGGCCTCGGCGTCCTCCAGGTCGCCGGGGGCGAGCAGACCGCGCCAGTTGGTGAGCGTGATGTCGATGCCCTCGTCGGACAGCGTGGGCACGTCGGGCAGCAGCTCGGCCGGCACGTCCGACGAGACGGCCAGCGCCTTGAGCTTGCCCGCCTTGATCTGCTCGGCGAACTCGCCGACGCCCGAGATGCCCGCGTCGACCTGGCCGCCGAGCAGCATCGTCAGCGCCTCGCCACCGCCGGAGTTGGCGATGTAGTTCAGGCTGTCCGGCACGTCGGCCGACTCGATGCCCGCGTCGGTGAGCAGCATGCCCGCGAGGATGTGGTCGATGCCGCCCGCCGATCCGCCGGTGACGGCCATGTCGGCCCCGGCCTCGGTCCAGGCCTCGACGAAGTCGCCGATGGTGTCGTACTCGCTGTCCGGCGGGACGACGACGATGAGGGGCTCCTCCGTGAGCTTCGCGATCGGGGTCATGTCCTCGATCCGCACCTCTGAGGCGTTGGTCTCGACCGCGCCGACCATCACGCTGCCGGTGATCATCAGCGTGTTCGGGTCGGTCTCTGTCTTGAGCGACGCGAGGCCGACGGTGCCGCCGGCGCCGCCGATGTTGGAGACCGGGGCCGACTTGACGAGCTTCGCGTCGGTGAGCGCCTGCGCGAAGGCCCGCGCCGTCTGGTCCCAGCCGCCGCCCGGATCGGCGGGGGCGATGACCTCGACGGCGTCGACCGCGGCCGGGGCGGCGTCGCCTCCCCCATCACCGGACGAGTCCTGCCCGGTGCCGCCCGCGCAGGCGGTCAGGCCGAGGGCGACGATGCCGACGGCGGCACCGGTGGCGAGGCGCAGGCGGGGGCGTGCGCGGAAGATGTGCTGTGTCATGGGCTCCTCCTCGAGCTCGACAGGCCGCGGCGGCGTCGCCACGGGCTGTCCGGAGCGTACGTACCGGGCGCGTGCCGCCGTGGCTTGTGGTCGCATTGGAAGGTTTCGTTCATTTCGGTCCCTCCCCCGCCGTAGGGCCCGCCCGGGCGCCGACCTACGATGAAGCGGTGGTGAAGGCGATGACGCTCCGCACGCAGCTGGTGCTGCTGCAGGTCGTCATCGTGCTCGCGATCGTGGTGACCGTGGGGCTCGCGGCGATGTGGATGCAGGAGCGCCAGATCCGCGAGGCCTCGCAGGACCGGATGATCGCGGTCGCCCAGTCGGTGGCCCAGCTGCCGACCATCGTCGAGGCGTATGACGATCCCGATCCGGCGTCGGTCATCCAGCCGATCGCCGAGCTCATCCGCGAGTCGTCCGACGTGGCCTATGTCGTCGTCACCGACCGCGAGGGCATCCGGTACTCGCACCCGAATCCCGATCGGATCGGCGAGGTGGTCTCGACCGATCCGAGCGTCCCGCTCTCGGGCAAGACCTATGTCGGCACCCAGACCGGCACGCTGGGCGAGTCGTGGCGCGTGAAGGTGCCCGTCTTCGACGCGGACGGCGAGGTCATGGGGCAGGTGTCGGTCGGCATCCTGTGGACGGAGCTGCGCGCCGACTTCGCGGCCGACATGACGGGCTTCGGCATCGCGGTCGGCGTCGCCACCGTGATCGGGGTGGTGGCGGCCGCGGTGGTCGCCGGGATGGTGCGGCGCCGGATCTACGGGCTCGAGCCCGAGGAGATCCGCGGCATGCTCGAGACGCGCGAGGCGACACTGCACGGCATCCGGGAGGGCCTCATCGCCTTCGACGACCAGGGGCGCGTCTCGCTGTGCAACGACGCGGCCGCGCGGCTGCTGGGCCTCGGCTCCCCCGCCGAGGCGTCGGGCATCGCGGCCGCCGACCTGCTCGACGACGACCTCGCGGGGCTCGTCGACCAGGTGCGCGTCGAGGGACAGGAGGCCCCCCAGCGGCTGGTCCTGGGCGGCGAGCGGGTGCTCGTGGCCCGCGCCACCCCCGTGCGGGTCGACGGACGCCACGTGGGCGTCGCGGTGATCCTGATGGACCGGACCGAGCTCGACGACGCGCTGCAGCAGCTGGCGGGCGCCCAGAGCCTCGCGGAGGGCCTGCGCGCCCAGCAGCACGAGTTCGCGAACACGCTGCACACGCTCGGCGGCCTGATCGAGCTGGACGAGACCGATGCGGCGATCCGCGTGATCGAGCGCTCGGGCGACGGCGGGGCGATCACGCGCCTCGATGCGCATCCGCTCGACCCGCACGCGGGCATCCACGACATCGAGCTCGCCGCTCTGCTGCTGGCCAAACGCGCGAGGGCCCGCGAGCTCGGGGTGCTGCTGACCGTGAGCGAGGACAGCCTGCTCGCCGCCGACGCCGGCGGCGACGCCGACCTCGTCACGGTGGTCGGCAACCTGCTCGACAACGCGATCGACGCGGCTGGCCGCGGCGGACGTGTGCAGCTGCGGCTGATCGGGGATGCGACGGGGGTGCGGATCACCGTGGACGACGACGGCCCCGGCGTCCCGGCCGGTGCCGACGTCTTCGCCCTCGGGTTCTCGACCAAGGGCGGGACCGTGCAGCGCGGCTACGGCCTCACCCTCGTGGCGCGCATCGTCGAGCGGCTGGGCGGGTCGGTCGCCGTGGCCGACTCCCCCGCCGGCGGCGCGCGATTCGTTGTGGAGCTTCCCGCGCGGACGCGGGCGGTGCGGGCATGAGCCGCCTGCGCGCGCTGATCGTCGAGGACGACTTCGCCGTCGCGCACGTGACCCGCGGGTTCGTCGAGCGGCACCCGCGCTACGAGGTGGTGGGCGTCGCGTCGACCGGGGCCGAGGCGCTGCGGGCGCTGGCCGAGCTGGAACCCGACGTCATGCTGCTCGACGTGTACCTGCCGGACATGTCGGGCATCTCGGTGCTGGGCCGGGCCCGCGTCGCCGGATCGCGCGTCGAGGTGATCGCCGTCACCGCGGCGCGCGACCTCGAGACCGTGCGCGTCGCCCGCGCGCACGGCGTGCACCACTACCTGGTCAAGCCCTTCCCCATGCAGGCGCTGCACGAGCGGCTCGACGACGTCTGGCGCGCGCATGAGCGCGATGCCGCGCTGTCGGGCGGTGCGGATCTCGACCAGACCGCGGTCGATGCCCTGATGCGCCGCGACGCGCTGGCGTCGGCCAGCCAGCGGAAGGGCGTCTCGCCGCTGACGCTCGAGCGCGTGGCGTCGGCGCTCGAGGATCGCGCCGACCCGGTCTCGGCCGCCGAGCTGGGCGAGCAGCTCGGCATCTCCCGCGTGAGCGCTCGCCGCTACCTCGAGCGCCTCGTCGAGGCCGGCCTCGCCGCCCGGGAGCCGCGCTACGGCCAGGCGGGGCGGCCGGAGCTGATGTACTCGGCCCGACGGTGAGCGCCACCCGCGTCTCTCACGGCCTCTCCCCCGCGGACCGCGCGTAGCCTGGATGGGTGAGTGATCCCGCCTTCCTGCCCCACCGCCGCGCGAGCGTCGAGGTGCTGCGCGCCGAGGCGGCCGAGGAGCTCGCGGCGCTGGTGCACGAGCGGCTGCGGGGCGGCGAGGACCCGTGGGAGTTCATGGAGGACCTGCCCACGGTCGACGAGCTCGTCGTCTTCACCCTGCGCGCCGAGCACATCGAGGCCGACGGCGGGCTGCGCCCCACCCATGCCCGCAATCAGCGCCTGCTGCGCCTCATCGCCCAGGAGTACCCCGAGCTGACGAAGGCGGTCTGGCGCCTGATCGGCCAGGAGAACACCCACCGCCGCTGGGATGCCGTGGTGCGCGTGAGCGACCCGCGCTGATCCGGATCCCGGTCCGGCGCTCTCGCGGCGTCAGCGGCCGCGGCTCGTCGAGATCAGCGCGCCGCCGTTGCCCGGCCGCACGTGCCACACCGTGCCGCTGCCCGCGACGCTCTGCGCGCCGACAGCGACCCGCGCTGCGCGACGTGCACGTCGATGGAGGCATCGATGAGGCCGATGCCTTCCCCGACCTCGAGTTCGCGGCCCGGCTCGTCCGGATCCTCCGGGCAGACGGGCATCCCTCCCACTCGGGTGCCGCCGCCGAGGGCGCGGCGTGCGGCGACCATGGCGCCGGCCGAGACGCCCAGGTAGGGCACGCCGTCACCGCAAGCGTAGGGTCCGCCTGCCGCGGGGCCCCGGTCCGGATCTATCCGTCGTGACTCGCTTGCGCGGCAACTGGCGCATCCTTACGCGGCGTGCTTGCTGCGGTGTATCGCCGGGCGAGCGTCTGAATCGCCTCGGTCAGCTCCGCCGGGCCGTCGACGGTGAAGTCCTCGTCGAGCAGGGCGAGGTACACGGCGACCGTCATGGGGTGATCGGCGCCGGTGATCAGGACGCAGCGATTGCCGTCGATCGCCTCGACGAGGCCGACCGAGGGATCGATCTTCTCGGCGACGATGGTCGCCGGCGCGTGCACCGATACGCGGGCTCTGAACCGCCACCCCGCCGAGGCGACGCCCCGCAGCACGTAGGCCGAGACGTCGTCGGCGGGCAGGCTCCGGGGCTCGAACCGTCGCCGGGTCGGCTGGCGCAGGGCCATGCGGTCAACGCGGAAGCTGCGCCAGTCGTCGCGCTCGAGGTCGAATGCCACCAGGTACCAGCGGCGGCCCCAGCTGACGAGCCGGTACGGCTCGACTCGTCGAAGCGAGGCCTCGCCCTGGAACGGCGTGTACTCGAACCTCAGCCACTCGGCGCGCTGCACGGCCTGGGCGATCGTGGCGAGCGTCGGGGCCTCGACGCTCGGTCCACGGTCGGGGGTCTGCGGTGCCGTCGCCACGGTCATCGCGTTCACCTGCTCGGCCAGCTGGCGTGGCAGCACGTGCTCGAGCTTGGCGAGGGCCCGGGCCGCGCTCGCGTCGATGTCGGCGACGGCATTCGAGGCGACCTGGTGCAGCGCGATGGCGACGGCGATCCCCTCATCGTCGTCGAGCATCAGCGGCGGCAGGTCGGTGGCGCGGTCGAGACGGTAGCCGCCCGCTCGTCCGCTCGTGGCGTCGATGACATAGCCGAGCTCGCGCAGGCGGCGGATATCCGAGCGGATCGTGCGGGTGGAGACATCCATGCGGACGGCGAGTTCCGTCGCCGACCAATCGGATCGCTGTCGCAGCAGCGCGAGCACCTGCAGCACACGGGTCGCGGTCTGTTTCACGGATGCCCCCCGATCTGCGGAAGCTAATGTTCCGCATTCATTCCTACCGTAGCGGCATGACGAACAACGAGCCGATCACCGGCATCCCCCAGACCACCGTCCCGACTGCCGAGCCGAGCGACCTCGAGGTCAGCCCGTTCACCTTCTCGATCCCCGCCGCGGATCTCGACGACCTGCGCGACCGTCTCGCCCGCACGAGGTACACGACCGAGGTTCCGGGCGGCGACCCCGCGTACGGGGCGAGCCTCACCAAGGTGCGCGAGATGGCCGAGTACTGGCGTGACGAGTTCGACTGGCGCGCGGTCGAGGCGCGCCTCGCCGCGTTCCCGCACTTCACGACGACCATCGACGGGCAGCCGATCCACTTCCTGCACGTGCGCTCTGCCGAGTCGAACGCCCTCCCGATCGTGCTCACGCACGGCTGGCCGGGGTCGTTCGCCGAGTTCGTCGACATGATCGGCCCCCTCGTCGACCCGGTCGCGCACGGCGGCCGCGCGGAGGACGCCTTCCACGTCGTGGTGCCGAGCTTCCCGGGTTACGCCTTCAGCGGGCCGGTCACCGAGGCCGGCTGGGGGTCGGCCCGCGTCGCGGCGGCGTGGGACACCCTCATGAAGCGACTCGGCTACACGCGGTACGGCGCGCACGGCGGCGACGGCGGAGCGTTCGTCGGTCGGGAACTCGGAATCCTCGCGCCCGACGGGCTGGTCGGCACCCACGTGCTGCAGCTGTTCTCCTTTCCGAGCGGCGACCCGGCCGAGTTCGAGCAGCTCGGCCCGAAGGACTTCGAGGCGCTGGAGATCCTGAAGAACTTCGGCGAGATCTCGGCGTTCGCGTCGCTGCAGTCGACCAGGCCGCAGACGCTCGCCCACGCCCTCGCCGACTCTCCGGTAGGGCAGCTCGCCTGGAATGAGTTGATGGCGACGTTCGACCGGCCGACAGCGCTCAGCCGTGACCAGATCCTCACCCACGTGTCGCTGTACTGGTTCACCAACACCGCGGGGTCATCGGCGCGCCAGTACAAGGAGGACGCACGATTCAACGCGGGCGAGGGCGTCGGCGCGCGCATCAACCACGCGCCGACAGGAGTGTCGATCTTCAAGAACGACTTCCGGTCGATCCGCGTGTTCGCCGAGCGCGACAACGATCAGATCGTGTTCTGGAAGGAGCACGAGGTCGGCGGTCACTTCGCCGCGATGGAGGTGCCCGAGGTGCTCGTCGACGACCTGCGCGAGTTCTTCCGCCCCCTGCGATGACCGGATGTCACGGCACGGCCGCACTCCCGAGTGCGGCCGTGCCGTCCGCGTTCTTCGGCGAGGCCCAGCTCGTGCCCGGGCCCGGACAGGATCCGAGGCACCGCGCGCTTTCCGAGATCCCCCTGTTGACAGCGCCTCCCGATGCGCTATCGTACAACCAAATGGTTGTACGAACTGAGCTCACCGACGACGAGATCGACCGGATCTTCCGGGCCCTCGCCGATGCGACGCGCCGCGACATCCTGCGCCGGACCCTCGAGGGCGAGGCCACGGTGTCGCAGCTCGCCGCCGCCTACGACATGTCCTTCGCGGCGGTGCAGAAGCACGTCGCGGTGCTGGAAGGAGCGGGGCTCGTGACCAAGCACCCGCAGGGCCGCGAACGCATCGTCCGCGGTGATCCCGAGCGGATCAGGCGCGCTCAGGCGCTGCTCGACCGCTTCGAGCAGATCTGGCGGGGCCGTGTGGCCCGGCTCGACGAGCTGCTCACCGAAGACTGACCGAACTCACGAAAGGCACATCATGCCCCTCACCTCTGTCGAGAAGGACCTCGACGCCCTGACGATGACCATCACGGCCGACTTCCCGGTGCCGGTGCGCCGGCTCTGGGACGCCTACGTCGATCCGCGCCAGATCGAGCGCTTCTGGGGCCCGCCCGAGTGGCCCGCCACCTTCACTCGCCACGACGTGTTCGAGGGCGGCGAGTCGCACTACGTCATGACCGGCCCCGACGGGTCGCGCTCGGGCGGCATGTGGACGTTCCAGTCGGTCGACGAGGGCCGCTCGTTCGTCGTGCGCGACGGCTTCGCCCGCGAGGACGGCACCCTCAACACCGACCTGCCCACGATGCTCATGACCTTCGGGTTCGAGGAGACCGACGGCGGCTCGCGCCTTGTGACCGTCACGAGCTTTCCCTCGCTCGAGGCGCTCGAGCAGCTCGTCGAGATGGGCATGGAGGAGGGCACGAAGGCCGCCATGAGCCAGATCGACGCCGTGCTCGAGGACCTGCGCTCGTTCGCCGCCGACCTTCCCGTGGCCGCCCAGCTCGTCGGCGACACGCAGGTGCGGGTCAGCCGCGTCATCCGCGGCACGCTCGACCAGGTGTGGCAGGCGCACCACGACCCCGAGCTCATGAAGCGCTGGCTCAAGGGCCCCGACGGCTGGGTCATGACGGTCGCCGACCCCGCACCCGCCGTGGGCGGGCGCTTCCGCCAGGAGTGGACGCGGGAGGACGGATCCGACGGGTTCGGCTTCGAGGGCGAGCTGCTCGAGTCGCAGCCGCCGCACCGCGAGGTGACCACCGAGGCGATGATCGGCATGCCGGGAGACCCCTCGCGCAACGAGCTCACGCTCACCCCCGTGGAGGGCGGAACGCTGCTCACCCTGGTGATCACGTACCCCAGCGCCGAGGTGCGCGAGATGGTGCTCGCCACCGGCATGACCGACGGCATGGAGACCAGCTACGCCCGGCTCGAGGACCTGGTGCTGGTGGGCTGATCCTGGACCGGACAGCACCGCGCTGATCCCCTCAGAACGACGGATGCCCCGGTCCGAAGACCGGGGCATCCGTGCGTGAGCGCCGAGTTACTTGAGGAACTCGGCCAGATCCTGCTCGAGGGCGAACTTCGGCTTGGCGCCGATGATCGTGGTGGCGACCTCGCCGCCCGAGAAGACCTTCATCGCCGGGATCGACGTGATCTGGTACTTCATCGCCAGATCCGGGTTCTCGTCGACGTTGAGCTTGAGGATCGTGATCTTGTCCGGGTTCTCGGCCTGGATCTCGTCGAGAACCGGGGAGACCATCCGACACGGACCGCACCACGCGGCCCAGAAGTCGACGAGGACGGGGCCCTCGGCCTGGAGGACGTCCTGCTCGAACGTGGCCGAGGTGGTGGCCTTCGCGGTCATGATTGCTCCTTCAGTGGAAGTCTTGTGATGAGGGGAACGCGCGGGGCGGCCGGAATATTCCGGTCAGACCGCCGTCTCGATGAGCGCGTCCTGGTCGAGCTGGTCCGAGGTCACCGCGGGGGCGCCGGCGTCGCCGCGGGCGGCGAGGTAGTGCTCGGCGTCGAGGGCCGCGACCGTGCCGGAGGCGGCGGCCGTGACGGCCTGGCGGTAGTGCGGGTCGATGACGTCGCCGGCGGCGAAGACACCCGCCACCGAGGTGCGCGACGAGCGGCCGTCGACGGCGATCGTGCCCTCCTCGGTGAGCTCGAGCTTGTTGTGGACGAGGTGCGTGCGCGGGTCGTTGCCGATCGCGATGAACAGGCCCTCGAGCGCCAGATCGCGCTTCTCGCCCGTGACCGTGTCGTTCAGCGTGACGCCGGTGACGGCGCCGCCGCCCAGGACGTCGACGACCTCGGCGTTCCACACGAACTCGATCTTCGGGTTCGCGAACGCGCGCTCCTGCATGATCTTCGACGCCTTGAGGGTGTCGCGGCGGTGGATCACGTAGACCTTGGAGGCGAACTTCGTGAGGAAGGTGGCCTCCTCCATCGCCGAGTCGCCGCCGCCGACGACCGCGATCTCCTTCTCGCGGAAGAAGAAGCCGTCGCACGTGGCGCACCACGAGACGCCGTAGCCGGAGAGACGGTCCTCACCCGGCAGTCCGAGCTTGCGGTAGGCGGATCCGGTCGCGAAGATCACGGATTCGGCCTCTTCGGTCTTGCCGCTGCCGAGGGCGACCTTCTTGATGTCGCCGGACAGATCCAGCTCGGTCACGTCGTCGTACGCGATCTCGGCGCCGAACTTCTCGGCCTGCTCCTGCATCTTCGCCATGAGGTCGGGACCCATGATCCCCTCGGGGAACCCGGGGAAGTTCTCGACCTCGGTGGTGTTCATCAGCTCACCGCCGACCTCGACCGAGCTCGCGACGACGAGCGGCTTCAGATTCGCGCGCGCCGCGTAGATGGCTGCGGTGAATCCGGCCGGTCCCGATCCGATGATGATGAGCTGTCGCACGAGCGTCCTCCTAGGTTCGACTGCCTCAACACATGGTACGTCCGGCCTATTCCATAGATCAACGTCTATGGAATAGGCCGGACGTGTAGTGCGGGGTGCCGGTCAGACGGTACGGGCGTCGCGGACGCGACGGCCCAGCAGCACACCCAGCGCGATCATCGCGACGGCGAGGACGAAGTGCAGCCAGTTGTCGGCCGTGTTCAGCGGCACGAAGTTGGCCTGGTGGTCGTGCGGCACAACGAGGCCGTAGATCCACAGCACGGCGTAGACCGCGCCACCCCAGATGAGGTAGTTGCGCGAACCCGAGAACGAGCGGGCGGCCAGCAGGCCGACGATCGCGTAGAGGAGGTGGACGATGTTGTGCAGGATCGAGACCTGGAAGATGCCGAGCAGCATCGCGCCCGACTCGTGGCCGGCGAACTGCAGCGACTCGATGTTCGAGGTCAGCCCCGGGATGAATCCACCCAGGCCGACGATGAAGAAGACGATGCCGAAGACGAGTGCCGTCTTCTGGACGGGGGTCTCCGCGTATCGGCCGGTACCCCGCGTGGTTGCGGTGCTCATGGTGTGCCTCTCTCTCCATCGCGGCTCCTCCGCGACGGAATACCAGAGAACCAGCGACCTCGAAACGGAAATAGAGGCTTGACGCCGAGTGGGGAAAGGTGCGTGACGCCCCCTTCCCCACTGGATGGCGCCCCGGATCAGCCCGTGAACAGGGGCGTGACCGAGGTGATCGTCATCACCAGGCCGTAGACGAGCGGGACGCCCACGATCAGCCACGAGACCACCAGACGCACCGTCTGCGATCCGGATCCTGTCGCCTTCTGCTCGCTCACTTGGCCACCTCCTGCGCGGCGGGGGCCGCCGCGGCGGCCTCATGGAATCGGGAGGCCACCGGGCGCACCAGGAGGTTCGCCACGAAGCCGACGGCCAGCACGCCGACCATCGTCAGCAGCGCCGGCTGGTAGTCGCTCGCGACCAGCTCGCCGGGCTTGCCCTGCGCGTCGAGGAACCCGTTGATGATCAGCGGGCCGGCGATGCCCGCCGCCGACCACGCCGTGAGCAGGCGGCCGTGGATCGCCCCCACCTGGAACGTGCCGAACAGGTCGCGCAGATACGCCGGGACGGTGGCGAAGCCGCCGCCGTAGAACGAGATGATCACCGCCGCCAGCGCGACGAACAGCAGTGTGCTGGAGGCACCGGCCAGGGCGAGCAGCGTGTAGAGGACCATGCCGACGCCGAGGTAGATCATGTAGATCGGCTTGCGACCGGTGTAGTCGCTGGTGGTCGACCAGACGAAGCGCCCCGCCATGTTGAACAGCGACAGCAGCGCGACAAAACCGGCCGCCGTGGTCCCCACGACAAGCGAGGTCTCGCCGGTGCGGAAGAAGTCCTGGATCATCGGGCTCGCCTGCTCGAGGATGCCGATCCCCGCCGTCACGTTGCAGAACAGCACGACCCAGAGCAGCCAGAACTGCGGCGTCTTGATGGCGTTGGCGGCCGACACGTTCGCGGTGGTCACCAGCGCCTTCGTCTTCACCGACGCCGGGTCCCACCCCGGCGGCTTCCATCCCGGTGCGGGCGTGCGCACGTTGAAGACCCCGAGCATCATCACCGCGAAGTAGACCAGGCCGAGGGTGAGGAACAGTCTCGCCACGGCGCCGCCGGAGGCCACCGAGGTCGAGTCGGACGGGGTGTAGGCCGGGTCGTACAGCGCCAGCAGCTGACGCGAGACCGGGGAGGCGACGAGGGCGCCGCCGCCGAAGCCCATGATGGCCATGCCGGTCGCGAGGCCCGGGCGATCCGGGAACCACTTGATCAGCGTCGACACCGGCGAGATGTAGCCGATGCCCAGCCCGATGCCGCCGATGAACCCGTAGCCGAGGTAGACCAGCCACAGCTGCGACGTCGCGATGCCCAGCGCACCGACGAGGAAGCCCGCCGCCCAGAAGCAGGCCGAGGTGAACATCGACTTGCGGGGCCCGACCTTCTCGACCCAGGTGCCGAGCACCGCCGCCGACACCCCGAGCATAACGATGGCGATCGAGAAGATGATCCCGATCGCCGTCAGCGAGGTGTCGAAATGGGCGACCAGCGCGCTCTTGTAGACGCTCGTGGCGTACGCCTGCCCGATGCACAGGTGGATCGCCAGTGCCGCCGGGGGGATGAGCCACCGGCTGTATCCGGGTGGCGCGATGGTGTGCTGCTTGTCGAGGAACGACACAAGTACTCCCTTGTACTCGAGTGGCCTGACGCCTCCCCCGCGCCGGGCCGCGATGCCCGTGACGCTATCGGCGCTCCTCGGCGCCCGGCAATGGGGCGGGGATGCCCGCGCTCCCGGTGGATGGGATGCGCGGCGCCGCGGGCGACGGGTGTCAGCGCCCGATGAGGCGACGAACGAGCGCCGTGGCGGTGCTCAGCTCGGGGGCGCGGAAGACCGCGAGGATCGCCACGTAGACCGCCGCGGCGACGGCGCCGATGACGCAGACCCCGAGGGCGCCCTGCAGCATGCCCGCCGTCATCCAGCCGGCGTCGGCACCGGACCAGAGGTACACGCCCCAGCCGGCGGCCGCCGCGGGGATCGCTGCGAAGGTGAAGCGGGCGAGCGCCCAGACGTTGGTGCCCATGTCGAGCGCCCCGAGGCGTCGGTGCAGCAGCCAGGACGCCAGGATCACCTGCGCCAGGCTCGAGATCGACTGGGTCGTCGCGACGGCGGCGGCCAGCAGATCCTGCGGCACGACCAGCGGCATGATCACCGCGAGCGAGATCGCGATGGCGGCCTGGAACACCGTGAACAGGAACGGGGTGCGGGTGTCGCCGTAGGCGTAGAAGGTGCGCTGCACGATGAACTGCACCGCGAGCGGCACCAGCCCCAGCAGGAACCCGATGAGCACCGGCGCGAGCGCGACCGCCTGCGCGGGGCTGTTGGTCACCAGACGCGCCGCGGGGACGGCGGCCACCATCACCGCCGCCGCGCCGATCACCACGAGGAGCCCGAGCGTGCGGATCGCCCGGCCGATGTCGGCACGCACCTCGTCGTCGCGCCCGGCCGCCGCGTGCTCGCTGAGCTGCGTGAAGTAGGGCGTACCGATCGACATCACGATGATCGAGTACGGGAGCATGAAGATCAGCCAGGCGAAGCCCCACGCGGCCGTCGAGGCGTTCTCGCCCGAGGCGCCGGAGAGCACGACCTGCTGCACGCTCGAGACGCCCAGCCCGACGAGCAGCATGCCGATCGTCCAGCTCGAGAGGTTGCGGATCTCGCCGAGGCCCATGCCCCGCCAGCGGAAGTCGAGCCGCAGGCGCAGGCCCGTGCTCCGCCAGAAGCCGAGCAGCACCGCCGTCTGGACGGCGATCCCGAGGGTGGTGAGCCCGCCGAAGAGGGCCACCATGCCCGGATCCCACTGATCGAGCCGGCTGCGCTCGCCGCCGAAGAGCCAGATGAACCCCAGGAATCCGATGATCGTGACGACGTTGTTCGCGATCGGCGCCCACGCGTACGGCCCGAAGACGCGGCGCGCGTTGAGCGTCTCGCCCACCAGGGCGAACATCCCGTAGAAGAAGACCTGCGGGAGGCACCAGAGGGCGAAGGCCGTCGACAGGGCATGCTGCTCGGGCGTGAACTTCGCCGCGAACAGCGTCACCAGCAGCGGCGCGCACAGCATCGACAGCGCGGTGACTCCCAGCAGCAGGACGGTCGCCAGCGTGAAGAGCTTCGAGAGGTACGCCTGACCGCCGTCCTCGTGGTTGCTCCACTTCACGACCTGCGGCACGATCACCGCGGTCAGCACACCCGCCGAGATCACCTGGAAGACGTAGTTCGGCAGCTGGTTCGCCGTGGCGAAGGCGTCGGCCGCCTGACCGAACGAGCCCACGGCGAGCACGAGGACGGTCGCGCGCAGCAGCCCCGTCACGCGCGACACCAGGGTGCCGGCGGCGATCATCGCGCTTGCGCGCCCGAGGCTAGCCATGGGTGTCTCCCTCGGTGGGGGCGTCCGGTGATCCGGATCCGCCAGAATCTGCTGCTTCGGGGGCGTCGAGACCGCGTTCGGTGGCGGATTCGTCGCCGGACGCGGCGGGCTTGCGGCGGCGCAGGACGGTGCGGACGATGCCGGTGCCGATGAGGCCCACGATCAGCGCGCCGAGGATGACGACGCCGATCGTCTCCCACTCGGCGCGGACGTTGACCTCGACGGTCTGCACGGGGCCGATGATCTCGCCGCCGGGGCCGATGAGCGTGAGCTCGATGTCGACGTTGCCGCTGCCGACGCGGGCCTCGACCGGCACCTGCACGGCGGTGCTGCTGCGCGGCTGGGCGATCACCTGCGTGGTGTCGGCAATGTCGAGACGCGGATCGGAGGTCTTCGCGCGAAGCGTGACGGTCACCGGCCAGGGCAGGTCGTTGCGCACCCACACCGGGAGGTCGGTGTTGGCCGCCAGCAGGTTCACGGGCGCGGGCTCCTGGATCCCGACCGCCGTGCCGCGCTTGCCGGTGCGCTCGGCGAAGCCCGCGGCGACCTCGGCCCAGGCGGCGGGCTGGGCGGCCCATCCCGCACCCAGGGCCTGCAGGGCCTCGGCGCGGACGATGCCGGTGAGCACGGCCGGGTTCTCGAGCGCGGTGGCGATCGTGGCGACGTGCTCCTCGCCCGCGGGGATCGACTGGGCGAAGGCCACGCGCTCGGCGTCGGGCGCGCTCTCGACCGGGGTGATGGTCGCGGGGGCGGCGGCCATCAGCTCGTCGAGATGCAGGGGGTCGATCACCGAGCTCAGCCCGATGACGTCGACCGCGGCGCTCAGGCGCGCCTCGAGGTCGGCCGGGGGCACGTCGACGGCCTCGGGATCGCCCGGGAAGGGGGCCGTGGTGAGGCCCCGGTCGAGCGCCACCATAACGGGAGCCGTTCCGGCGTCCCGGCCCGCGAACCACAGCTCGGCGGTGGCGGTCGCGGTGGCGGCGGCGCGCTCCTGCTCGGTCGCGGCGGTCACGACGGCCCCGAGGGCATCGGAGGCGCCGTCGTCGTAGACGAGCGCCGCGGCGCCGCCCGCGGTCGCGGCGGATCCGGGCACGGTCTTCCCCGCGGCGCCCTCGGTCGTGGCATCCGAGGGCGTGAGGACAACGGCCTCGGGGTCGCTCGCACCGAGGGCGTCGAACACGGCGGTCGAGGCCTGCCCGGGGGCGGGCCAGTAGAGCGAGGGCGTCGCCTCGCCGATCTCGAGCAGGGCCGCCAGGTCGAGTGCCGACGCGTCGTCGTCGACGGCGGCGGGCGACTCGGTCGGGCTGGGCGACGGGGTCGGCGTGGGCTCGGGCGCGGCGGCGTAGCCCTCGAGCGACAGGGGCTGAAGCAGCGCGGGCAGGCCCGCCTGCACCTGCGCGGCCACATCGGCGTCGCCGAACTGCAGAGCGAAGCGGTCGTTCGAGAGCAGCATGAGGTCGTCGAGCCACTCGACGGCGCTGAGCGGGGCGTCCTCCCCGAGCACCCGGATCGCCGCCGGGATCGCGGGGTCGACGGCGAGGATCGCCGAGGTCGCCGAGGCGGCGTCGAGCTGAGCGGTCAGGATGCCCTCGGGCGCGGTGAGCGCGGCCAGCTGATCGGCGCTGAGCAGACCGGATGCCGTCGCGGGCGCGGTGATGGGCATCACCAGCGCCACGGGCTCGGGGGCGTCGGAGAAGACGACCACCGTCTGCGCCGAGATCTCGCCGTACTGCGCTCGCAGCGGGTAGACGCCGGGCCCGAGGCCCTGCAGGGCGTCGTTGTCGGCCGGGATCGTGATGCCCACGGAGTCGGACTGGCCGGGCGCCACGTCGGCGGCCGCGCCGACGCCGACCGACGTGAGCGGGAGATCCGGATCGGTGCCCGCCAGCCACGAGCGCAGCGCCGTGCGGTCGGCGAGGGGCTGCGTGCCGAGCTGCAGGACGGTGTTCGCGCCGTCGAGCACCTCGGTGCCGGGGTTGTCGATCGTGATGGTCGCCATCAGGGATGCGCCCGAGTGGACGACGCCGCGTGTGCTCGCCACGACGGTCAGCTGCGGCTCGGCCTCCTCGTCGGCTGCGGCGGCGTGAGCCGGCGTCGCGCACGACAGCCCCACGAGCACGGCGAAGGCCGCAGCGGGGAGCGGGGCGAGGAGGCGGCGCAGCGCCTGGCCCCGGGGGAGGTCCGTCGTCATGGTGTGAGGGGTGTCCCCGGGGCGCCGGACTGGCGCGCCGTGGATCCCCTCGATTGTACGGAGGTGGCTGGGGATCCCCCGGATGGCTCGCTCAGGCGCTCTCGCGGAGGACGAGGCGGGTCGGGATCACCGTGCGCGGCGCGACCGGGTCGCCGGAGATGCGGGCGAGCAGCAGATCGACGGCGGTGGCCGCGAGGGCGTCGAAGTCCTGGGCGACGGTCGTGAGCGGCGGCTGGTAGTCGGCGGCGTCGACCACGTCGTCGAACCCGACAACGGCCACGTCGGTGCGCCCTGCCTCGCGCACGGCGCGCAGCAGGCCGAGCGCCATCTGGTCGTTCGCGGCGAAGACGGCCGTGACGGCGGCCTCCCCCGCTAGCCGCGCCCCTCGGTCGTGGCCCGAGCGGGCGGTCCAGTCGCCGCGCAGCGGATCCGGCGCGGGGCGCTCGCCCAGGGCGTCACGCCAGCCGCGCTCGCGCTCGTCCGCGGCGAAGGATCCGGCCGGGCCGGCGAGGTGGTGGACGGTCGTATGCCCCGCCGCGAGGAGGTGCCGGACGGCGGCGGCCGCTCCCCCGGCGTGGTCGGATTCGAGGGCGATGACGTCCTCGCCCGGTGCGGCATCGACCGCGACGAGCGGGAACGGGGTCGGGCCCGCGGCCTGCACGCTCGGGGTGGCCTCGTTCAGCGCGATGGCGCCGTCGACGCCGTGGTCGGTGAGGTTCGCCAGCGCCGCGCGGGCGGCCTGCGGGGTGTCGTCGGCGAGGGTCACCACCAGCACGGCGTGGTCGTGACCGGCGCCGGCGGCGACCACGGCCTCGAGCATGCGCGCGTTGCCGACCGACCCGAGGGTGCGCACCAGCACGCCGATGGTGCGGGTGCGTCCCGTGCGCAGGGCGCGCGCGGCGCGGTTCGGGCGGTAGCCCAGCTGCGCCATGACCGCCTCGACCCGGGCGCGGGTCTCGGGGTCGACGCGCTCGGATCCGTTGGCCACGCGCGACACCGTCTGCCCGGAGACTCCGGCCAGGTGCGCGACGTCCGCCGCCGACACGCTGCGTGCCATGGGCCACCCGCTTTCGTTGCTGGATCCTGTCGACTCGTTCTATCATCCATGTTGACGTCAACATGCGCGACAGCGCGCGTGGGAAGGATGCCGATGACGCAGTCCGCAGACCACCCCGCCACCCCGCTCGGGGCCGGTGTCGTGAGGCGCTCCGCGCGCCTCGCCGACGGCCGCGAGCTGTTCTACTACGACGACCCCGGCTCGGCGCTGCCGCCCGAGCGCAACCTCGACGAGCGAGACCTCGCTGCGCGACCCGAGACGGCCACGATGCGCCGCGACGTGCTCACGGGCGACTGGATCTCGGTGGCGGCCTCCCGCCAGTCGCGCGTCGTCATGCCGCCGGCAGACCTCGACCCGCTCGCGCCGCAGACGCCGACGAACCCCTCCGAGCTGCCGAGCGTCTACGACGTCGCGGTGTTCGAGAACCGGTCCCCGTCGTTCGGGCCCGCCCTGGACGAGGCCGTCGGCGGCATCCCGGCCGCGGTCGACCCGCCCCGGGGCCTCGACGATCTCGACGCCCCCGGCCTCGGCCGCTCGCGCACGTCCGTCGGCCGCTGCGAGGTCGTGTGCTTCAGCCCGGACCGCGTCGGATCGTTCGGATCGCTCTCGGTCGCCCGCGCGCGCACCGTGATCGAGGCGTGGGCGGATCGCACGGCGGCGCTGTCCGCGCTGCCGGGCGTGCGGCAGGTCTTCGTCTTCGAGAACCGCGGCGCCGAGATCGGCGTCACGCTCCCCCACCCGCACGGTCAGATCTACGCCTACCCGTACGTGACGCCGAAGACGCTGCTGCTGCTGCAGTCGATCGAGCGCGAGGGCGCCGACCTGTTCCAGCGGATCCTCGACTTCGAGGCGGCGGGCCCCCGCGTGCTGCTCGAGGGCGAGCACTGGATCGCCTACGTGCCGTTCGCCGCGCGCTGGCCGATCGAGGTGCACCTCGCGCCGCGCCGCCACGTCGCCGACTTCGCGGGGCTCACCGAGGAGGAGCGGGACGAGCTGGCTCCCCTATACCTCCGCCTGCTGCGCGGGGTCGACGCGCTCTACGAGACGCCGACGCCGTACATCGCCGCCTGGCACCAGGCGCCCGTCGACGTGGCCCGCGACAGCGCGCGCCTGCACCTGCAGCTGACCTCGCCACGCCGCGGCGCCGACAAGCTGAAGTTCCTCGCCGGATCCGAGGCGGCCATGGGCGCCTGGATCGGCGACGTCCCCCCCGAGCGGTCCGCAGAGCTCCTGCGCGAGGCCCTCGCCACCATTCCGGAGGTCCTGTCATGACGGTCGACGACGCCCGCGCCCTGTTCCTCGCGATCGCCGGTCGCGCCCCCGAGGGGGTCTGGTCGTCGGCCGGCCGCGCCAACCTCATCGGCGAGCACACCGACTACAACGAGGGCTTCGTGCTGCCGTTCGCCATCCAGCACCGGACGTATGCGGCCGTCGGCATGCACGCGGATCTGCGGATCCGCGTGGCGTCGACGTTCGCGCCCGACCCGGTGGAGCTGGCGCTCGAGGACCTGTCGATCTTCGACGGCCCTGCCGGCGATGCGGTGACCTCCGGCCGGGTGCCGGAGTGGGCCGCCTACGTGCTCGGCGTCGCCTGGGCGGCGCTGGCAGCCGCGGGTCGCACGGCGGCGGACGTGCCCGGGGTCGACATCGCCATCGCGTCCGATGTGCCCGTCGGCGCCGGTCTGTCGTCGTCGGCCGCGATCGAGGGCGCCGTGGCCGCGGCGCTCAACGACCTGTGGGCGCTCGAGCTGACGCCGCTCGAGCTCGCGAAGGTCGGCCGCAGGGCCGAGAACGAGGCCGTGGGCGCCCCCACCGGGATCATGGATCAGGTCTCGTCGATCATGGGCCGCGCCGACGCCGCCACCTTCCTCGACTGCCGGACCCTCGAGACGCGCTCGGTCGATCTCGGCCTCGAGCGAGAGGGCCTTGTGCTGCTCGCCATCGACACGAAGGTCGAGCACGCTCACGCCTCGGGCGGATACCGCGATCGCCGCGCCGCGTGCGAGCGGGGGGCCGCCGCGATGGGCGTGCCGTGGCTGCGCGACCTCACCGCGGCGGATCTGCCGCGCGCGCAGGAGCTGATGGACGACGTGACGTTCCGCCGCGTGCGCCACATCGTCACCGAGAACCAGCGAGTGATCGACACGGTCGAGGCGCTCGCCGCGGGTGGCCCCCGTGCGATCGGCGACCTGCTCGTCGCGTCGCACGCGTCGATGCGCGACGACTTCGAGATCTCGGTGCCCGAGCTCGACACCGCCGTCGAGGCCGCCCTCGGCGCGGGTGCCGTGGGGGCCCGCATGACCGGCGGCGGGTTCGGCGGCTCGGCGATCGCGCTGATCCCGGCGACGAGCGTGGCCCAGGTCACCGCGGCGGTCGAGGCGGCGTTCGCGGCCCAGGGCTACACCGCGCCCGTGTGCTTCACGATCACCCCGTCCGAGGGCGCGCGCCGCGACGAATGAGGCGCCGCACCCTCGTTCGCCGGGCGGCGACTCGTCGCGCCCGGCGAACGAGGGGTGAATGCGCCTACGCGGTCAGCTCGGGCGTGACGTCCTGGGCGCCGCCGACCGACCGCTGCACCTCGACCTTGCGCGGCTTCGCTCGCTCGCTGATCGGGATGAGCACGCTCAGCACGCCGTTGTCATAGGTGGCCGAGATGCCGGTCGTGTCGATTCCCTGGCCGAGGTTCAGCTGACGCAGGAACGAGCCCGTGGTGCGCTCGCGCGTGATCCACTTCACGCCGTCCGCGCCGCGCGGGGTGCGCTCGGCGCGGATCGTGAGCAGCTGGCCGTCCACGTCGATGTCAACGCTGCCGGGGTCGATGCCCGGCAGATCGGCGCTGAGGACGTAGTGATCGCCGTCGCGGTACAGGTCCATCGGCATCAGCCGCGGACCCTGACGGTCGAACAGCTGCTCGGCCACGCGGTCGAACTCGCGGAAGGGGTCGAAGAACATCGCCATCGTGATCCTCCTCTGTGTCTGAAGCGCTGATTCTTCTGACGGAGCCCCGAGGGTCGAGCCCACGAGGACTCATGTCATGTTTTAGCACTCTCGTTCGTCGAGTGCCAGATCCTTTCTGCACCTCTTCGCCGGCCGCTCGCCGACGGTGCGGCACCGGGAGCACCCGCGCGCGGAGTTGAATAGAAGCATGACCCCGAACCCGGATCCCACGCTCTGCGCCGCGCTCGCCGCCGACCTGCAGGCCGCGCGCTTCCGCTCCGAGGCGCTGCGCGCCGCCTGGGGCGTCGAGGCCGACGACGCCACCGGCCGCGGGCTGCGGGTGCCGGCGCTGCGCGGGCTGGGCGATCGGGACGACGCGCTCGCCACCCTCGGGCGCCTGCTGGTGCTCGGCGTCGCACAGCCGCTCGCCGCGGTCGATGCTGCGCTGCCGGCGCTCGGATCGGCGGGTCTGCAGGATCTGGGGCTCGCCTCGGTCGACAGCGAGGTCGTCACCCCGCGGGCCATCATCCGGCCGCAGTCGTACCTCGACACCGAGCGCACCGGCGAGTGGTGGCTGGCGAGCGACCTCGACGAGATCGCCACCGGCGGCGGAGCGCTGGCCGAGGATCACGTGCTCGGGGTGGGCGGCGCCTCTCTGACCCTCGCCGGCCTGCAGCTCCCCGTGCCGGCCGCGCGGGTGCTGGACCTCGGCACCGGCTGCGGCATCCAGGCCCTGCGCGCCCGCCGCTACGCCGATGCGGTGGTCGCGACGGATCTGTCGGAGCGCGCGCTGCGCTACGCGCGGCTCAACGCGATCCTGAACCAGGACGAGGGGATCCAGACGCGGCACGGCAGCCTGTTCGAGCCCGTCGCCGGCGAGACCTTCGACCGGATCGTGTCGAACCCGCCCTTCGTCATCACCCCGCGGGCCAAGGGCGTGCCCGACTACGAGTACCGCGACGGCGGGCTGGTCGGCGACGCGCTGGTCGAGCAGGTCGTGCGCGGGGTCGGGCAGCACCTCGCGCCCGGCGGCGTCGCCCAGATGCTCGGAAACTGGGAGACGCGCGACGGCGTCGACGGACTCGCCAGGCTGCGCTCCTGGGTCGAGTCCTCGGACATTCCGCTGGAGGCATGGGTCGTCGAGCGCGAGCAGCTCGACCCGATCCAGTACGCCGAGCTGTGGATCCGCGACGGGGGCACCGCACCCGGCTCCCCCGCCCACAACGCGCTGCTGACGGCCTGGCTCGACGACTTCGCCGCGCGCGGGGTGACGGGGATCGGCTTCGGGTACGTGCTGCTGCGCCGGGCCGTCGGCGAGCCGCGCCTGGCCCGCTACGAACGGCTGTCGCAACCCATCCCGTCCGAGGGAGGCCTCGGCGCGCACCTCGCGCTCGCTCTGGACGCCCACGACCGTCTCGCCGCCCTGGACGACCACGCGCTCGCCGCGGCGACGCTCCGCACGGCGCCGGACGTCACCGAGGCCCGTCACCACCTGCCCGGCGTGGGCGATCCGCAGGTGATCGAGCTGCGCCAGGGCGCCGGATTCGGCCGTGCGATCGGCGTCGACCCCGGGCTAGCCGCCCTGGTGGGCGCCTGCGACGGCGATCTGCCCGTGGGCACGCTGGTCGACGCGATCGCCTCGCTGCTCGAGGTCGACGCCGGTGCGCTGCGCGCCGAGCTGCTGCCGCGGGTGCGGGAGCTCGTGATGGACGGGTTCCTGACGCTCGACTAGCCGGCGGCGACGAGACCCACCGCGACCGCGCACGCGCCGAGGCCGACCGCCTGGCCGGGGTGGACGCGCTCGCGCAGCACAAGAGCGGCGAGGATCAGGGTGCTCGCCGGGTAGAGCGAGCCGATGACCGCGACCACCGTGAGCAGGCCCTGCTGACTGGCGAAGAGGAAGAACGCCAGCGCGGCGGCGCTCAGCACCCCCGGCGTGAGCGCGAGAAGCGCGCGCCGCGGCGGCAGCAGGATCGGCGCGCGCATCAGCAGCACCGCGCCCAGCAGCACCACCACGGCCACCACCATGCTCGCCGCGTTCGGCCACAGCCCCGCCTCGTCGCGGATCTGGCCGATCGCCGCGAAGGAGGCGCCGAACCCGGCACCGGCGAGGACGCCGTCGACGATCGACGCGCCCGTCCCCTCCCGAGGCGCACCGGCCGGATCCGGCGCGCGCGCCACGAGCCAGATCGCCACGAGGCCCACCGCGATGCCGAACCATGTCATCGCCGAGGGGCGCTCGCCCGTCGCGACGCCCACCACCACCGGCACGGCCGCGCTGACCACGGCCGAGATCGGGGCGATCACGCTCATGCGGCCGTTGGCGAGCCCGCGATACAGGAACGCGCCGCCCAGCCCGGACCCGACGCCCGACACCGCGGCCCAGAGGAAGTCGGGGCCCGCGGGGGCGCCGCCGAAGACGAGCGCCATCGCACCGGCGGACAGCAGGGCGCCGGTCTGCCCCCACAGGGCGATCGTCCACGCGCTGTCCCGCTTGGCGAACAGGCCGCCCAGGAAGTCGGAGACGCCGTAGGACGCGGCGCTGGCGAGCGCGAGGAGGACGGCGATCATCCGCTCATTCTCGCGTGGTCGGGGCGTGCCGGGGCGCGGCCGGCGGTCGCGCCGTCCGCGGGGGCGAGGGGCGCGATGCGGACCGTCCGTAGAATCGAACCCATGCTCAACATGGCCGCCGGTGTCGCGCGTCTCGGCGAACTCGCGGCCTCCCCCGTCATCGCCACGCTCGCGCAGGCGTTCGCCGACGCCGGCTTCGATCTCGCGATCGTCGGCGGCCCGGTGCGCGACGCGCTGCTCGGGCGCCCCACGCACGACCTCGACTTCACCACCGACGCGCAGCCGGATCAGATCCTCGCGATCGTGAAGCCGATCTCGAGCACGCAGTGGGACATCGGCCGCGCCTTCGGCACGATCGGCGCGCGCGTGCAGGGCGAGCAGGTCGAGATCACGACCTATCGCGCCGACGAGTACGACGGGACCAGCCGCAAGCCCACGGTCGCGTTCGGCGACAGCCTCGAGGCCGACCTCGTGCGGCGCGACTTCACGGTCAACGCGATGGCGCTGAAGGTGCCCGAGGTGCGACTGGTCGATCCGACCGGCGGCGTCGAGGATCTGATCGCGGGCATTCTGCGCACCCCGATCGATCCGGCGATCTCGTTCGGCGACGATCCGCTGCGCATGCTGCGCGCCGCGCGCTTCTCGTCGCAGCTGGGCTTCGACATCGAGCAGGGCACCCGCGTGGCCATCGAGCAGCTCCGCGGCACGCTGTCGATCGTCAGCCCCGAGCGCATCCAGAGCGAGCTGACGCGCCTGCTCGGCACCGACGATCCGGTGCGCGGCCTGCGGGTGCTGGTCGACACGGGCCTGATCGAGGAGTTCCTGCCCGAGGTCTCGGCCCTGCGCCTCGAGGTCGACGAGCACCACCACCACAAGGACGTCTACGAGCACTCGCTCACCGTGCTCGATCAGGCGATCGGCCACGAGAAGGCGCGGTTCCCGGATCAGGGCCCGGACGTCGCGCTGCGCCTCGCCGCGCTGCTGCACGACATCGGCAAGCCGCGCACGCGCAAGCTCGAGGACGGCGGCGCGGTCACCTTCCACCACCACGACGTCGTGGGTGCGCGCATGGCGCGCAAGCGCCTGCAGGCCCTGCGCTTCGACGGCGACACCATCGGCGCGGTCACCACGCTCATCGAGCTGCACCTGCGCTTCTTCGGGTACGCCGAGGGCACCTGGACCGACTCGGCCGTGCGCCGCTACGTGCGCGACGCGGGCGATCAGCTCGAGCGCCTCCACATCCTGACGCGCGCCGACGTGACCACGCGCAACAAGCGCAAGGCCCACCGTCTCGCCGCGGCGTACGACGACATCGAGGCCAGGATCGTGACTCTGCGCGAGCAGGAGGAGCTCGACTCGATCCGCCCCGAGGTCGACGGCAACCGCATCCAGGAGCTGCTGGGCATCGGCCCCGGCCCGGTGATCGGTCAGGCGTACCGCTTCCTGCTCGACCTGCGCCTGGACGAGGGGGTGCTGGGCCCCGAGGAGGCCGAGCGACGCCTGCTCGCCTGGTGGGAGACGACCCGGGCCGCACAGGGCTGATCCGCGCGCCGATCCTGCGCGGCACGCCTCCCTGGCGCTCGAGGGGCCGTCGGATAGGCTCTGATCTCCGACTTCCCGTCTCCCGCGCCGCATCACGGCGGGTCGACGGTGCCGCCACGAACAGCACTGCGAGGCCGAACGTGACCGACTCTTCCTCTGCCCATACGCCCGAGACCGCCGACGGGCGCCGCCCTCTGCGCGTCCTCATCGGCGCCGACACGTTCGCGCCCGACATCAACGGCGCCGCCCGCTTCGCCGAGCGCCTCGCCGCGGGCCTGGTGGAGCGCGGCCACGAGGTGCACGTCACGTGCCCCAACACGCGTTTCGCCGATGAGCCCGCCCGCACCGAGACGGTGGAGGGTCAGCCGATGACCGTGCACCGCCTGCCCTCGCAGAAGCTGTGGTGGCACGAGTGGATCCGCTTCGTCTGGCCGTGGCGCTCGAAGCACCACGCCCGCCGCGTGCTCGACCGGGTGAAGCCCGACGTCGTGCACAGCCAGTCGCACATCGTCATCGGCCGCGGCCTGACGCGCGAGGCCCGCAAGCGCGGCATCCGCGTCGTCGCGACCAACCACGTGATGCCCGAGAACATCCTCGACCACACGACGCTGCCCGACTGGGCCAACCGGATCCTCGTCAAGCTCGCCTGGGACGACGCCAAGCGCACCTTCCGCATGGCGGCGGCGGTGACGACCCCGACCCGCCGCGCCGCGGACTTCCTCGAGAAGTCGATCCACATCTCCGGCGTGATCCCCGTGAGCTGCGGCATCGATCGCACCCACTACACGGCCGATCTGACGCCGCGCAGCGACAACCGCATCGTCTTCGTGGGGCGCATGACGACCGAGAAGCAGGTCGACGTGATCCTGCGCGCCCTCGCACAGGTCGATCCCGCCCTCGACGCGAAGCTCGACCTCGTCGGCCAGGGCGACCAGGAGCACGCGCTGCAGCAGCTGGCCGCCGAGCTCGGCGTGGCCGATCGGGTGGTGTTCCACGGCCGCTCGACCGACGAGCACCTGCGCGCCACGCTGACCGCCGGCAGCGTCTTCGCGATCGCGTCGATCGCCGAGCTGCAGTCGATCGCGACCATGGAGGCCATGGCCTCGGGCCTGCCGATCGTCGCCGCGAACGCCGTCGCCCTGCCGCACCTCGTGCACGACGGCGAGAACGGCTACCTGTTCGAGCCGGGCGACGTCGACGACCTCGCCGCCAAGCTCACGACGGTGCTCACCGCCGCGCCCGAGGAGCGCCTGCGCATGCAGCAGGCCTCGCTGGACGGCGTGCTGGTGCACGACATCAACCGCACGCTCGACACGTTCGAGGCGCTCTACCGCGGGGATGCGCTGCCCGCGTAGACCGGATCGGATCCGTCATGCACGTCGTGATCTTCGCGGATCAGCACGTCGAGTCGCTCGGCGGCGCCCAGGTGTCGACCCGTCTGCAGCGCCGGTTCCTCGAGCGCGCCGGGCACACGGTCACGATCGTCGCCCCGCGGCGTCACGGCGCCCGGGCCCGGGTGAACCCGGATGATCCTGCCTACCTCGACCTGCCGTCGATCCCGATCACGCCCGACCGCGAGTACTCGTTCACGTGGCCGGGGCGTCGCGCCGACCGGGTGATCGACGTCGGGCTCGCGGGGCGCCCCCCGGTCGACGTCGTGCACGTGCAGGCCGACTTCTGGGGCGCGTTCCTGGGGTACCGCTTCGCCGCGCGGCACGACCTGCCGGTGGTGCACACCATGCACAACAGGGTCGACGTGGGCATCGAGGCCACCGCGCCGTTCCCGGGCCTTGTGCTGCGGGTGCTGAACGGCTGGCGGCGCCTGGCCCTGCGGGGCCGGATCGGGGGCCTCGCGACCGGAGTCGACGGCTGGGCGTACCTGCGCGGCCTCGCCCTGGGCGCGCGGGCCGTCACCGCGCCGTCCGGTCACTTCGCCCGGAGGCTCGAGGGGCATGCCGTGTTCCGCTCGGTGGATGTCGTCTGGAACGGCATCGACGACGAGATCCTGGATCGGGTGCGCGCCTCGGCCCCGGCCGCGCGCGCGGCGGGGGCGCCCCGGTTCGTGTGGCTCGGGCGCATGAGCCCCGAGAAGCGCCTGCTGCCGTTCCTCTCGGCGCTGGCCGAGGCGGGCGTCGAGTGCGAGGTCGAGGTCATCGGCGGCGGCGCGCAGCTCGCCGCCGCGCAGCGCCTCGTGGCCCGCCACGGGCTGCCCGTGCGCTTCGCCGGAAAGCTCGCCTACGACGAGACCCTGCGCCGCATCGCCGCGGCCGATGCCCTGGTGCAGACCTCCATCGGCTTCGAGACGCAGGGCATGACCCCGTTCGAGGCGGCCTCGCTCGGTACTCCCGCCGTGATCAGCGACCCCGACATCGCGGCTGAGGTCGGCGCCGGGGTCTGGGCCGTCGCCCCCGCGGACGACGAGCCCGCACGCGTCGCCGCGCTCGCCGCGGCGCTGCGCAGGGCGGCCGCCGACATCGCCGCGTGTGCCGCGCCCGTGCCGGACCCGGAGATGCCGGCCAAGTTCCGGCAGTCTTCGCGCACCGCCGCGATGGTCGAGGTCTACCGGCGCGTCGCCCGAGCCTGACCGGGGCGCGCCCTCACCGCGCGTTCGCCCCGCCGGCCGGGCCACTCGCCGGCGCGCGCGTGGGCACCCGGCGGTACGCGTCGCCCCGGATCGCCCACACCGTCGCGCCCAGGCCCCACGCCGACATCACCGCCACCACGATCAGAATCACCATGGCAGTCATCCTGCGATTGTGCGGATCCGGCCACCAGTGGCAGGATCGACACATCGCGTAGGAAACCTGCCAACGGAGGATCCATGAAGACCGTCGCCTGCATCGTCCAGCACGGCTTCGCGCCGTTCGAGTTCGGGGTCGCCTGCGAGGCGTTCGGCCTCGACCGCTCGAACGACGGCATCCAGAACTTCGACTTCCGCGTCGTGACCCCGGACCCGGGCGTCGTCACCACGAAGCTCGGCTTCTCGCTCAACGTCGAGAACGACCTCTCGTTCGCCTACGAGGCCGACCTCGTGGTGGTGGCCCCCATCCCGCGCGAGACGTGGACGGACGTCGACGAGCGCGTCAGCGCGGTGATCCGGCACGCGGTCGAGCGCGACGCGTGGGTGCTGAGCGTGTGCAGCGGGGCCTTCGCCGTCGCGGCGGCGGGCGTGCTCGACGGCCGCCGCGCCACCACCCACTGGATGTACTCGGACACCATGATGCGGATGCACCCGGCCATCGACGTCGATCCCGACGTGCTCTACGTGCAGGACGGCAAGATCATCACCAGCGCCGGCACGGCGGCCGGGCTCGACGCGTGCCTGCACCTGCTGCGCCAGGAGCTCGGCGCCGAGGCCGCCAACATCATCGCCCGGCGCATGGTCGTGCCGCCGCTGCGTGACGGCGGCCAGGCGCAGTTCATCGTGAAGCCGATGCCGGACCACTCGGGGCTCTCGCTCGCGCCGGTCGCCGACTGGGCCCTCGAGAACCTCGACCGCGACCTCACGATCGAGCTGCTCGCGCAGCGCGCGCACATGTCGCCCCGCACCTTCGCCCGTCGCTTCAAGGCCGACTACGGCACCACCCCGGCCGCGTGGCTTGCGCGCCAGCGCATCGTCCACGCCCAGCGGCTGCTCGAGCAGTCGCAGTGGGGCCTCGACCGGATCGCCGAGGAGTGCGGGTTCGGCTCGGCGGCCGTGCTGCGCCAGAACTTCTCGCGTGTGCTGGGCCTCACGCCCACGGCATACCGCGCGCGCTTCGCCTGCCCCGCGGAGGCCCCGGCGGCCGCGTGAGCCGCCTCAGCCCCGGTCCAGCCACTCCCTCACGGCATCGCGGTCGCCATCGAGCGCGGGCGGCGCGGACGGGGCGTCGGCGCGGGCATGGGCGAAGCCGATCGGGTTGCGGATCGTCGGCACGTCGCCCGCGAGCACCACGGGCTCGAGGCCGAGCTCGGCGGCGAGCTCGACTCCCCCGCCCACGCCCAGGATCGGCGCGGCCGGCACCCCGGCCTCCCGCAGAAGCGCGAACCACTCGTCGGCATCGCGGACGGCCAGGCGCTCGATCAGGGCCGCGCGCAGGTCGCCGCGGGCGAGATTGCGGCCGCGCATCGTCGCGAAGCGCTCGTCCGCGGGCAGGCCCACGACGGCGGCCAGGCGCGCGAACTGGGCGTCGTTGCCCACGGCGATCACGATGTCGCGGTCACGCGCCGGGAACGGCTCGTACGGGTACAGCGACGGGTGCGCGTTGCCCATACGCTGCGGCTCGACGCCGCCCGCCACGTACGCCGACGCCTGATTCACCAGGCCCGACAGCGCCGACGACAGCAGGTTCACCTCGATGCGGTCGCCGCGTCCCGTGGCGTCGCGGGTGCGCAGCGCCGCCAGTATGCCCGTGACGGCATGAAGCCCCGCGATGACGTCGAAGATCGCGACGCCCACCTTTGTCGGGCCGCCGTCCGCCGATCCGGTGATGGTCATCATCCCGCTCACCGCCTGGGCAAGCAGGTCGTAGCCCGGCAGATCCGCGCCCCCGCGGGATCCGAAGCCGGTGATCGACGCGTAGACCAGCGCCGGGTTCTGGGCGCTCAGGGTCTCGTAGTCCAGCCCGAAGCGGGCCAGGCCCCCGGGCTTGAAGTTCTCGACCACCACGTCGGCGCGCTCGACGATGCGGCCGAGCAGCGCGCGATCGTCCGGGTCCGCGAAGTCGAGAGCGATCGAGTGCTTCCCGCGGTTGACCGCGAGGTAGTAGGTGCCCTCGCCGTCGCGCTCGGGCGGCACCCACGTCCGCGTCTCGTCGCCCTGCCGGCTCTCGACCTTGATCACCGTCGCCCCGAGGTCGGCGAGCATCATCGTGCAGTACGGCCCCGCGAGCACCCTGCTGAGGTCCGCGACCACCACGCCCGCGAGCGGTCCCGACTTCGTGTCCTCGATCATCCGCAGGCTCCCTTGCCGTCGCTCTCGGAATCGACAGTTCCATCATGCAGACTCACATCATGACCGACCCCAGCGACCTGCTCGACATCGCCGCCGAGCTCTCCGCCTCCGAACTCGAGACCCGCGACCGCGTCCGCGAGTTCGTCGACCGCCGGATCCGCCCGAACATCGCCGAGTGGTACGACGAGGCCCGTTTCCCCGTCGAGATCATCCCCGAGATGGCACAGCTCGGCCTGCTCGGAATGCACCTGAAGGGCTACGGGTGCGCGGGCCGCTCGGCTGTCGAGTACGGCCTCGCCATGCAGGAGCTCGAGGCCGGCGATTCCGGCATCCGCACCTTCGTCTCGGTGCAGGGGTCGCTGGCGATGTCGGCCATCGCCAAGCACGGATCCGAGGAGCAGAAGAGCCACTGGCTGCCGCGGATGGCGGCGGGAGAGGCGGTGGGCTGCTTCGGCCTGACCGAGCCGACGGCCGGATCCGACCCCTCGAGCATGCAGACCCGCGCCGTCCTCGACGGGGACGAGTGGGTGATCGACGGTGCGAAGCGCTGGATCGGCCTGGCCTCCATCGCGCAGGTCGCCGTGATCTGGGCCATGACCGATGAGGGGGTGCGCGGCTTCGTCGTCCCCACGGACACCCCCGGTTTCGTCGCGACCCCCATCGCCCAGAAGCTGTCGATGCGCGCGTCGATCCAGTGCGACATCACGCTGACCGACGTGCGCCTGCCCCGCTCGGCGATGCTGCCCGGCGCCCGCGGCCTGAGCGGACCGTTCTCGTGCCTGAACGAGGCGCGGTACGGCATCGCGTGGGGCGCCGTCGGCGCCGCGCGGGACAGCTTCGACGCCGCGCTGGCGTATTCCCAGCAGCGCATGCAGTTCGACAAGCCCCTCGCGGCGTACCAGCTCACGCAGGAGAAGCTCGTGAACATGGCGCTCGAGATCGTGAAGGCCCAGCTCGTGGCGCTGCGCCTCGGGCGCCTGAAGGACGCCGGCACGCTCGAGCACCACATGATCTCGGTCGCCAAGCTCAACAACACCCGGATCGCGATCGACATCGCCCGGCAGGCCCGCACCGTGCTCGGCGGCAACGGCATCACGCTGGACTACTCGCCGCTGCGGCACGCGAACAACCTCGAGTCGGTGCGCACCTACGAGGGCACGGACGAGGTGCACACGCTCATCCTCGGCCAGCGCCTCACCGGCCACGCGGCCTTCCGGGGGTAGGCGGGGCGGGTCGCGCGGGCTCCGCGCCGGGGCGCCGGGGCCGTGGGGAGTGAGGGCCGTTTCGACTCGCTTCGCTCGCTCAACGAACGAGGGGGGGAGCGAGCGGGAACGAGGAGGGCTCGGCGGGCGCGACGTGCGCGACGGGGCGGCCGCGGCGGGGTGGCGCGACGCGGCGGCACCGCGGGGGCCGGGCCGGAACGAGGCCGGCGCCCCTCGCTGTGAGCGAGAGGCGCCGGCGGGGAGCGGACGGGCCGCGGGGTGTCAGGCGGTGACGAGCGCCTCCGCGCCCTGGCGGACGCGGGCGGTGGCCTCGACGAGGTTCGTGAGCGCGGCGATCGTCTCGGGGTAGGCGCGGGTCTTGAGGCCGCAGTCGGGGTTCACCCAGACCTGTCGCAGCGGCAGGCGGTCGGCGGCGTGCGCGAGCAGCTCGGCCACCTCGTCGACCGACGGCACACGGGGCGAGTGGATGTCGTACGCGCCCGGGCCGATACCGCGGTCGAAGCCGGCGGCGGCGAGCTCGTCGATGACCTCACCGCGGCTGCGGGCGGCCTCGATCGAGGTCACATCCGCGTCCAGGCCGCGGATCGCGTCGAGCACCACGCCGAACTCCGAGTAGCAGAGGTGGGTGTGGATCTGCGTCTCGGGGCGGGCTCCGGCCGTCGCGAGACGGAAGGAGTCGACCGACCAGGTCAGGTAGTCCGGCTGCGCGGCGCGGGTGAGGGGCAGCAGCTCGCGCAGCGCGGGCTCGTCGACCTGGACGATCGCGATGCCGGCGGCCTCGAGGTCGGCGATCTCGTCGCGCAGGGCGAGGGCGACCTGGCGCGCGGTGTCGCCGAGCGGCTGGTCGTCGCGGACGAACGACCAGGCGAGGATCGTCACCGGTCCGGTCAGCATGCCCTTGACGTGCTTCTCGCTCAGCGACTGGGCGAACTCGGCCCAGCGCACCGTGATCGGAGCCGGCCGCGAGACGTCTCCCCACAGCAGCGACGGGCGGGTGGCGCGCGAGCCGTACGACTGCACCCAGCCGTTGCGGGTGACCGCGAAGCCGTCGAGGTGCTCGGCGAAGTACTGCACCATGTCGTTGCGCTCGGGCTCGCCGTGCACCAGCACGTCCAGGCCGATCTCCTCCTGCAGGCCGATCACGCGCGCGATCTCCAGGCGCAGGGTCTCCTCGTACGCCTCGGTGGTCGCCTCGCCGCGGGCGTGCTGGGCGCGGGCGACGCGCAGCTCGGGAGTCTGCGGGAAGGATCCGATGGTGGTGGTGGGCAGCACCGGCAGCCCCAGCCGCTCGTCCTGGATCGCGGCGCGCTCAGCCGCGGGGAGGCGCGTGAGGTCGGCCGCGGTGAGCGACGCCGCACGCTGGCGCACGGCGTCGACGCGCACGCCCTCGGCGGAGGCGCGGTCGGCGAGGGCGGCGGCGGCCGCATCGAGCTCGTCGGCGATGGCCGCGCGGCCCTCCTCGCGGCCCCGCGCCAGGGTCGCCACCTGGGCGACGCGCTCGTCGGCGAAGGCCAGCCACGACACCAGGCGGCGGTCCAGCTGCGTCTCGGCGGCGACGGTGTGCGGGAGGTGCTGCAGCGAGGTCGACGTCCCGACCGTCACGCGGGCGGCGCCCAGCGCCTCCGCGGCGTCGAGGGTGTCGAAGGCGCCGGCCAGGTCGCCACGCCAGACGTTGCGGCCGTCGATGACTCCGGCGACGAGCGTCTTTCCGGCGAGGCCCGGCGCCGCGGCGGGCAGCGTGCCGCGCACCAGATCGATGGCGAGCGCCTCGAGGGGAGCGGCGGCCAGCGCCGTCCACGCCGCGGCCGAGGGGGTGCCGTACGGGGTCGTCACCACGATGCGGGGGCGCGATGCGGCCGAGCCGAGCGCGGTGTAGGCGTAGGCGGCGGCGTCGGCGAGCTCCGCCGGCGAGGCGTCGAGCGACTCCGAGACGAGGGCCGGCTCGTCGAGCTGCACCCACTCGGCTCCGGCGTCGCGCAGCGCCTCGAGCAGCTCCGTGTACACGGGCAGCAGCGCCGGCAGCAGCGCGAGCGGCTGGAACCCCGCGGGCGCGTCGCCCGCGGGCTTGGCCAGGGCGAGCAGCGTCACCGGGCCGACCAGCACGGGCCGGGTGACGAAGCCCTCGGCGCGGGCCTCGAGGACGTGGGCGACGAGGCGCGAGGCGTCGGCGCGGAACGAGTGGTCGGGGCCGAGCTCGGGCACGAGGTAGTGGTAGTTCGTGTCGAACCACTTCGTCATCTCCAGCGCGGGGTGGCGCTCGTCGCCGCGGGCGAGCGTGAAGTAGCCGTCCAGCGTCACCCGGCCCTCGGCGTCGAGCACCGACTCGAAGCGCGTGGGAACGGCGCCGGTGGCGACGACCGCGTCGAGCACCTGGTCGTAGAACGACGAGGCCTCGGGGATGGACGAGTCGCCGGCGGCGAGGCCCAGCGCGCTCAGGTGCGTGCGGGTGCGCGATCGCAGCGCGCGGGCGGCGTCCTCGAGGCCGTCGGCCGAGAGGGATCCGGACCAGTAGGCCTCGAGGGCCTTCTTGAGCTCGCGGTTCGGGCCGAGGCGGGGGTAGCCGAGCACGGTGCCGGTGGGGAATGCGGTCATTTCGGGGCTCCTTGACGGAAGACGGAGGGGTGGAGGAAGTCGGGGCTCAGACGAGGACGGCGTGGGCCAGCTCGTCGAGGACGGCGAGGACCGTCTCGTGGCGGTTGAAGGCGTAGAGGTGGAGGGAGGGGGCGCCCGCGTCGATCAGCTCGCGCGAGAGCCGGGCCGTGCGGCGGATGGCCTCGCGCTGGCGCTCATCGGCGTCGGCCGCGGCCACGAGCGCCGCGACCAGGTCGGCGGGGGCGTCGACGCCGGTCAGCTCGGCGACGCGCTCGAGCTTCTGCGACGTGCTCACGGGCATCAGGCCCGGGATGATCGGGATCGTCACCCCCGCGGCGCGGGCCGCGGCGACGTACGAGGCATAGGCGGAGGCGTCGAACACGACCTGCGTGATCGCATAGGCGGCTCCGGCGGCCTGCTTGGCCCGCAGCGCCCGCACATCGCCGGCGACGTCGCCCGTGCGGCCGTGGCCCTGCGGGTAGGCGGCGACACCCACGCGGATCATCACGCCCTTCCGTGCCGCGACCTCGTGCAGCAGGCCGATGAGCGGCACGGGGCCGTCGAGCTCGCCGTGGTCGCCGGAGGCGGGGATGTCGCCGCGCAGCGCGAGGAACTCGCGGACGCCTGCGGCGAGGAAGGTCTCGGCCCGCTCGATGAGCTGCGCGCGGCTCTGCCCGACCGAGGTGAGGTGCGCGACGGTGCGGGCGCCCTCGCGCTGCAGGTGCCCGAGCAGGCCGAGCGAGCGGTCGTTCGACGATCCGGCCGCGCCGTAGGTCACAGAGATGAACGCCGGGCCGGTGGCTGCCAGCGCCGATGCCGTGCCGGCGACCATGTCGATGCCGGCCTCGGTGCGCGCCGGGTACAGCTCGAACGAGAACGGGACGGGAAGCGACATGCGGGTTCCTGACGTGAGTGGCGGGGATCCGGGTGGATCGCTTTCACGTTAGGAACGCCCGGCGGAGGGCGGGCGCCAGGTTGCTCTCTGTTGCACCGGGGATATGGCCGTACCCCTATGGGCAGAGGGATGCACGAGAAACCGTCTCTGATCGGCTCTTTCGTTGTCGGGCTTCTTCGGGTGCGCCGTGGGTCATAGGCCGGCGTCATGCCCCCGCGGCACCAGAAAGTATGACCGGGGCAGCGGATCAGGCGCCCGGCGGTCCGAAAGGGGTGGGTGTCAGCCCTGCGTCCACATCAGCAGCGCGACCCCCGCCGGGGCGGCGAGCCCGCCGACGAGCGCGGCCGTCACGAGCTGGCGGTCGCCGCGCAGGATCGTCGCCCCCGCGCCCAGGACCAGCGCGACGGGCCCGGCGATCACGGCCGTGGCGAGGCCGTAGAGGCCCCACACCTGCGCGAGCCCCGTCGCGAGCACGAAGAGCACCAGCAGGAAGCCGAGCACCGCGACGGCGGCCGAGACGAGCGCCAGAACGGTCACCACGGTGCCGGCGACCGCGAGCCCCGTCCGGTGCGGCACGGGGTGTGCGGGCGCGGCGGCAGGGGCTCGCGTCGCGTCCATCCCTCCAGCTTGGCCTGCCGGGGGTGCCTCCGTCTGTAGGTACTTCGGGGGGACGGGCGGGGCTTTCGCCGGCCCGCGCCATCCGGTAAACTTGAGTCGGATCGGCTCAAGTTCGTGGTTCGGAAAGGAAAGGCCCATGGCAGACCAGCAGCAGCAGGAGCAGCAGAGCGCTCTCGAGCAGTTCGGCATCGACCTGACCGAACGCGCCCGCGCGGGCAAGCTCGACCCCGTCATCGGGCGGGACAGCGAGATCCGGCGCGTCAGCCAGGTGCTCACCCGCCGGACCAAGAACAACCCGGTGCTCATCGGAGAGCCGGGCGTGGGAAAGACCGCGGTCGTCGAGGGCCTCGCGCAGCGCATCGTCGCCGGCGACGTGGCCGAGAGTCTCAAGGACAAGCGCCTGATCAGCCTCGACATGTCGGCGCTGGTCGCCGGCGCCATGTACCGCGGTCAGTTCGAGGAGCGCCTGAAGAACGTCCTCAAGGAGATCACCGAGTCCGAGGGCGAGGTCATCACCTTCATCGACGAGCTGCACGTGCTGATGGGCGCGGGCGGCGGCGAGGGGTCGGTCGCGGCGTCCAACATGCTCAAGCCGATGCTCGCCCGCGGCGAGCTGCGCCTCATCGGCGCCACCACGCTCAACGAGTACCGCGAGTTCATCGAGAAGGACGCCGCACTCGAGCGCCGCTTCCAGCAGGTGTACGTGGGTGAGCCCTCGGTCGAGGACACCGTGGCGATCTTGCGCGGTCTCAAGGGCCGCTACGAGGCCCACCACGGGGTCACCATCACCGACAGCGCGCTTGTGGCCTCCGCCGCGCTGTCCAACCGGTACATCCCCAGCCGCCAGCTGCCGGACAAGGCCATCGACCTCATCGACGAGGCCATGAGCCGCCTCAAGATGGAGATCGACTCCTCCCCCGTCGAGATCGACCAGCTCAAGCGGCAGGTCGACCGCATGCGCCTCGAGGAGCTCGCCCTCAAGAAGGAGAAGGACGACGCCTCGAAGGACCGCCTCGCGAAGCTCCGCGAGCAGATGGCGGCATCCGAGGCCGAGCTGCGGGCACTCGAGGACCGCTGGGCCCGCGAGCGCGGCGGCCTCAACCGCGTCGGCGACCTGAAGAAGCGGCTCGACGAGGCGGTCACCGAGCGCGACCGCGCCATGCGCGACGCCGACTACGCCAAGGCGTCGAAGCTGCAGTACGAGACGATCGCGCAGCTCGAGGCGCAGCTCGCCGAGGCCGAGTCGCAGGCCGACAGCGCCTCCGACGAGCCCCGCATGGTCAACGAGCAGGTCACCGACGACGACATCGCCGCCGTGATCGCGGCCTGGACGGGCATCCCCGTCGGGCGGCTCCTGCAGGGCGAGACCGACAAGCTGCTGCACCTCGAGAACGAGCTGGGACGCCGCCTCATCGGCCAGAAGGACGCGGTCAAGGCCGTCTCCGACGCGGTCCGCCGCTCCCGCGCGGGCATCAGCGACCCGAACCGTCCCACCGGATCCTTCCTGTTCCTCGGCCCCACCGGCGTCGGCAAGACCGAGCTGGCGAAGGCCCTCGCCGAGTTCCTCTTCGACGACGAGCACGCCATGGTGCGCATCGACATGTCGGAGTACGGCGAGAAGCACTCGGTCTCGCGCCTCGTCGGCGCCCCTCCCGGCTACGTCGGCTACGAGCAGGGCGGCCAGCTCACCGAGGCCGTGCGCCGGCGCCCGTACAGCGTCGTGCTGCTCGACGAGGTCGAGAAGGCCCACCCCGAGGTGTTCGACGTGCTGCTGCAGGTCATGGACGACGGGCGCCTCACCGACGGCCAGGGCCGCACGGTCGACTTCAAGAACGTCATCCTGATCCTGACGTCGAACCTCGGCTCGCCGATCCTGATCGACCCGACGCTGTCGTCCGACAGCCGGCGCGATCAGGTGATGCAGCTCGTCCGCCAGGCGTTCAAGCCCGAGTTCGTGAACCGCCTCGACGACATCGTGATGTTCCAGGCGCTGTCGCAGGACGACCTCGCCCAGATCGTCGAGCTGCAGGTCGACCTGCTGCAGCGCCGGCTGTCGGACCGCCGCCTCACGCTCGCGGTCACGCCCGACGCGCGGGCGTGGCTGGCCGAGCGCGGCTACGACCCGATCTACGGCGCCCGCCCGCTGCGTCGCCTCATCCAGCAGGAGATCCAGGATCGCCTGGCGCTCGGGATCCTGTCGGGCGGCGTGCGCGACGGCGACACCGTGCGGGTGGACGTGTCGGCCGACGGGGCGCAGCTGGTCGTGACCAGCGTCACCCCCGACCCGGAGCAGTAGGCCGGCGCCGGCGGGGGCGACGCGCGTCGGCGCGGCGTCTGCACCTTCGGGATGAATCCCGCGAGTGCGATCCGATGGCCGTCGAGGCGGGCGGGGCCGCGTTCCTACCGTGAGGGCATGGCAACCACACCCGTCCTCCCCCGGAACCTCTCACCCGCCCCCGACCCCACCCTCGCGCGCACCCGCGGTCTGCGCGGGGCGATCCGGAGGCATCCGCTCGTCTCCTTCTTCGCCCTCGCCAACCTGCTCAGCTGGGTGGCCTGGGTGCCCTACGTGCTCTCGCTCGACGGCCTCGGCGTGCTGCCCTTCGCCTTTCCCGCCCTTCTCGGCAGCAGCCAGCTGCTCGGTGTGCTCCCCGGCGCCTACCTCGGGCCCGTGACCGCCGCGTTCGCCGTGACCGCGCTCGTCGACGGACGCGCGGGCCTGCGGGCCTGGGCCGCGCGGCTGTGGAAGTGGCGAGCTGCGCCGCGCTGGTACGCGATGGCGCTGCTCGGGGTGCCCCTGAGCATGATCCTCATCGGGCTGCTGTTCGCGGGCGGTCGGATCGAGGCCCCCTCGGCCGCCGCGCTCGCCGCATTCGTGCCGATGCTCCTGTTCCAGTTCGTCACCACGGGCCTCGCCGAGGAGCCCGGCTGGCGCGACTTCGCTCTGCCCCGCCTGCAGCAGCGCTTCACCCCGCTGCGTGCCGCGTTCATCCTCGGCCCGCTGTGGGCGATGTGGCACTTCCCGCTGTTCCTCACCGCGTGGGGCGGCTATCCGGAGGCGTCGTGGGCGCGTCCGGTGGCGTTCACGGTCTTCTGCATCGCGTTCAACATCGTGATGTCGTGGGTGTTCAACCGCACGGGCCAGAGCCTGCCGCTCTCGATGCTCACGCACGTCGGAGTCAACACGTTCGCCTCCGTGCTCTGGATCGAGCTGTTCCCGGGGCTGGGCGACGACCGGGCGATCATCGCCCTGGCCACGGCCGCCGTGGTCGCCGCCGCGGCCATCGTGCTCGGCACGCGGGGGCGCCTCGGGTACACGGCGCCGGTCGATGGCGCGTGAGATCGCGCGGACGTCGCGCGCCGTCGATGCCGGGCAATACCCTCAAGGGATGGCATCGGCGGGGCGCGACTCCCTCCTGAGCGCGGCGGCCACCGCCGCGCTCGCCCTCGGGCTGCTGGCGATCCTCCTCGCGCTGGTCGACGAGCCGCTGTCGGCACGCCCGCAGACCCCCGCCGCGGTCGCCGTCGCCGCGACGGTGCTCGTGATCATCGCCCAATCGGCGCTGCCGCTGTGGCGCTCCCGGACCCGCGCCGACGCCCTGGTGCTGTGCGCGGCGCTGTGCCTCCTGCTGGCCCTGGCGGCGCCCGGCGCCCTGTTCACGGTGAGCGCCGTCCCGGTGATCGTGCTGGCTTTCCGCGCGGCCCTGCGCACCCCGCTGCGCCGCCTCGCCGGCGGGGCGACGGGCGCCGCCGTCCTGGTCGCCGCGGCTCAGTTCGCGAACACCTCCGCGGAGGGCCGCACCGACCTCTGGGTGATGGGCGTCACCGCCCTCGGCCAGGCTGTCGTCGTTGTGGGCCTGCCGCTGCTGCCGGCCGCCGCGATCGCCGCGCAGCGCGCCGCCCGCGAGGCCCAGGACCAGACGGTGCGGGCGCTCGCCCGCGAACAGGACGCACGGGTCGGGCAGGCCATCGCGCTCGAGCGCGCGGCCATGGCGCGCGAGCTGCACGACATCGCCGCCCACCACCTGTCGGGGATCGCCGTGATGGCCTCGGCGGTCGAGGCGCAGATCGGTCCGGACCCCGCCGCGGCGCGGGCCGGCGTCGCGCAGATCCGCGCCCAGAGCAGGGCCGTGCTCGACGACCTCCGGAGCCTCGTGGGTCTCCTGCGGCAGGCGGGCGCCGAGGACGACGCGGTGAAGACCCTCGCGACCCTCGGCGAGCTCGCGGACGCCGCCCGCGCCGCCGGCGCGACGGTCCGGCTCGAGGTGCGCACCGGCGCGGGGCGCGCACTGGGCGAGGGGATCTCTCCGCTCGGCCAGCTGGCGGCGTACCGGATGGTGCAGGAGTCGCTCACGAACGTGCGCCGCCATGCGCCCGGGGCGGCGGCCGAGGTGCTGGTCGATGACACCGACGAGGCGCTGCTGCGGCTCGTTGTGCGCAACGACGTGACCACCGACGTGACCGACGGGGGCGGGTTCGGCGTGCGAGGCATGAGCGAACGCGCCGAGCTCGTCGGCGGGCGCCTGACGGCGGGCCCCGTCGCCGGCGTCTGGGAGGTCCGGATGGACATCCCCCGCTCCGCCGACTCCGGGGAGCGGGCCTCGTGATCCGGGTGCTGCTGGCCGACGACCAGCCCCTGGTGCGCGCGGGGCTGGCGGCGCTTCTCGGCGCGGAAGCGGACATCGAGGTCGTCGGGGTGGCCGCCGACGGCGACGAGGCGCTGCGGATGGCCGACGAGCTGGCGCCGGATGTCGCCTGCCTGGACATCCGCATGCCGGGGCTGAGCGGTCTCCAGGTCGCCGAGCGGATCACCGGACCGCAGGCGTCGTCACCCGTGCCGGTGCTGATCCTCACCACGTTCGACATCGACGAGTACGTCTTCCGCGCGCTCGAGGTCGGTGTCGCCGGGTTCCTGCTGAAGGACTCCGAACCGAGCGAGATCACCCGCGCGATCCGCAGCATCGCCGAGGGGCACGGCACCCTCGACCGCACCCTCACGCGCCGGATCGTCGACGAGTACGTGCAGCGCAGGCAGCTGCGGCCGGTGAGCGCGGGCAAGGGCCTGGATCTGCTCACCGCGCGGGAGCGCGAGATCCTGCTGCTGCTGGCGCAGGGGATGTCCAACGAGGACATCGCCGCGGCGCTCGTCGTCGAGATCGCCACCGTCAAGTCGCACATCGCCCGGCTCCTGCCGAAGCTCGGGGTGCGATCCCGGCTGCAGGCGGTCGTGTGGGCCTATCAGAACCGGGTCGTGACCGCCGACGAGTGACCCCGCCGCGGCGGGCTCAGACGTCGACGGTGCGGATCGGCACCCCGGCCACGCCGACCTCGGCGCGGAAGAGGGCGCCGGCCGGCAGCTCCTCGTGGGGCTCGAGGCCCTCGCGCGACGTGGTGACGTACAGCGTGCCGCCCGGCGTCAGCGCACACGACGTGACGCGCGCCGCGCCGATCTCCACGACCTCGCTGAGCCGGCCCGAGGCGTCGTACCGGTGGACGGCGTGCCCGTTGTACAGCGCCGACCACACACCGCCCTCGGCGTCGACCGCCAGGCCGTCGGGGCTCCCCGCGCCCTCGGGGATCGTCGCGAACGGCCGGCGGTCGCGCAGCTCGCCGTCGTCGGAGACGTCGAAGACGTCGATCCGGCCCGTGTGGCTGTCCGCGTAGTAGGCGAGAGCGCCGTCGGCGGTGAAGCCGAGGCCGTTCGAGACCGTGAGCCCGCCGAAGAGCTTCTCGACCGAGCGGTCGGGGTTGAGGCGGAACATCGACGAGACACCCTCGGCCGCGTCGTAGGCCATCTGGCCCACGAGCAGGCGGCCGCGCGGGTCGACGCCGCCCTCGTTGAAGCGGATGGCCTCGTCCCACAGCTGCGGCGTGACCCACTCGCGTGCGCCGTGGGCGTCGTAGGCGGCGATCGCCTTCTCGAGCGCGACGACGAAGCCGCCGGCCGTGCGCGGGCGGACGACCGCCGCGACGGGCGAGTCGACGTGCAGGCGCGACACCGACCCGCTCGCCTCGTCGAGCGCGAGGACGTCGCCCTCGAGCATGTCGACCCAACGCAGGCCGCCGAGGCCCTCATGCCACACCGCTCCCTCGCCGTGATAGGTGACGGACGGGGTGATCTGCTCGGCGCGGGGCATGACTCTCCTGGGCTGGAAGACGGGGGATCGCCTCCATTCTGGCGACCTCACGGCCGGACTCGCCAGGTCGCCGCCTGCCCGACCCGCCGGATCGTCGCGCTCGCCGCGGACCTCCCCTAGCGTGCTGAGTATGGAAGCAACCGGCGCCCCACCCGTCTTCGCCCTGCGGAACCTCACGAAGGTGTTCCCCTCCGGCAAGGTCGCGGTCAACAACCTGTCGCTCGACGTTCCGGCCGGCTCCATGCTCGGGCTGCTGGGCCCCAACGGCGCCGGCAAGACCACGACCCTGTCGATGGCGACCGGTGTGCTGCGACCGACGTCCGGCACGGCCTACGTGCTCGGGGCGGACGTCTGGCAGGATCCGGCGACGGCGAAGGGCCGGATGGGCGTGCTGCCCGACGGCGTGCGCCTGTTCGACCGCCTCACCGGCGCCGAGCTGCTGCGCTACACCGGCCTGCTGCACGGGATGGCCGAGAAGGATGTGGTCGACCGCTCCGGCGAGCTGCTCGAGGCGCTGGGCCTGGCCGAGGCCGGCACCACCCTCGTCGTCGACTACTCGGCGGGTATGCGGAAGAAGATCGGCCTCGCGTGTGCGCTGATCCACGCCCCGCGTCTGCTGCTGCTCGACGAGCCGCTCGAGGCCGTCGACCCGGTCTCCGGCGACACGATCCGGCAGATCCTGCGCGCCTTCGTCGCGGGCGGCGGCACCGTGGTGATGTCGAGCCACGTCATGGAGCTCGTCGAATCGCTGTGCGACCGGGTCGCGATCGTGGCCGAGGGGCGCCTGCTCGCCCACGGCACCCTCGACGAGGTGCGCGCGGGCGAGTCGCTGCAGCAGCGGTTCCTGAGCCTCGTCGGCCGCCACGACCTCGGAGCGGAGACGCTGGCATGGTTGCGCTCCTCGTAGGGCTGCGGTGGCGGCAGCTCGGCCACCAGCTGGTCCGCAACCCGTGGATGATCGTCTCGCTCGTCATCTTCGGGCTGATGGCGCTGGGGCTTCTGGGACTGCTGGCCTCGGGCGTCCTCGCCCTGCGCGCCTTCGCGCCGGAGGCCGCGGGAGCGGTGATGGTGATCGCCGGATCGATCCTCACCCTCGGGTGGTGGATCGGCGCGATCCTGACGAGCTCGGACGAGCTGCTGGCGCCCGAGCGGTTCGCGCTGCTCCCCGTCCGGGCCGGCGCCCTGCTGCCCGGGCTCGTCGCCGCCAGCGCGCTCGGGATCGGCGGCATCGGCACGGTGATCGCGCTGCTGCTGATGCTGATCGCGTGGTCGGCGTCGCCCCTCGCGCTCGTCGCGGCGGTGCTGATGATCCCGGTCGCCTTCGCGGTGTGCGTGCTGGGCGCGCGGGTTGTGGCAGGGCTGCTGGCGAGCTGGCTCGCGGGGCGGCGCACCCGCGACCTCGTGGCCATCGTCGCGGTGCTGCTGCTGTCGAGCTCGGGCCTGGTCCTCAGCGCGGGCCTGCAGGCGATCGCGTCGCTCGACGACCCGCTCGCCGCCTTCGGCGGCATCACTCGGGTGCTGGCATGGACACCGGTCGGCGCCGCCTTCGGGGTGCCCGCGGCGGTCGCGTCGGGTCAGTGGGGCATCGCCGCCGCCCAGCTGGCGATCGCGCTGGCGACGACGGGGGCGCTGTGGCTCGCCGCCCGCGCGATGCTCGCCGCGCGTCTGGTGTCCCCCATCCTCAATCGCGGGGGCGGGCGGATCCGGGGCGGTGCGACACTCGACCGGCTGCTGCCCGCGACGCCCGTCGGGGCGATCGCCGCACGGTCGCTGCGGTACCGGCGTCGCGACCCGCGGCACATCCTCAACACGCTGATGCTGGTGATCTTGCCGGTGCTCGTGATCGCGCCCGCCCTGCTCGGCTCCACGGACGTCGAGCTCGGCGTGCTCGGGGACGGGATCGTCCTCGCGCCCTCGATCGGCGCGCTCATGATCGCGACGATCCTGCAGCTCGACGTCGCCTACGACAACGACGCGGTCGCCCTGCACGTGTTCGCCGGGGTGCGGGGCGCGGACGACCGCGCGGGCCGGGTGCTGGGCCTCGGCATCATCGCCGTGCCCACCGTGATCGTGCTGAGCATCGGTGCCTGCGCGCTCGCCGGTGCGTGGCAGCTGCTCCCCGCCGCGCTCGGCTCGTCGCTGGGCCTCGGGCTCGCCTCGGCCGGTGCCGGAGCGCTCGTCGGCGCGTGGCTGCCGGGCCGCGCTCCGGCGCCCGAGGCGAACCCGCTCGGTCGCGGCTCGTCCGGCGGGGTGCAGTCGCTCGTCGCGCTGCTGGTCATGGCCCCGATGACCCTGATCGTCGGGGGCCCCGCGTTCGGCTTCGCCATCGCCGCGCTGTGGAACCCGGCGCTCGGCTGGGTCAGCCTCGCCTGCGGGCTGGGCCTCGGCGGCCTCGCCGTCTGGGGGGGCATCCGGTGGGGCGGCCAGGTGCTGGATCGCCGCTGGCCCGAGCTGCTCGCGGAGGTCGGGAGCGAGTCGTAGGCCGCCGACGCCGAGACGGGCCCGGGGGATCGCTCCCCCGGGCCCGTCTCTCGTGATCGCGTCAGCCGCGCAGGGCGTCGCCGAGCTTCACCCGCGCGCCCATCCGCAGCAGCGAGTTCTCGTAGATCTTCGCGCCCAGCACGATCACCACGAGGCACGACGCCAGCATGATCGCCAGCGACAGCAGGGGCTCCCACCACGCGGCATCGCCGAAGAACAGGCGGATCGGCATCGCGACCGGCGCCGAGAACGGCACGTACGACATGATCGCCATCGCGACGGGGTTGTCGCCCACGAACAGCACCAGGAAGTACGGGATCATCGTCAGCCACATCACCGGCGACAGCGTCGGACCGGCGTCCTCCTGGCGCGAGACGAGCGATCCGGCCGCCGCGAACATCGCCGCCAGCAGCAGGAACCCGAACAGGAAGAACACCGCGAACCAGACGATCGGCGCCCCGAGACCCTGCAGCACCTCGGTCTGGCCGGTGACGACCAGGCCGATGACCGACACGGTGATCAGCAGCAGGATCTGACCGATCGCCAGCACCGCGTTGCCCAGCACCTTGCCCGCCAGCAGCACCCGGGCCGGGATGGCCGAGATCAGGATCTCCACCACGCGCGTCTGCTTCTCCTCGATGACGCTCATCGTGATCGGCGAGCCGAAGCTGATGGCGGCCATCATGAACACCACGCCGAAGATCATACCCAGCAGGTAGCGCATGGGCGCCTCGGAGGCGCTGTCGGGGTCGAGCAGCTCCACCGACGGCGCCACCGACAGCAGCGCGACGAGCGAATCCGGGGCCTCCGATTCGGCGAGGATCAGCACACCCACGGGCGAATCGGGATCCGAGAGCACGGCCGCATCCACGGTGCCGTCGCGCAGCAGCGCCTCGGCCTCGGCGCGGTCGGCGACCTCGGTGATCTCGACGTCGGCGGATCCCGGGAGATCGGCCCGCGCGTCGGCGGTCGCCGCGATCGCGGTGGGCTCGTTCCCGCCGGCCTGGAACCCGCTCCAGAGCACGCCCGCGAGGGCGAGGAGCAGCAGGATCGCGGTCGAGATCTGGAACGAGCGGCTGCGCAGCTTGCCGCCGATCTCGCGCTCGGCCACCAGCCACACACCCTGCAGGGAGGTCAGCGTCGCCTCGGGGCGCGTCGGGGCCTTCGCCTCGGTCCGGACGGGGGCGCTCATACGATCACCGCCTTGAAGATCTCGGCGAGCGAGGGCCGCTGGGGGGAGAAGGAGGCGACGTCGCCGCGCTCCAGGGCCGATCGCAGCACGCGCTGGGCCACGGCCTCGTCGGCCGCATCGAACACGGCGTAGCCGCCGTCGAAGGCGACGACCTCCACACCCTCCTCGTCGCGCAGCCATCCGGCGTCGGCGGAGGAGAGCAGCTCGAAGCGGCGGGTGGCGTGCTGCGCGCGCAGCTCGTCCCGCGACCCGCGGGCCCGGATCGCGCCGCCCGCGATGATCACGAGGTCGTCGCACAGCCGCTCGACGACATCGAGCTGGTGCGACGAGAAGAGCACCGAGACCCCCGCCGCGGCGCGCTCCTGCAGCACCCCGGCGACCACGTCGACGGCCAGGGGGTCCAGGCCCGAGAACGGCTCGTCGAGGATGAGCACCTCGGGGTCGTGCACCAGCGCGGCCGCGATCTGGGCGCGCTGCTGGTTGCCGAGCGACAGCGCCTCGATGTTGTCGTCGAGGCGCTCCCCCAGCCCGAGTCGCTCCAGGATCGCGGTGGCGCGAGTCGTCGCGTCCTCACGCGAGAACCCGTGCAGGCGGGCGAGGTAGACGATGTGCTCGAGCACCCGCATCTTCGGGTACAGCCCGCGCTCCTCGGGCATGTACCCGAAACCGCGGCGGACGGCCGGCGTGAGGGGCGCACCGCCCAGCGTCACCTGACCGCCGTCGACCGCGAGCAGCCCGAGGATGATCCGCATCGTGGTGGTCTTGCCAGCGCCGTTGCCGCCGACGAAGCCCGTCAGTCGGCCGGGGACGACGTCGAACGACACGTCGTCGAGCACCCGGCGCTCGCCGTAGCTCTTCACGATCCCGCTGAGTGTCAGCATCCGCGTTCTCTCTTTTTCATGCCTCTCACGCTAGGGAGCGCCCGATCCGGGCGGATCCCCCGCGGGGCGGATCTTCTCCTCCCCCGCGGGGCGGTCCGTTCCCGGGGCTGGTCCCCTGCGCGGCGGGCGAGGGCGCGGGTCAGGCGAGGCCGTGACGGTGGGCGTAGACCACCGCGGCGACGCGGTCCCGCGCGCCGAGCTTCTGCAGCACGTTCGAGACGTGGGTCTTCACGGTCGCCTCGCCGATGTGCAGGCGCCCGGCGATCTCGGCGTTGCTGAGCGCCTCGGCGAGCAGCCGCAGCACCTCGCGCTCGCGGTCGGTCAGCGGTACCGCCACAGGGACTGCCGCGGCGGCGACCTCGGCCTGCGTCGCCGGCGCGTGCCGCTCGATGACCCGCCGCGTCACCTCGGGCGCCAGCAGCGCATCGCCGGACGCGACCACGTGCACGGCCGCGACCAGCTCCTCCGGCCCCGCGTTCTTCAGCAGGAAGCCACTGGCCCCGGCATCCAGCGCCGCGAACAGGTAGTCGTCGCGATCGAAGGTCGTCACGATCAGGATCCGCGGCGGCCGGTCGCCGCGCAGGATCAGCCGGCTGGCCTCGATCCCGTCCATGTCGGGCATCTGCACGTCCATGAGGATCACGTCCGGGCGCAGCGCGGCGGCCTGCGCGACGGCGGCGGTGCCGGTGGCGGCCTCCCCGACGACCGGGATGCCCGATGCCTCGAGGATCGTGCGGAACCCCAGACGCATCGTGGCGTGGTCGTCGACCACGAGAACGCGCGGTGTCATCCGGCCACCCGGATCGGCACCCGCACCCGCACGAGGAACCCGCCGCGATCCCGCGGGCCGTACTCGAGCGATCCGCCGGACGCGATCGCCCGCTCGCGCATGCCGAGCAGCCCCAGCCCGGGGCGGGTGCTCCGGCCCGGGCGCCCGGTGTCGGTCACCTCGAGCTCGACCGCGTCGGCGGTGTATCGCAGGCGGAGCTCGGCCGTGACATCCGGCCCCGCGTGGCGCCGGGTGTTCGTCAGCGCCTCCTGGGCGATCCGGTAGAGGTTCACGTGCACCGTCTCGGGCACATCCGCCGGCTCGCCCACGACCGTGAACCGGGTGGGCGTGCCCGTCGCGGAGGCCTCCTGGGCGAGTGCGGCGAGGCCCTCGAGCCGCAGCGTCGAGGCCACCTCGTCCGCGGCGTGCTCGGGCGAGCGCAGCGTGTCGAGCAGCAGGTGCAGCTCGTCGAGCGCCGACCGCGCCGAGCCCTCGACGGCCTGCAGGATGCCGCGGGCGGCCTCCGGATCGCGGTCGAGCACGGTGCGCGCGGCCCCCGCCTGCACGCCCATCGCCGACACGTGATGCGCCACGACGTCGTGCAGCTCGCGCGCGATACGCACCCGGTCGAGCATCACCGCCTGGGCCGAGGACGTCTCCCGCTCCTCCACGAGCTCGTGTGTGCGGCGCCGCAGCGTCTCCCGGTCGCGGGCGGCCGCGTAGGCGCGCTCGCCGAGGTAGTACGCGCCCCCGAAGTACGCCACGTTGATGAGCCAGATGATCAGCATGTAGGCGACGTACGGAGAGAACGCGCCTGCGGTGTCCGGCATGTGCTCGGACGGATCGACGGCGCCGAGGTACGTCGAGATCAGCATCCAGACGAACATGCCGAGGATGATGAGCGCCCGACCCCAGGCGGCCCGGCGGCGGTCCTCCGACCACGCGCCGACCGTGTAGAACGCCACGAACATGGTCACCTGGCTGACGTACAGCTCGGCCGATTCGAGCGTGGCGCCCACGAAGTACGAACCCGCGACCACGACCGCCACGGCGATCGGGAAGCGCCGGCGCAGGGCGAGCGGAAGCGTAGTGAGGCCCGCGAAGACCAGGGGCCAGGCGCCGGAGTCGTCGCGGAAGGTGAACAGCTGCGAGACGGTCGACAGGGCCACGCTCAGCACGGCCGCGGCGAACAGCGCGACCGCGAGCACGAGGTCGGTGCGCCGCTCGCGCGCGTTCGGGCGTGCCCGCGGCGCCGGATCGGCGGCGGGCGAGGTCACGAGCGTGCGCGGGTCGCGCGCGAGGAGCGCCATGCCCCCCACGCTACGGAACACCCGCACCACCGGCCTCCCTCGTGAGACGGACATCGGCGGGAGACGACGAAGCGGGCCCGCGGGATCACTTCCCCGGGCCCGCTTCGCGATGCGGATCGGTCAGTCGTTGGCGACGAGCGACTCGGCGATCGGACGGCGCGTGCGCGGCGCGGTCTCGCGCTCGCGCAGACCCTCGGGCAGCTCGTTGTGGTCGCCGAAGTCGCCGACGGCGGTGATGGTGAAGGGCACGAAGCGCTCGTCGAGGCCGAAGTGCGCCGAGATGGCCTCCTTGTCGAAGCCGGCCATCTGGTGCACGTGGAGTCCCTCGGCGTGCGCCTGCACGCTGAAGTGAGCCATCGCCTGGCCGAGGTCGTAGAAGGCCCACGGCTGCTCGTCGCCCGCCTCGTTCTTGGCCTCGGCGATCGCCACGATCAGGGCCGACGCGTTGGGCGCCCACGCCTGGTTGAAGCCCATCAGGGTGTCGACGACGGCGGCGTGGGTGGCGGTGCCGCGGCGGGCGACGATGAAGCGCCAGGGCTGCACGTTCATCGCGGAGGGCGACCAGCGGGCGGCCTCGAGCGAGCTGTTCAGCTTCTGCTCGTCGATCGCGACCGCCGCGTCGTAGGCGCGGGGGCTCCAGCGCTCGACGAGGACATCGAGGATCGGGTGATCGGTGGTGGCGGACTGATCGAGCGTGGCAGCGCCCATGGTTGTGCTCCTTGCGGTTCACGGGAATAGAGGTGGCGGGCGCCGTTGCCCGCGTAGGACAACACGGTCCCCCGTGATCTATTCCTGCGTATCGATTTGTGACACGGAACGATCCGCGGCTCAGAGGGAGCGGAGCCACTCCTCGACCTCGCGTGCGCTGTGCAGGCGGATGGTCGGCGTGCCGCCGCCGATCGCTGGCACGTCGCCGTGCAGGGCTGTGTCAGCCGAAGATCATCGGGAGGTCGTCGTCCTCGCCATCGGCCGGGAAGTCGAGGTCGACGACGACCGGCACGTGGTCGCTCGGCGCATCGCCCTTGCGCTCGTCGCGGTGGATCGCGGCGCCTGTCACGGCATCGGCGAGGGCGCGCGATCCGAGGATGAAGTCGATGCGCATGCCCTGATTGCGCACGAACTTGATGGCCTTGTAGTCCCAGTAGGTGAAGCCCTCGGGCACGAGGGGACGCACGACGTCGACGAGGCCGGCGCTCTCGAGGTCTGCGAACGCCTGACGCTCCTGCGGCGAGACGTGGGTGCTCGCTCCCTCGACGACCTGCGGGTCGCCGTTGTCGGCATCGGTGGGGGCGATGTTGAAGTCGCCGACCAGCGCGAGGGGAAGGTCGGGGTCGCGCGCGAGCTGCTGGCGCGTGTGCTCTTCGAGCGCCTTCAGCCAGTGAAGCTTGTAGTCGTAGTGCGGGTCGCCCAGCGAGCGGCCGTTCGGCACGTACAGGCTCCAGACGCGCACACCGCCGACCGTGGCGCCGATCGCGCGGGCCTCGAGTGGCGCGTCCGGGCCTTCATGCCCCTTGAGGAATCCGGGCATGCCGGGGAAGGAATGCTCCACGTCCTCGATGGGTTCGCGGCTCGCGATGGCCACGCCGTTCCACTGATTCAGGCCGTGCGCCTCGACGTGGTAGCCGGCCGCCTCGAACTCTGCGAAGGGGAACTGCTCGGGCTTGCACTTGATCTCCTGCATCGCCAGCACATCGATGTGCTCGCGCTCGGCGAAGGCGACGATGCGCCCGACGCGGGCGCGGACCGAGTTGACGTTCCAGGTGGCAAGCCGCATGCGTCCAGCCTAGGCGGGCCGTCCGACATCGCCGCCGCCCGGATCGCGCCCGCGAACAGGGCAGAGCGGACCGCCCCTTCTAGACTGGCGGCATGGCCGCATCCACGCCCGAACTCGAAGCCGACCGCCAGGCGCTCATCGCCCTCATCAACGACGAGGCGGTGTTCCACGGCGACTTCACGCTCTCGAGCGGCAAGAAGGCGACGTACTACGTCGACATGCGCAAGCTGACGCTCGACCACCGCGCGGCCCCCGCGATCGGGCGCATCATGCTCGACCTGATCAAGGACATCCCGGACGTCGCGGCCGTCGGCGGTCTGACCCTCGGCGCCGACCCCATCGCCAACGCGATGATGCACGAGTCGGTCAAGACCGACCGCCCGATCGACGCCTTCGTCGTGCGCAAGGAGCCGAAGGACCACGGCCGCGGTCGCCAGATCGAGGGCGCCGAGGTCGCGGGCAAGCGCGTCGTTGTGGTCGAGGACACCTCCACCACCGGCCAGTCGCCGCTGAAGGCCGTCGAGGCGCTGCGCAAGGCGGGCGCCGAGGTCGTGGCCGTGGCCACGATCGTCGACCGCTCGACGGGCGCGCAGGCCGCCATCGAGGCCGAGGGCCTCGAATGGCGCTCGGCCATCGTCCTCGCCGACCTCGGCCTCGACCCGCAGTAGACGTGACCGCCTTCGCCCTCGCCCTGGATCTGGGCGGAACCAAGCTCGACGCCGCGCTTGTCACCGAGACGGGCGAGGTGCTGGCCGCGAGCCGCAACCGCGTGCCGACGGGGCGCGAGCTCACGCCCACGGGTATGGAGCAGGCCCTCATCGCGACCACAACGCGCGCGCTCGCGGAGCTTCCCGAGGGCGCCGAGTTCGTCGGCGTGGGCATCGGCAGCGCCGGGCCGATCGACCTGGCCGCGGGCGACATCATGCCCGTGAACATGCCCGGGCTGCACGGCTTCGCCCTCGCGCCGACCGCGACCGAGGTAGTCTCCGGCGTACTCGGCCGCACCGATTTCGTCACGGGCTTCCGCCATGACGGCGCGTGCATCGCCCTGGCGGAGTCGTGGATCGGCGCCGCGGCGGGCGCCCGCGCCTCGCTGTCGATCGTTGTGTCGACGGGCGTCGGCGGCGGGATCGTGGTGGACGGCGCCTCGATCGGCGGCGCGTCGGGAAACGCCGGTCACCTCGGCCAGATGGTGATCGGCGGGTCCGAGGGCGCGATGACCCTCGAGGAGCTCGCCGCGGGCCCGCCGACGGTCGGCTGGGCCCGGCAGCAGGGCTGGAGCGGATCGACGGGGGAGGACCTGGCCCGCGATGCGCAGGCGGGGGATCGGATCGCGCGCGCCGCGATCGAGCGCTCGGCCGGATACGTCGGCCTCGGCCTGGCCAACGCGTCGACCCTGCTCGACCTCGAGGTGATCGCGATCAGCGGCGGCTTCTCGCGCGTCTCCGACGACTACGTCGATCTCGTGGCGACGGCGCTGCGCTCGTCGGCGGTCCTGTCCTACGCGCAGGCGACCCGCGTCGTCCGCAGCGGCCTGGGCGACGAGGGCCCGCTCGTCGGCGCGGCCGCGCTCGTGTTGCGCCGCTGAGAGCGGATCCGCCGCCGATCTGTTGACCACGGCGGCTCGGTCCGCCAGCGTGGTGGGGTTCACCCGTTCAGATGCGGAGCCCCCATGCACAACGACATCCCGCTCACCGTCGGCCGCGCCCGCCGCGTGCTCAACGAGCGGATCCTGCCCGCCGTGCACGCCCGACGCGTGCCGCTCGACGTGGAGTTCCACGAGCTGCCGGGCGAGCCCATCGCCCCCGCCGACGGCCTCGCGCTCGCCTACGCCCCGTTCGAGACGGGATCGTCGTGGGGCGCTGCGTGGGGGACGACCTGGTTCCGGGTGAGCGGCCGCGTGCCCGACGAGTGGGCGGGCCGACGGGTCGAGGCGCTCGTCGACCTCGGCTTCGACGTCGGCATGACCGGATTCCAGTGCGAGGGTCTTGTGCACCTGCCCTCCGGCGAGCCCGTGAAGTCGCTCAACCCGCGCAACCAGTGGGTCAGGATCGCCGAGGCCGCGACCGGCGGCGAGAGCCTGGAGTTCTTCATCGAGGCGGCATCGAACCCGGTGCTGCTCGATGTCGCCCACTTCGGCTCCGGCCTGCCCTTCCGGCCCACCCGACAGGGCGACCTCGCGACGGCGTCGCGCCAGAACCTGTACACGACCAGGCATTTCGATCTCGCGGTGTTCGAGAAGGAGGTCTTCGAGCTCGCGCTCGACGTCGAGGTGCTGCTCGAGCTGCAGGCCGAGCTCCCCGAGTCCGGCCCCCGGCGCATGCGCATCCTGCAGGCGCTCGACGACGCCCTCGATCGCGTCGACCTGCAGGACATCGCCGGGTCGGCCGCCGAGGCGCGTGCGGCCCTCGCGCCGGCGCTCGCGTCGCCCGCCGAGGCCTCGGCCCACGAGATCTCGGCGGTCGGCCACGCGCACATCGACTCGGCCTGGCTGTGGCCGGTGCGGGAGACGATCCGCAAGGTGGCGCGCACGGCGTCCTCGATCACCGACCTGATCGGCGAGACCGACGACTTCGTCTACGGGATGTCCAGCGCGCAGCAGTATGCATGGATCCGGGAGCACCGGCCCGAGGTGCACGCCAAGGTGCGCGAGGCCGTCGCGGCGGGGCGCTTCCTGCCGCTGGGCGGCATGTGGGTCGAGTCGGACACCGTGATGCCCACGGGCGAGGCGATCGTGCGGCAGTTCCTCTACGGCCAGCGCTTCTTCGAGGAGGAGTTCGGCGTCCGCTCGAAGGGCGTGTGGCTGCCGGACTCGTTCGGGTACTCGCCCGCGCTGCCGCAGCTGATGCGCCGGGCCGGCTTCGAGTGGTTCTTCACCCAGAAGATCTCGTGGAACCAGGTGAATCGCTTCCCGCACCACACGTTCGCGTGGGAGGGGATCGACGGGTCACGGGTGTTCAGTCACTTCCCGCCGATGGACACGTACAACTCCGAGCTGTCGGGTGCCGAGGTCGCCCGCGCGACGCGGCAGTTCCGCGAGTCGCGGCTCGCCTCCGGCTCGATCGCGCCCGTGGGCTGGGGCGACGGCGGCGGCGGCACCACCCGCGAGATGACGGGCAAGGCGAAGCGGCTGGCCGACCTCGAGGGATCGGCGAGGGTGCGGTGGGAGCACCCCGACGCGTTCTTCGACCGGGCGCGGCAGGAGCTGCCCGACCCGCCCGTGTGGGTCGGCGAGCTGTACCTGGAGCTGCATCGCGCCACGCTCACCAGCCAGCACCGCACGAAGCAGGGCAACCGCCTCACCGAGCACCTGCTGATCGAGGCCGAGCTGTGGGCGGCATCGGCGACCTTCTGGACGGGCGCCGACTACCCGTACGACGAGCTCGACGCGCTGTGGCAGCAGGTGCTGCTGCAGCAGTTCCACGACATCCTGCCGGGCACATCGATCGCCTGGGTGCACCGCGAGGCGGTCGAGCAGTACGCCCGGGTCGCGGCCGCGGCTCGCGCCCTCATCGACGAGGCCCAGGCGGTGCTCGCCCGCGGCGGCTCCGAATCCGGCTCCGAGCCCTCCGGCTCCGAGCCCGTGGTGTTCAACGCCGCGCCGGTCGCGCGCGACGGGGTGCCGGCGCTCGGGGCGGCGGTCGCCGTTCCCGCCCGCGGACGTGTGTCGGCCGAGGCGGCGGGGGGCGGCTTCGTCCTCGAGAACGACCTCGTCCGGGTGATGATCACGGGGGAGGGGCTCATCACCTCCGCGATCGACCTCGCGACGGGGCGCGACGCCGTGCCCGCCGGCGCCGAGGCGAACCTGCTGCAGCTGCACCAGGACTTCCCCAACATGTGGGACGCGTGGGACGTCGACCGCTTCTACCGCAACCGCGTGGACGACCTGCGCGCGGCCGCCTCGCTGACGCTGGAGGAGGGACCCGGATCCGTCACCGTGGTCGTCGCCCGGGCGTTCTCGCTCTCATCTCTCGAGCAGCGGATCACGCTGCGCGCGGGATCGCGGGTGCTGGAGTTCGCGCAGTCGACCGACTGGCGCGAGACGGAGAAGTTCCTCAAGCTCGCGTTCCCGCTCGCCATCCAGGCCGAGCACACGGCCGCCGAGACGCAGTTCGGCTATGCCAAGCGGGTGACGCACACCAACACCAGCTGGGAGGCGGCGAAGTTCGAGACGTCCATGCACCGGTTCGTGCACGTCGCCGAGCCGGGCTTCGGCGTCGCGCTCATCACGGACTCGACCTACGGCTATGACGTCACGCGCGACTCCACCCCCGAGCACGGCGTCACCACGACGGTGCGCCTGTCTCTGCTGCGCGCGCCGCGCTTCCCTGATCCCGAGACGGATCAGGGCACGCAGACCCACCGCTACGCCTGGGTCATCGGGGCGGGCATCGAGGACGCCACGGCCGCCGGGCTCGTGATGAACCTGCCGGCGCGGGAGGTGACCGGGTCCCCGGTCGGGCCCGTGGTGACGGCGTCGCCCGGCCTGATCGTCTCGGCCGTCAAGCTCGCGGCCGACCGCTCGGGCGACCTGATCGTGCGCGTGTACGAGCCCTACGGGCGCCGCGTCTCGGGTGCGCTGCGGTTCGGTCGGGAGGTCGCGGCGGTCGAGACCGTGTCGCTCATCGAGGACGGGGATCCGACGCTCGCCCCCGCGACTCTCACCCAGCGGCAGGAGGTGGCCCTGGAGCTCACGCCGTTCGAGGTGCGCACCCTCCGGGTGTCGATCGGGGGGAGCGCCGTCCTGCCAGACTGAGCGCGGGGGAGGAGGGACCATTCGAGGAAGAAACCCCAGATGAAGCACTTCCGCAGCGCCCTGGCGCTCACGCTGATCGGCGGGCTGATCGCCCTGACGCCGACCGCCGCCCACGCCGCCGAGACGCCCGCCCCCGGCTGGGCCGTGGCGTACGACACGACCTTCCCGGCGGAGGATCTCGCGATGACGCGGATCCTGAACCAGCCGGCATGGAAGAACGGCGAGATCCAGCGCTACGCGACCTCGCAGGTCGCGCCGCTGGAGGGCGGCGGCATGCGCCTGCGCGCCGAGAAGGTCGGCACCGAGTGGCTCTCGGGCGGCGTCGAGATGCGCAACGTGATCATCAAGCCCGGCTCCTACGTCACCGCGTCGATCAAGCTGCCCGAGGGGCAGGGGTTCTGGCCCGCGTTCTGGATGTGGAACACGGTGGGAGGGCGCAACACCTCGGAGATCGACATCGTCGAGGCGGCGAGCCCGTGGTGGAACGAGGCCGTCTCCTCGGTGCACGGCGCGAAGAAGACCGGGCTCGCCTCGATCGTGACCCGCACCGACGGCTCGTGGGCCGACGAGGTGCACGACTACGCGGTCTGGTGGGAGCGTGACGTCGTGAGCTTCTGGATCGACGGCGTCCAGGTCGGGCGGTATGCGGGCAAGAACATCCCGACCGACGACATGTTCGCGGTGTTCAACATCGCGATCGGCGGCGCCTGGCCCGGCCTCCCGGACAGCACCACGCCCAGCCCGGCCGACATGGTGGTCGAGGACTTCGCGGTCTACACCCACGGGTCCGCGCGACCGGCGGCGCCGCCGGTGTGACGGGCGCCGGCCGGGGCGGCCCGCGCCGCCTCGGCCTACAGCAGCGCGGCCGTCCGCGGCCCGAGGCCGAGCACGGCGGCCGCGCGCAGCTGCTCGGCGGTGTCGACGTCGCGGCGCAGCGACGAGCTCGCCGCGACGTCGAGCGGCGCGTGGCCCGCGGCGGCGTGACGCGCGGCCGAATCGGCGCCGAACGCGGGCTCGAGCGTCTCCCCCGCTCGCGCGGCGATCAGGGTGGTGCCCGACCCCTCTGCGTCGGGCACGAAGGATCGCGCGTGCGCCGAGGCCAGCGCGAGGGCCGCGTCGAGATCCGCGGCATGCAGGGCGGGCAGATCGCCGAGCATCACGGCGCGGTCGCCGCCGGCCGCGCCCAGGCCCGCGGCGATCGCCCCGTTCAGGCCGGTGCCGGGATCCGGGATCAGCCGCACGGGCACGCCGGATGATCCTGCCTGCTCGAGCAGCGGCGCGATCACCGGATCGCCCGTGACGACCACCACCTCCCGCACCGCCGTCGCCCGGCGCGCGGCCTCGACCGTGTCGAGCGCGATCGCGGTGGCGAGCTCGGCGCGATCCGGATGCGCGAGGCGGGACTTGCCCGTCGATCCCTTCACGGGGACGACGAGCGTCCAGCCCCGCCTCACCGACGGATCCCGCTCAACGGAAGCGCTCGCGCAGGCGCGGCAGCACCTGCTCGCCGTACAGACGGAGGAAGGCCTCCTGGTCGTGGCCCGGGTCGTGGAAGACGAGGTGACGGAAGCCGAGCTCGACGTTCTTGGCGATGGCCTCGATGTGCTGCTCGACGTCGTCCGACACGATGAACCGCGACGCCGCGCGCTCGATCGGCAGCTCCTCGGCGCGACGCTGCATCTCGATGGGGTCGTGGATCCCGGTCTTCTCGTCGGGCTTGAGTGCGAGCGGGGCCCAGAAGCGGGTGTTCTCGGTGGCCTGGGCGAGGTCGGGCCGGAACGACACCTTCACCTCGATGAGGGTGTCGACATCGTCGCGCGATCGCCCGCCCTTCTCCAGGCCCTCGTCGAAGGCGGGGAGCAGGTTGTCGGTGTAGAGCGACGGATCCTTGCCGCTGGTGGTGATCCAGCCGTCGGCCATACGGCCCGCGAGGCGCGTGGCGGCCGGTCCCGAGGCGCCGATGTAGATCGGCACCTGGGTCTCGGGACGGTCGTAGATCGTCGCGTTGCTCGTGGAGTAGTAGGTGCCGTCGAAGGTCACGCGCTCGTCGGTCCAGAGGCGGCGGATCAGGGTGATCGCCTCCTTCATGCGCTGGAACCGCTCGGGCGACTCGGGCCAATCGAGACCGAGGGTCACCTCGTTGAGCGCCTCGCCCGTCCCGACGCCCAGGATGAACCGGCCAGGGTGCATCGCGCCGAGCGTGCCGAACGCCTGGGCGACGACTCCCGGGTGGTATCGGAACGTCGGCGTGAGCACGGAGGTGCCCAGCAGCACCCGCGACGTGCGCTCGCCGGCCGCGCCCAGCCAGGGGAGCGCGGCGGGGGCGTGCCCGCCGTCGTGCATCCACGGCTGCATGTGGTCGGAGAGGAAGACGCTGTCGAAGCCCATCTCCTCGGCCAGCACCGCGTAGTCGAGCAGCTCGCGCGGGCCGAACTGCTCGGACGAGGCCTTGTAGCCGAAGCGCATCGGAATGGTCATGAGGCTCCTGGGGTCGTGGGTCGGATCAGGCGGTCAGTGCGGGGGAGAGGATCGTGGCGCGCACCTCGGAGAGGCGGACACGGAAGTCGTCGACCGTGCCGGGCCACAGCAGCGTGAGGCGGCCGGAGCGGGGGTCGGTGTACCAGTTGCGGCAGGTTCCCGACGTCCACGGCGTGCCCGCCGCGCGCTCGGCGATCTCGGACGTGTAGGCCCGCTCGTCGTCCTCGGTGACGCGGATCGTCTCGCGGCGCGCGATGAGGGACGCGGCGAAGGCCGCCTGCTCCTCCATGATCAGCACGGCCGAGCTGTGGCCGAGCGACGCGTTCGGGCCGTTGAGGACGAAGAGGTTCGGGAACCCGTGCACAAGCGTCGAGCCGACCGAGGTCATGCCGTCACGCCAGTGATCGTCGAGGCTGATGCCGTCCTCGCCCGTGACGAGCCGGGCGTACGGCTGCCGGGCGGCCTCGAAGCCGGTGGCGAGCACCACGATGTCGACCTCGTGCCGGGCGCCGCCGGCCGAGACGAGCACGTTGTCCTCCACCCGCGCGAGGGCCGAGGGCTCGAGGGTGACCATGCCGGACGCGATCGCGGGGTAGAAGTCGTCGCTCAGCACCACGCGCTTGCAGCCGAACGCGTAGTCCGGCGTGAGGGCGGCGCGCAGCTCGGGATCCGGGACGTGGCGGGCCAGGTGCCGGAGGGCGACCTCTCGTGCCTCGGCGGCGGCGACGGGGTCTCCCGAGCGCGAGGCGAACCGGTCCTCGCCCTCGGCGTACAGCTCGTCTCGCAGCGCGGCGAGGGAGGCCGGATCGGTGCGCCAGCCGTCCTGCTCGGCGCGCGCGTACGCGCGATCGCGGCGCGGCACGATCCAGGCCGGCGTGCGCTGGAACAGCCGCACGTCCGCGCCGCGCCGGGCGAGCTCGGGCGCAAGCTGGATCGCGCTCGCGCCGGTGCCGACGACGGCGATGCGGGCGTTGTGGATGCGCAGGCTCTCGTCCCACCGGGCCGAGTGGAACACCGGGCCGGGGAAGGCCTCGAGCCCCGGGATCTCGGGGATCAGCGGCTCGGTGAGGCGGCCGGCCGCGAGCACGAGGCTGCGGGCGCGCAGGTCGCCGGCGGGGTCCCCGCCACCCGCCGAGAGGCTCAGCGTCCATCCGCCGTCGGCCCAGGCGGCCGACGCCATCGCGACCCCCAGGCGCAGGTGCCGGTCGAGCCCCTCGGAGGCGACGACGCGCTCGAGGTACGCGCGGATCTCGGCGCCAGGAGCGAAGGTGCGCGACCACTCGGGCCACGGATGCGACGAGAGCCCGTAGAGGTGGGCGGGCACATCGCAGGCAACGCCGGGGTAGACGTTGTCGCGCCAGGTGCCGCCGACGGCGTCGGCGCGCTCGAGGATGACGAAGTCGTCGTCGCCCGCGGCCTTCAGGGCGAGCGCCGCGGCGATGCCCGCGAAGCCCGCGCCGACGATGACGGTGCCCACTCGAACCGTGCCCACTCGAACGGTGCCCGGGCCGAGGTCGTCGCGGGCGATCGGCTCGCTCACGAGCGACCCCTGCCCGTCGCGCGGAAGACGTCGCCGTAGGTCGTGGAGCGCTGGCGGAAGGGGCGGAACAGCCGTCGGGCGATGTCGCGCGCCTCGGTGAGCGGAAGCTCGAGCCTCCGCTCGACGCCCGCACCGGGCAGCACTCGGCCGTCGAGCAGCGTGCCGCCGAGGTCGTCGCCGCCCGAGCGCAGCAGCTCGATGCTCGTGGGGATGCCGTGGCGGGTCCACGGGATCTGCACGTGGGGGATCACGCCCGACAGCATCAGGCGCGAGACGGCGACCATCGAGCGGTGCTCGTCCAGCTCGGCGCGGCCGTCGACGAGCGGCACGCCGCCGCCGAGGGGGGCGGGTAGCGGGATCGGCACGAACTCGGTGAATCCGGCGGTCTCGTGCTGGATCCGGATCAGCTCGCGCAGGTGCGAGATGCGTTCGGCGGCCGTCTCGACGTGGCCGTAGAACAGCACCGAGGTCGACCGGAAGCCCGCGCGGTGGGCCGCGGTGAGGTTCTCGCGCCACCGGTCGATCGAGATGTCGCCGGGCGCGATCAGCGCGCGCACGCGCTCGCTCAGGATCTTCACGCCGGTGCCCGGGACGGTGTCGACGCCGGCCTCGCGCATCGCCGCGAGGGCGCCGTCGAGGCCGAGCCCCGAGCGCTCCGCGAGGTCGTCCACGTCCTGCGGGCGGAACGCGTGCAGGTGCATGCCCGGAGCGGCATACTTCACGGCCCGGGCCAGATCCAGGTAGGACGCAGCATCCTCCCCGGGGGCGACGAGGCCCTGCACGCAGATCTCGGTCAGTCCGAGGTCCTCGGCGTCCCGGGCGATGGCCTCCAGGGTCGCGAGATCGTACGTGTCGGGCTCGCCGGTGGGGGTGCGGCGGAAGTTCGCCGACGCGACGTTGCGGTTCGCGACGATCGTGAGCGCCTCGCCCACGGTGTATCGCCGCACGTCGTCGGCCGTCGCGGCGAGGGCCGCGGCGTCGTCGCCCGAGGCCCGCAGCAGGATCTCCCACTCGGCGTCGTCGAGCGACGCGGGAGCGGCGGCGGCGGCCTCCAGGAGACGGCCGAACCCGCTCTTCCCGGCGGGGGCGCCGACGCCGAGGTGCGATCCGCCGTCCTCGCCGAGGGGGTGGGCGGAGTCTGCGGCGTGCCCGGTCCCCGCGCGTGCGAGCCCGGTATCGGGGTCCGCCAGCGCCAGGGTCGCGTCCCTGATCGCCGGATCGAGCCACTCGTCGTTCAGGTAGGGCGGATGCGCCGTCAGCCGCTCCGCGAGCGTGAACCCGGCCTCGGCGGTGAATCGCGCCAGGTCGTCGACGTGGGGCCACGGCCGCTCGGGGTTCACGTGGTCGGCGGTCAGGGGCGACACCCCGCCCCAGTCGTCGGCGCCGGCGCGCAGCAGCAGCCCGAGCTCGGCCGGGTCCGAGAGGTTCGGCGGCACCTGCACGCGCATGCCGGGGCCCAGCACAAGACGCGCCACGGCGACCGCGGCGAGGTACTCGGTGAAGTCGGCGTCGGCGAGGGATCCGGCGGCCGTCCGCGGCTTGGCGCGGAAGTTCTGCACGATCACCTCCTGGATGTGCCCGTGGCGCTCGGCAGCGGAGCGCAGCGCGACGAGCGATTCGGCGCGGTCGTGCAGCGTCTCGCCGATGCCGATCAGCACACCGGTGGTGAACGGCACCCGTGCCGCGCCGGCGTCCTCCAGCAGCTGCAGGCGCACGGCGGGATCCTTGTCGGGCGAGCCGTAGTGCACGCGACCCGGCTCCTCGTAGAGCGCGCGCGAGGTGGTCTCGAGCATGACGCCCATCGACGGCGCCACGGGCCGCAGCATCGCGAGCTCGTCGGGGGTCATGATGCCGGGGTTCAGATGGGCGAGCAGGCCCGTCTCGGCGGTGATCGCGCGTGCCATGTCGGCGACGTATTCCAGCGTCGACATGTAGCCCTGCTCGTCGAGCCAGGCCCGTGCCTCCGGCCAGCGGTCCTCGGGGCGGTCGCCGAGGGTGAGCAGGGCCTCCTTGCAGCCGAGCGCCTGGCCCTGGCGAGCCACCGCCAGCACCTGCTCGCGCGACATATAGGTCGGCTTGTGCTGGGTGAGCAGCTGTCCCGGGGTGTCGACGAAGATGCAGTAGTGGCACCGGTCACGGCACAGCGTGGTGAGGGGGATGAACACCTTGCGCGAGTACGTGATGACCCCCGGGCGGCCGATAACCGCGAGCCCGGCGTCGCGCGCGCGCGCGGCCGCATCGAGCAGGCGCTCGAGCGCATCGCCCGTCGCCGAGAGCAGGGCCTCGGCGTCCGCGACGCCCAGCACGGCACCCGCTTCGGCCCGCATCAGGGCGGCGTCGAGCGTGGAGGTGCCGGGATCGAGCAGGGTCATCGGTTCATCCTCGCACCGAGATCGCGGCGCCGGGGCCGGATCGGGGCCGGGATCACAACCCTGCATCGTTGTCGCGATGTGCGATGCCGCGGGCGGCCCGCCGGGCAGGATGGGTTCATGGTGACTCTGCTGCTCGACCAGCACCAGCTCGAGATCGTGCTGACGCGCACCGAGCGTCTGCTCGCGCGCCAGCGGGGCGGGCTGCGGTTCTCGCGCGCCGAGATCGCGCGCCTGCAGCTCACCGACGAGCCCGTCACCTGGCTGCGCGGCGTGCGCGCCCCCGGTGTCCACGTCCCGCGGCTGGTATCGCTCGGCACCTGGCGGTCGGCCCAGGGCGACGACTTCGTCGCGGTGCGTCACGGGCGCCCGGGCGTGGTGATCGACCTCGAGGGGCACGAGCGGTTCAGCCGGCTGATCCTGTCGACTCGGCACGGTTCCGCGCTCGCCAAGGCCCTCCGCCTCGAGACGGGTCAGGCGGAGGCCTGACGCCGGCGCGGTCGCGCCGGTCGCCCGGTACGCACCGCCTCGAATGGTGCCCTTTCCGTCCCCGGGGTGAAATTGGGGATGTCCGCACCCCGATGCCCGGACAGCGGGCGCGCGCGACGGGCATCCTTGCCGTGTGAGGGCGCCTTACCCGCGGGCCTCATCCGCACCGGTCCGGTCTCTATCTGGGGAGATACGCCGCGGCCATCGCGGAGGCCGGGGGAGTGCCGGCGTGCTCCCGCTCCCTCGGCCCACCCTCTCACCGGGAGCTCCCGGGGCCCGAGTCCGCGCGATTCGTCCTCCGGGTGAAACGAGGGACGAAAAGGCGGTCGGGCGCGGCTCATGACCGCTATTGATGCTCGCGCCAGAGTTCGCGTACGTGGGAGCATCCGACCAGCACATGTACAGATCACAGGTTCCGTCACCGGGGGACGACCCGGCAGCGCGCAGAGTGGCCCCCGCCACGGCGGCGGTGGTCACGGTGCCCCTGGGGCCCGAAGCGCCGACGCGCGCCGGGGTCTGGGCGGCGATCCTGACGTCGGTGCACCGCGCCGGGCTGCTGCCGGACGAGGCCCTGTACCGCGCGGTGGTCGCCCTCGCGGGAGGCTCGGGCGACCCCGGGGACATCGCGCGCGCGGCGCTGGCTCAGGTGTCCACGTCGCTCGGCCTGACCGTCATCGGCCCTGTCCCGGAGACCGCGCGCGCCGCGGTCCTGCGCGATGCTCGCGAGGCCCACGGGGTCTCGCTGCGGTTCGACCGCCCGGCGACCGCCGACACGGCCCTCGAACGCGCGCTGCGCGCGGGCGACCTGGCCGAGGCCGACCGCGTCGCGTGGCGCGAGCACCCCTTCACCTCTCCCCTCGGCGGCCGGCTGACGCGGCTGGAGCCGAGCGATCTGCGCGAGTACCCGATGCTGGCCCTGCGCGCCGGCGTGGCCATGTACGCGCGGGATCAGACCCGCGGCCGTGCCGATGCGTACTTCACCGTCGCCACCCGGTCGGGCTCCCGGATCGGCGAGCTCACCGAGCCGGTTCCCCGCGCCGTCGCCCACGCGGTGATGAGCATGGCGCACCGCCGCCTCGGTGACAACGAGCGCATGCTCCATCACACGCATCGCGCGGTGGAGGTGCTCGAGCCGATCGCGATCGCGCGCCGCGCGACCGGGCAGGAGGCCGAGGCCGTCGCGATGGGGCTCGACCAGGCGGGCATCAGCCTCTACCTCGGGGGCGACGGCATGGCGGCGCGCCGGGTGTTCGAGGCGCTCGCCGTGCACGCGGCCGCCGCCGAGCTGCCCGTGCGCATCAACCGCGCGCAGGCGCTGCTCGCGCTCCTCGATGCGGTCGAGGGGCGGATGAACTCGACCGAGCAGCGCCTCCTGCGCATCGACCCCTCCGCATGGCCCGAGGGATGGGACGGCAGCCACCTCGCCAAGCCCGCGCACATCGCGAAGGCGTCGCTGCTGACGTCACGGGCCGATCCGATGGGGGCTCTCGAGGTGCTGCGGCTGGTCGAGTCGGACTACCCCACCGCCGACTTCTGGGGCCCGATGCACGTGATCCGCCTCACCGCGGCGGGGCTCGCCGAGGACGAGCAGCTGATGGCCCGCTTCGTGCAGGACGCCGAGGCGCACCCCGGGCCCCGGCTGCCGCGCACGGCGGCGAGCATGGACCTCGGTCACGCGATCATCAGCGGCCTCGCCCCGCACATCGTCGCCCCGCGGCCGCCCTACGCGGCGCGATCCGAGGCGGCCCGCGCGATCTCGGCGCTCGCGCTGGTCCGCACGCGCCCGGCGGCCGCCGCCGAGGCCGCGGCCAGCATCGAGAACGGCATGCCGGCGGTGCAGATCTTCGTGCTGCTGGTGCGGTTCCTCGCCGCGAGGGAGCAGGATCGCCCGGCCGCCGCCGCCGAGGTCGCCGCCCTCGCCAATCACCACGGGCTGTGGTCGCCGTTCGCGATGCTCACCGCGCCCGAGCGCGAGCTGCTGCGCGCCCTGGCCCCCGAGGGCGCGCTGGCCGAGTTCGACCACTACCGCACGCGGGCGCTCACCGGACAGGGCGACGTGGTGCTCACCGAGGGGGAGCATCGTGTGCTGGCGGCCCTGGCGACCGGTGCCAGCCGCCCGGAGATGGCCCGCGACCTGCATCTGTCGCTCAACACGGTCAAGAGCCACCTGCGCGCGCTCTATCTGAAGCTGGGCGTCACCACGCGCGACCAGGCCCTGCAGCGCGCTCGCTCGCTCGGGCTGATGCGGCGGCACGGCTGAGGCGAGCCGGATTCCTCCGGCTCGCCCGCGCCGAGCGCGTCAGTCCTACTGCTCGCGGTGCTCCGGCTCGCCGGGCCAGGTCGGCTCCGGGTCCGGCTTGAGCTCGTCGACCGAGGCGTGCACCTCGGGGAGGGCGCCGCCGTCGGCCTCGGCCGACTCGGCCGCCACCTCGAGCACCTCGTCGGCGGTCTCGAGCTCGTCGGGCTGATCCGCGTCATCGCGCACTGGTTCGTTCCCTTCGTCGTCCGGCTGATCCCACATCCCGGTCGTCTCACCGGTCGGCTCTGCGGCGCCCACGTGCTCGGCGTCGGCGTCCTCGTCGGCGTCGTCATGCGCCGCGTTCTCCATCGGATCGAGCCCCTCGAGCTCCTCGTGCTCTGAGGGCTCCTCGTTCGCCGATCCGGAGTCGGCGGGGGCCTCCTCCACGAGCGCAACGGCGCCGGCATCGGCGTACTCGGCGGGGTCGTCCTCGCCGGCCTCGGTGCCGTCGGCGTCGTCGGGCAGCTCGATCGTCTCGTCGGCCGTCTCGAGCTGATCCGGGTCGTCGGCGTCCTCCTCGGCGGGCGACGGCACCACCTCGGGGGTGGGGACCCAGCCGGCCGTGGGCGGCTCGCCCTCGGGCGAGGCGGCGATGAGCGCGGCCTCGCCGGCCTCCACGTCCTTCTCCACCTCGGTCAGCGGGCGATCCAGGAACGCGAGCGGGTCGTGCGCGGTCGCCGGGCCGGCATCGAGCACGGTGGCGGTGGGCTGCGCCTCATCGAGGGGCTCGGACTCGGACGCGCTCGGCGTGACCGGCTCGGGCGCGGCCGTGAGATCGGCCGCGGGCGCGGCGGTGACGGCGCTCGGCATCGGCGGCACCGCGCCCCTCTCGGGGGTGTCCTGCGCCGGCTCGTCGCCCTCCGTGGGCGCGTCGGAGGCCGGACCCTGCCACGTGCCGTTGACGATCTTGAGGAAGACGTCCTCGAGGTTCTGCTGCTTCAGCGAGAGCGATGACAGCGGCACACCCGCCTGGGCGGCGAGCTCGCCGATCTCGGACGGCCGCGCGCCGAGCACGTTGATGCCCGATCGCAGCAGCTCGAACTCGTAGCCGTGCTCGCGCAGCACATCGCGCAGCTCAGCGCGCTGGGGCGAGTCGACCGCGACGACCAGCTCGGCGTCGGCCAGCTGCTCGATGCCGCCCGAGAACAGCAGTCGGCCGTTCGAGATGATCAGGATGTTGTCGGCGACCTGCTGCACCTCGCTGAGCACGTGCGACGACATCAGGACCGTGCGGCCCTCGTCGGCGAGGCGGCGCATCAGCAGGCGCATCCAGCGGATGCCCTCGGGGTCGAGGCCGTTGGCGGGCTCGTCGAACACCAGGACGTCCGGGTCGCCGAGCAGCGCCTCGGCGACACCGAGGCGCTGGCGCATGCCGAGCGAGAACCCGCCGATGCGCATGCCGCCCACGCCGCTGAGGCCGACCACCTCGAGCACCTCGTCGACGCGCGACACGGGGACGCCGATCGCGCGGGCCGCGAGGATCAGGTGGCGCTCGGCCGTGCGGCGCGCCTTGTAGGGGGTGCTCTCGAGCAGCGCGCCGACGGTGCGCCGGGGGTTGCTGAGCTTCTTGTAGACCACGCCGTCGATCAGCGCCGTGCCCTGCGTGGGGGCGATGTCGCCGAGCAGGATGCGCAGCGTCGTCGACTTGCCGGCGCCGTTCGGGCCGACGAAGCCGGTCACGACACCGGGCTCGATGCGCGCGGTGAAGTCGGACACCGCCGCGACGTCACCGAAGATCTTGGTGACTCCGCGGAACTCCAGCACTTTGCCGTCAGCCATCAGATCCCCCTTCCGAGCGTGAGCTCATCCCCTTATCCTGCCCGAATCGCCGCGCAACCTGGGGACGCGGCCCCTCGCGACGGCGGCGATCCGGGCCCGCGGGTAGCCTCGATCCGTGACCTTCGCCGAATCCGCCCCCCGCGTCGTCGCCCGCAAGGAGGGCGGCCTCGGGACGATCACGCTCAACCGGCCCGACGCGATCAACGCCGTCGACACCGCGATGATCCGGTCGATCCGCGGGGTGCTGGACGCCTGGGTGACCGACACCGACGTGCAGGTCGTACTGTTCGTCGGCGCCGGCGAGCGCGGGTTCTGCGCCGGGGGCGACGTGCGTCAGCTGCATAACGCCATCCGCGACGGCGAGCTCGCGAAGGCCGACGAGTTCTTCCGCAACGAGTACACGCTGAACGCCTGCATAGGCGAGTACCCGAAGCCGATCGTCGTCCTCGCCGACGGCGTCACCATGGGAGGCGGCATCGGCATCGCCGGCCACGCCGCCGTGCGCGTGGCGACCGAGCGCTCGCAGTTCGCGATGCCCGAGACCCGCATCGGCTTCACCCCGGACGCGGGCGGATCGTGGCTGCTGGGCCGCGCGCCCGGGCGCCTGGGCGAGTTCCTCGCGCTGACCAGCTGGGTGATGGGCCCGGCCGACGCCGTCTACGCGGGCTTCGCCGACCACGTGGTGCCCGCGGCCAACCTGCCGTCGCTGCGCGAGGCGCTCACCACGCGCGCCGACCCGGGAACCCCGACCGAGCTCGTCCTGCTGTTCGACGAGACGCCCGAGCCCGGGCCCATCGAGCGCGCCCGCCCCTGGATCGACGAGGTCTTCGCCGGCGACACGGTCGCCGAGATCCAGGCGCGCCTTCGCGCCCTGATCGACTCGGACGAGGTCTTCGAGGGCGACCTGACGCCGGCCGCGGCGCTCGCCGCGCTGGAGGAGCGCTCGCCCACCGCCCTCACAATCACGCTCGCGGCTGTGCAGTCGGCGCGCTGGCTGAAGGGCCTCCGCGAGGCGCTCACCCAGGAGTTCGCGCTCGTCAGCTGGTTCATGAAGACCCAGCCCGACATGGTCGAGGGCATCCGCGCTCAGCTGGTCGACAAGGACCGCTCGCCGCGCTGGACGCCTGCCACCCTCGACGACGTCGACCCCGAGATCGTGGGCGATGCGTTCACCTTCGAGGTCGACAGGGGCCTGTTCACGCCCTGATCAGCGCGGTGGCGCCGTCGACGCCCGCGCGTTCAGCGTGGGGTTCAGCGTGACGCGGTGCACGGGACGCGAGGGGTCGGCGAGCCGGTCGAGCAGCAGGTCGACCGCGGCGCGGCCCACGGCGGCACGCGGAGGCGCGACGGCCGTGAGCTCGGGGGTGAACAGCTGCGCCACCTCGTCGTCGTACGCGACGATCGAGAGGTCGCCCGGCACCGACAGCCCGCGCGAGAGCGCGAGGTCGACGAACGCCATCGCCTCGCGGTCCGAGTGCACAAGCAGGGCGGTGATCCCCGATCGCCGGACAGTGTCGAGGATCGCCGTGACGGTGGCGAGGAACTCGGGCGTCGAGCGATCCGGCAGCACGCGCTCGACGTGCTCGCTGGGGGTGAGGCCGAGCTCGCGACAGGCGGCGTTCCAGCCGGCGACCAGCTTCCGGGCGTGCGGGGAGTGCCGCGAGATCACGAGCCCCACCTTGCGGTGACCGAGCTGCGCGAGGTGCCGGGCGGCGAGCACCGCCCCCAGCGGATGATCGGTGCTGACCGATTCGACGGGCGATCCGGCGAGCTTCATGTCGCGCTCGACGAGCACGAACGGCACCGCCGACTGCTCGAGCCACTCCATCACCTCGGCGGCGTGCTCGGTGTCGGTGTTGGGCGCGAGCACCAGCCCCGACACCCCCTCCTCGACCATGCGCGCGAGCACGGGGCGCTCGTCCTGCAGCTCGTACGACGTCGACCGCAGCAGGATCGACGCCCCGCGCTGGTCGGCGCGCTCCTCCATGCCGCGGACGACATCGGGCCAGTAGAAGCTCAGCGACGGCACAAGCACCCCGATCGAGGCGGCGGGCCGCGTCGGCCCCGCGGCGACCGCGGGGGCGGCCGCGGGAGCGCCCTCCGCGGGGACGGCGCCGCCGTGCACCCGCACCAGCAGGCCCTCGCCCTCGAGCAGCTGGAGGTCGCGCCGCAGGGTGACGGCCGCCACGTCGAGCTCGGCGCTCAGCTCGGCGATGCGCACCGCGCCGGCCCGGGACAGCGCCCCGAGGATGTGCGCGCGCCGCGCGGCGGCGAGGCGGGGGTTGGGGGCCGAGCTGGTCATCGTTCCTCCTGGGTGATGCTCACATCGAGGCTCGACCGGCCTCGCACGTCGAGGTCGAGCCGCATCAGCCGCGCACCCCACACCTCGGTCAGCCACGGGTCGTCGAGCTCCCGCGCCACGGTCGATGCGGCGACTTCCGGGTCCCACTCGAGGACCACGGGCGTCGCGCCCTCCCGCGGCGTCACGCGGGCCCGGCCCGGCGCGAGCTCGATGTCGCCGGCGATCAGGAACCGGATCTCGGTGCGGGGCTCGGGATCGGATCCGGTCCACTCGTCGAGATCCCATGCGTCCGCGAGGAGGATCCTCCCCGCCTCGAGCGAGGCGGTGCGCCGCCACGAGCGCAGCGCCGGATCGCCGTAGGCGGGGGCGAGGTCCATCGTGATCCTGGACAGGCCGGATCCCGTGCTCGCGTGCACCGACAGGGCGCCGAACGCGGCCCCGGCTCGCTGCCCGGCGCCGCGGACGAAGGGCGTCGAGTGCCACTGGCTCTGCATCGTCCAGATGTCGTACCGCGCCGGGCCGAAGGTCTGGGCCGTGTACGTCGGGCGGCCCGCGTCGACGACGACCGGCACCCCGTCCGAGGCGACGATGACCGACCCGACGTCGTTGTGGTTGTGGTTCTCGCCGTTGTGGCCGCCCTTCGCCACCAGCGTGAGCGGGCCGCGGGCGACGAGCATCTGCGTCGAGGGCAGATGGATCGCGTCCGCCCGCCGCTCGGGCACGTCGTCGCCGGGCGCGGCGCGCAGCCAGTCCGGATCGGTCGCACCGCGCACCAGGCGCCCGAGCCCCTCGGCCTCGTGCGCCGCGGGCCCCGCTCGATGCGCCCGCGCGTGCGCCTCGGCCCGGGCATCGCCCGCTCGCCGCGCGGCGCGGAACAGCGCGTGCCATGGCTGCACGGGCGAGGGCTTGGCGGGGCCGTCGGCCACGTTGACGTACCACCCGCGGCCGAGGTGCATGCGGTGCGGGAAGGCCACCGTCTCCCGCAGCGCCCGCACGAGCGGCACCGGGTCGACACCGGTCGCGGAGGTCAGCACGTCGAGGGCCTCGAGCAGGCGGCAGGCGCCGTTCCACCAGTACGCGTAGCCCTCGTCGATCGCGCCGTCCTCGGGCAGGGCGGCGACGTAGCGGTCGAGCCCCCCGATGCACAGGCCGATCACGAGGTCGCGGGGGTCGCCGGCGGGCAGGAGCCGCAGGGCGGCGACCAGCACGTTGCCGTGGATCCACGGGTTCCAGTTGTGCACGGGGCCGTCGAGGCCGATCCAGTGCCAGTCGCGGCGGCGCACGAACGGCTCGAACACCCGCACCTGCGCCTCGTGGCGGATCCGCTCGCGCACCCCGGGATAGCGCGCATCCAGCGCATCGCCGAGCAGGGCGTCCAGCCAGGCCAGCTGCGCCACGGCCTCGCCCGCGCCGAGATCGACGCAGGGGTCGGTCACGGTGGCCAGCACGGAGCCGTGCCGCTGCCGGGTGTGATCGTGCGCGGGCCAGCACCACGAGCTCTGCTCGCAGAGCAGGATCGCGCCGTCCACGGCCTCGTCGAGCCAGCGATCCTCGCCCGTCGCGGCCGCCATCAGCGCGGCCCGCGAGAGGCGCTCCGCCCGCGCGAACGCCGGCGTCTCCCAGGACACCCGGTCACCGTCGCCGTGGAACCGGGCGGCCGCGGATGCGAGCGGCTGCGGCCACGGGGCGCCGAGGTCGGCCGCCGCGCGCGCGGACACGTCGGCGACCGTCTCCTGATCGAACACCGCACCGATCGGCAGCGCGAGATCGGGGTCGGCGAGGCGTGAGATGACGTCGTCGCCGAGGGCGCGCGCGAGCGGGCCGCGGAACGCGGTGGGGGATGCGGGCATCGGACTTCCTCGTCGGTCGCGGTGCGGCGCCCCTGCCGCACTGAAAGCGATCATAATCGATCTATTCCATACAACAAGCGTTGAACCGACCACAAACGGTTGTTACGCTCCCAATCGCTCCTGCGCCGCCTGACGCGGGAGATCCGATTCGAAGGAGAACCGGTGCAGCCCACCCCGACCGCCGCGTCCGACTGGACGCGCGACGACTGGACGGCATTCGCCGACCGCCTGCTCGCGGGCGCCATGGCGCACGCCTCCGCCGGCCGCGGGCGGATCACGCCGCCGGGTGCCGAGGGCGGCTACGGCCGCGACGTCGACGGGCTCGAGGGCTTCGCGCGCACCTTCCTGCTGGCCGGCTTCCGCATCGCGGGCGAGCGGGGCGTCGGCGTCGATCACCTCATCGACTTCTTCGCGGAGGGCATCCGCACCGGGGTCGACCCGGACGCGGCCGACCGCTGGGTGCGGATGGAGGAGCACGCGCAGGCCAAGGTGGAGGCGGCCTCGCTCGCCCTCATCCTCGACCTCACGCGCGAATGGATCTGGGACCGCCTCGACGCCCGGACGCAGGATCGCGTGATCGGCTACCTCGCCCCCGTGGTGGGCGATGACACCTACCCGAAGACCAACTGGCTCTGGTTCCGCATCGTGGTGCAGACGTTCCTGCGCTCGGTGGGCGGCCCCTGGAGCGCCGCCGACATCGCCGCAGACCTGGCCCTCCACGACAGCCTCGTCCGCGAGGACGGCTGGATCGCCGACGGAGCCGAGCGCGCGTACGACCACTACGTGGGCTGGGCGCTGCACCTCTATCCGATCCTGTGGTCGCGGATGCAGGGCGCCGCCGACCTCGTCGCCGAGCTCAGCCCCGGTCGCACCGAGCGCGACATCGCCGGCCTCGACCGCTACCTCCAGGACGCCATCGCCCTGATCGGCGGCGACGGCTCGCCGCTCATCCAGGGCCGCAGCCTGGTCTACCGCTTCGCCGCCGCCGCGCCGCTGTGGGCCGGTGTCATCGCCGAGGTGCCCTCTCTCTCGGCCGGCGCGCTGCGCCACGCGGCCGCCCGCGTCGTGAGCCACTTCGACCACCACGGCGCCCCGGACGACCAGGATCTGCTGACCCTCGGCTGGCACGGCGAGTGGCGGCAGCTCGCGCAGTCGTACTCGGGCCCCGCCTCGCCCTACTGGGCGGCGAAGGGCCTGCTCGGCCTGGCCCTGCCCGCCGACCACCCGGTCTGGGCCGCACCCGCCGAACCGCTGCCCATCGACCGCGGCGACTTCACCCGCGCCATCGCGGCGCCGGGATGGGTCGTCACGGGAAGCGCCGCCGACGGCATCGTCCGGGTCGTCAACCACGGCACGGACAAGGCGCTCGCCGGGTCGCTCGGCGGTGACTCGCCGCTGTACGCGCGCCTCGGGTACTCCACGGCCACGTCCCCGCTGCTCGACGACCGGGCCTGGATCGACCCGCTCGAGCAGTCGGTCGCGCTCATCGACCTCGACGACCGGGCCACCCACCGCTCGGCCCTCGAGCCTCTCGGCGCGCGCGTCCTCGACGACGGCACCGGCTGGGCGGCGTCCACCTGGCTCGCGCACACCCTCGTCCCCGCCCCCACGCCGGGGCACGGCCAGGGCCTGCGCGGCGAGGTCGAGGTGCTCGCGCGCATCACCACGCACTCGGTCGTGCGCGGCCCGTGGGAGGCCCGCATCGTGCGGGTCGATCCCGTCGACGAGTCGCACGACCTCGACGAGCTGACGCTCCGGATCGGCGGCTGGCCGGTCGCGGGGGAGCGCCCGTTCGCGCAGAACGTCGAGCATGCCGCCCGCGTCGCCGCCGGCGAGCTGACGAGCATCATCCGCGTCATCGGCGACGACACCGTCGAGCCGCTCGTCGCGCAGCGCCTGGACGCGAGCCCGCTCGGCACCTTCGCCGCCGTGCCCGTCGTCGAGGTCGATGTCGACCCCGGCACGTGGCACACCGCCTTCGTCGAGCTCGCCCGCACGGGCGAGGCCCGCATCGACCTGGGCCTTCCCACCATCTCGGTCGCCGACCGGGGCGAGGGCGTCCGCATCGACGTCACCTGGCCCGATCGCGTCGAGACCTCTGCTTCCGTCCCCCTCACCCGGATCCCCTGATCCACTCCGCACGACCCACCCGGCATCCGCGAGCGGATACCTGCCGCCTGCAGCAAAGGAGCAGCATGCATCACATCAAGAAGGGCCTCGTCTTCGCGACCGCGAGCCTGGCCGCCGTCACCCTCGCCGGCTGCGCCGGCGGCGGCACCGCCGCGCCCGAGGAGACGGCGGGCGGCGACGGCGAGCCGATCACGCTCACCGTCTCGGGCTGGAGCCTCGAGACCACCCCCGAGTTCCAGACCATCGCCGACGGCTTCCACGAGAAGCACCCCGACGTCACGGTCGAGCTCAAGGAGTACGACCCGGCCGAGTACAACACGCTCGTCACCACCGACCTCGCCGCCGGCGCCGGCCCCGACATCATCACGCAGAAGGAGGTCAAGTTCGTCTCGACCTTCCAGGAGGGCGGCCAGCTGATGGACGTCTCCGACGTCGAGCTGCCCGACGGCATCGGCGGCGTCGACTCGTACAAGATCGACGACGTCGCCTACGCCACCCCGTACCGCCAGGACTCGTGGGTGCTCTACTACAACAAGGACCTCTTCGCGCAGGCGGGCGTGGAAGAGCCCGACGGCTCGTGGACGTGGGACGACTTCTACGCGGCGGCCGCCGAGCTCAAGGGCAAGATCGGCGAGGCGCTGCCGATCTACAACCACGGCTGGCAGTCGGTGGTGCAGGGCTTCGCCAACAACCAGGACACCGGCGACGGCATCCTCTCGGGCGACTACGGCTACTTCGCGCCGTACTACGAGGACGTCCTCTCGGCCGAGGCAGACGGGCTGAAGGTGCCGTACAACACCGTCACCGCCAACAAGCTCACCTACCAGGGCGAGTTCGGCAAGCAGCACGCGGCCATGATGCCCATGGGCACCTGGTTCGTCGCGACGCTGATCGCGCAGCAGGCGTCCGGCGAGGCCGACGACTTCGAGTGGGGCATCGCCCCGGCGCCGCAGGCCGACGACTCGACCGCCGGCATGGACAACACCCCGCTGACCTTCGGCGACCCCACCGGGTTCGGCATCAACGCCAACATCGACCCGGCCAAGGTCGATGCCGCGAAGGACTTCCTCGCCTACGCCGCGAGCGAGGACGCGGCCCAGCTACTGGCCGGCATCGGCATCACGCCGGCCCTGCAGAGCGACGCCGTCACCGAGACGTACTTCGCCGCCGAGGGAGCCCCCACGGACGAGCTGTCGAAGTTCGCCTGGGCCACCCACGAGACCGGCCCGGAGAACCCCACGTCGTCGAAGACGGCGGCGATCCAGACCGCGCTGAACGACATGCACACCGCGATCCTGTCCGGCTCGCAGGGCGTGGACGACGCGATCGCAGCGGCCGAGGAGCGCGTGAAGAGCGAGGGCCTCGTCGACTGACGTCGCCCGGGCGCCCCGGGTCGGCTCGTCCGATCCGGGGCCCCTCCCTCGGCGCCTTCGACGCCGAGCCCCACGCCCCGAGGCCCGCGCCCCGAACCCCGACGACGGAGTCCCCATGACGACGACCAGCGCGCCCGCGCCGTCCGCGCGCCGCAGGCGATCGAAGCTCGCCCTGCGCAACACGCTCATCGGCTGGAGCTTCATCCTGCCGAACTTCCTCGGCTTCGCCACGCTCACGCTCGTGCCGGTGATCGTGCTGTTCTACATGTCGCTGACGAACTGGAACATCTTCGGCAACGCGCAGTTCGTCGGGCTCCAGAACTTCGTCCAGCTGTCGAAGGACGGATCCTTCCGGGTCGCGTTCCTCAACACGCTCTACTACTCGGTCATGCACATCCCGCTGACGATCATCGTGTCGCTCGGGCTCGCGCTCCTGCTCAACAACAAGCTGCGGGGGCTGGCGTTCTTCCGCACCGCCGCGTTCTTCCCCTACATCACCTCGATCGTCGCGATCGCGCTCGTGTGGAACCTGCTGCTGAGCCCCGAGTACGGGCCGGTCAACGAGATCCTGCGGTTCCTGGGGCTGCAGAACCCGCCCGGGTGGCTCACCTCGGCGGACTGGGCGATGCCCGGGGTGGTGCTCGTGTCGACCTGGCGCGACATGGGCTACTACATGGTGCTGTTCCTGGCGGGCCTGCAGACCGTGCCGCGCGAGCTGCACGAGGCGGCGCGGGTCGACGGCGCCAACGCCATCGAGCGATTCGTCAACGTGACGCTGCCGTGCCTGCGGCCCACCATGTTCTTCGTCACCGTGATGCTGACGATCAACTCGTTCAAGATCTTCGACCTGATCCTCGTGATGACCCAGGGCGGGCCCGGTCAGTCGACCCTCGTCATCTCGCAGTTCATCTACCGGATGGGCTTCGAGCAGAACAAGTTCGGCTACGCCTCGGCCGCGGCCGTGGTGCTGTTCTTCCTCTGCATCCTCGTCACGATCGGCCAGTTCCTCTGGGACAAGAAGCGGAGCAGCTGATGGCCATCGACGCCACCCACACCCTCGTCACCGGATCCTCCGGCGGACGCCCCGTCCGCACCGCCGGCCGCGGCTCGGCCCGCCGCGTCACCCTGCGGGCGATCGGCTACGCCGCGCTGGTCGTGGCCGCCGCGGCCATGCTGCTGCCGTTCTTCTGGATGGTGATGAGCTCGCTGAAGCCCTCGAACGAGGTCTTCACGGCGCCCATCGTGTGGATCCCCGAGGTGTTCGTCTGGGACAACTACGTCCAGATCTGGACCGACTCGGGCATCGGCACCTGGATCCGCAACACCCTGGTGCTCTCGATCGCCGTGACGCTGCTGCAGCTGCTGACCGGATCCTTCGCCGCCTACGGGTTCGCGCGGGTGAAGTTCCCCGGCCGCGACGTGCTGTTCCTCGCGTACGTCGGCACCATCGCCGTGCCGTGGCAGTCGTACATGATCCCGCAGTTCATCATGCTCTCGAACGCGAAGCTGACGAACACCCTGTGGGCGATCATCCTGCTGCAGGCGTTCGGTGCGTTCGGCGTCTTCCTGATGAAGCAGTTCTACGAGACGGTGCCCGAGGAGCTCGCCGAGGCCGCCCGCCTCGACGGTCTGTCCGAGTACGGCATCTGGCGGCGCATCATGCTGCCGCTGTCGGTCCCGGCGCTCGCCTCGCTGGCGCTGCTGACCTTCGTCAACACGTGGAACGACTTCCTCGGGCCCCTCATCTACCTGCGCGACAAGGAGCTGTGGACGATGCAGCTGGGTCTGCGCAACTTCGTCACCAGCCTCTACGACGTGAACTACGGCGTGCTGTTCGCGGGCCTGACCATCTCGGTCGTCCCGATCGCGATCATCTTCCTGCTCGGGCAGCGCTACTTCGTCGAGGGCATCGCGACCAGCGGGATGAAGGGTTGATGATGCGCACCTCGCTGTTCACCGACAAGGACCGCGGTCACGGCTTCTACGGCGCGGTCTTCGGGATCGTCTCCCTCGGCCTGGTGCTCAACGCCCTGCTCGTGGTGGCGTGCCTGCCCTTCGTCGCGCTGCTCATCACCACCGATCCGGCTCTGTCGTGGCCGGCGCTCGCGCTGACCGCGCCCCTGTGCGGGCCCGCGCTCGCCGCGGCCTGCGCGGTGCTGCGCGAGCACGGCCAGACGGTCGACGGCGCCGCGCACGGCGGTCTGGTTCGCACCTTCCTGGCCGCATACCGCGTGGTCTTCGCCCGCGGCCTCGCGGTCGCGACGGTCGTCACGGCGGTGGTGACCGTCGCGCTGGTGGACGTGCGGATGATGTCCGACACCGCCGCCTCCGTGCTCGTCGTCCCGCTGCTGCTGATGGTGGCCCTGCTCGCGCTCGGCACCGGCGCGGTCGCGATCGTGGCGGTGGCCGAGGCTCCGGGAACGCGCGTGCTTCCGCTCCTGCGGGCGTCGCTCTACCTCGCCGTGAAGCGCTGGCCGCTGACCCTGCTCTCGGTCGGCGCCGTCGCGGTGCAGGGTGTGCTGTTCGCCTCGCTGCCCGCCCTCGCCCTGGGCCTCACGGCCTCGGCGACCCTGTACCTCGTGTGGGCCGACGGCCGCTACACGCTCACCCCCGCGCTCGCCGCCCCGCCGGCCGAAGCGATCTGAGGAGACCCGTGGAGACTGTGACTTCCGCCCTGACCGATGCCGCATCGGTGATCCGCCGCAACATCGAGCGCTTCGGCGACGCCTATGTCGGCGACACCACCCGCGACGACCGGTACGCGCTGCGTCCGGCCGCCGGGGCCTTCGCCGAGGGTCAGAACCGCGGCTGGACTACGAGCTTCGTGCCCGGGATGCAGTGGCTCGCGTGGGATGCGACGGGCGACGAGGTGTTCCGCGCGCAGGCCCTGCGCCACGCCGAGGACTTCGAGCGCCGCCTGCGCTCGGACGAGGACCTCGAGACGCACGACCTCGGCTTCCTCTACACGCTCGCCGCCGTTGTGCCGTGGCGGAAGACGGGAGAGGATCGCTGGCGCGAGGTCGGCATCGCGGCCGCCGAGCGCCTGATGACGCGCTTCCTCGAACCGGCCGGCATCGTGCAGGCGTGGGGCGACCTGACGGATCCGGCCCAGCGCGGCCGCACGATCATCGACAGCCTGATGAACATGCCGCTTCTCACCTGGGCCGGCGAGCAGACGGGCGATCCCCGCTACGCCGATGCCGTCCGTCGCCACACCGCGCAGCTGCGCGAGCACATCCTGCGTGCCGACGACTCGACCTTCCACACGTTCTACTGGGACCCGATCACCGGCGACCCCCTCCGGGGCGGCACCGAGCAGGGCGCGTTCGACGACTCGTGCTGGGCGCGCGGCGAGGCCTGGGGCATCTACGGCTTCGCGCTGAACTACGAGGCCACCGGCGACGCGTCGCTGCTGAGGGCGGCCTGGCGCTGCGCCGACTACTTCCTCTCGCACCTGCCCGCCGATCGCATCCCGTACTGGGACCTCGTCTACACCGACGGCAGCGACGCCCCGCGCGACAGCTCGGCCGCCGCGATCGCGGTGTGCGGCCTCTACGAGCTGGCTCTGGTCGATCCGGCGCGGGCCGACGAGGCGCGCGCCGCCGCCGACGACCTGCTCGATGCGCTCATCGCGCACGCGCGTCCGTCCTCGCCGGAGGCGTCGGACGCCCTGCTGCTGCACGGCGTCTACGACCTTCCCAAGCGGGTCGGCGTCGATGAGGGCACCCTGTGGGGCGACTACTTCTACCTCGAGGCGCTGGTGCGCCGCACGACCCCCGGCTGGGAGCGGTACTGGTGAGCGGGGCACGCGCATGAGGCTCGTCACCCTCGCCACGGGCGCCCCCGCGGCAATCGTCGACGACCGCATCCTCGACCTGTCGCACCTCGCCGACTCGGTGCTCGACATCCTCGTCGCCCCGGAGGCGGCGCGCGCGGCCGTCGCCGCGGCCGATCCCGCGACGCTTCCGCGTCGCTCCGGCACACCCCTCGCGCCGCCGATCGTGCCGCGCACGATCTTCGCGGTCGGCTACAACTACCGCGGGCATGCGTCGGCCGACCCGGGCGCGGTGGTCGAGGACCCGGCCCACCCCGATGTGTTCCTCAAGGCCCCGGGTGCCCTCGGCGGCCCGGACGACCCGGTGATCCTGCCGCCGGAGAGTCGCGACGTCGACTACGAGGCAGAGATCGCGCTGGTGATCGGTAAGCCGGGCCGCGCGATCCCCGCCGCGGACGCCCTCGATCACGTCGCGGGGTACACCCTCCTCAACGACGTCTCGGCGCGCGACTGGCAGAACCGCACCTCGCAGTGGACGCTCGGCAAGAACTTCGACGGTTTCGCGCCGCTCGGCCCCGCGGTCGTCACCGCCGACGAGATCCCGGATCCGACGGACCTGCTCGTCGAGGCGATGCGCGACGGCCAGGTGACGCTGTCGCAGTCGACATCGACGCTGATCTTCCCGTTCGCCGAGCTGGTCGCCTACATCTCGCAGGCGGTGACGCTGCGCCCCGGAGACGTCATCTCCACGGGCACCCCGCAGAAGCTGGCCACCGCCTTCGCCACGCACCGCCCGCTCGCGGACGGCGACGAGGTCACCATCCGCGCCGCCGGGATCGGCGAGCTCACCACCCGCTTCGTCGCGCCGCCCTCCGCGGGCGCGCCGCGCCTCGACCCGCCCGGAGCACCCGCGGCACCCCAGGAGACACCGTGATCCTCGACACCTTCCGCCTCGACGGCCGCGTGGCCCTCGTCACCGGCACCAGCCGCGGGCTCGGCCAGGGCGCGGCGGTCGCGCTCGCCGAGGCCGGGGCCGATGTGGCGCTGCTCGACCGGGGCGACAACTCCGAGACGGCCGCGGCCATCGAGGCCCTCGGGCGGCGCGTGCTGCGGCTGCGGCGCGACTTCGTCAGCGCCACGGCCGAGGACCTCGAGGGCGATGTGGCGCGCGTCATCGCGCACTTCGGTCGCCTCGACATCCTCGTCAACAACGCCGGCACGATCCGCCGCGCTCCCGCCGCCGAGCACGCCGCCGGCGACTGGAGCGACGTGCTGCACGTCAACCTCGACGCGGTCTTCCACCTCTCGCAGGCCGCGGGGCGCCACATGCTCGAGAGGGGGCACGGCCGGATCATCAACGTCGCCTCGATGCTGTCGTTCCAGGGCGGGATCCTCGTGCCCGGCTATGCGGCCTCCAAGCACGCGGTCGCCGGCCTCACCAAGGCCCTCGCCAACGAGTGGGCGGCCCGCGGCGTCACGGTCAACGCGGTCGCACCGGGCTACATGGCCACCGACAACACCCAGGCCATCCGCGACGACGCCGACCGCGAGGCCGCCATCGTCGCCCGCATCCCTGCCGGCCGCTGGGGCACACCGCAGGATCTGCAGGGCGTCTTCGTCTTCCTCGCCTCCGAGGCCGCCGCCTACGTCACCGGCGCCGTCGTCCCGGTCGACGGCGGGTGGCTCGTGCGCTGACCCCGGGTCGAGCCAGCCCGACCTTTCACAGCACAGGACTCACGACACAGGACACACGACGCAGGACAGAAGGAGCACCATGGAGCAGCGCTACGCGACGAACCCCGACCAGATCCCGCTGATGGACACGGCGGAGCTGCGCGAGACCTTCCTCATCGACGAGGTCTTCGTGCCGGGCGAGATCCGGCTCACCTACACGCACCACGACCGGATCGTGCTGGGCGGCGCCGTGCCCGGGGGTGCGCCGCTCGCGCTCACGGGCTACCCGGAGATCCGCAGCGAGCACTTCCTCGAGCACCGCGAGCTGGGTGTGGTCAACGTCGGCGGCACCGGAACCGTGACCGCCGACGGCGAGAGCTACGAGCTGGTGAAGGGCGCGTGCCTGTACCTCGGGCGGGGGATCCGGGACGTCGTCTTCGAGGGAGACGGCCAGTTCTACCTGTTCTCGGCCCCGGCGCACACGACCTTCCCGACGCGGCTCGTGAACCCCGACGAGGGCACCGTCCGCGAGCTGGGCGAGCAGGCCACATCGAACCGCCGCACGCTGCGCCAGTTCATCCACGAGAACGGCGTGCGCTCGTGCCAGATCGTGATGGGGGTGACGACGCTGCACGAGGGCTCGATGTGGAACACCATGCCGGCCCACACCCATGACCGCCGCACCGAGTGCTACCTCTACTTCGACGTCCCCGAGGAGGCGCGGGTGGTGCACCTCCTCGGCGAGCGCACCGAGACCCGCCATCTCATCGTCGGCGACCGCCAGGCCGTCATCTCGCCCAGCTGGTCGCTGCACTCGGGCGTCGGCACCGCCGCCTACTCGTTCGTCTGGGCGATGGCCGGCGAGAACCAGGCCTTCGACGACATGGATCCGGCCGCGATCACCGACCTCCACTGATCCGACCCGGGTTCGCCGTGCCCCGATCCGCCCGCATCCCGCCGAGGATGACGGCGAATCGGGGCACGGTGCCGTCCGCATGCCGTCTCGGGCCCGGATCCGCCGATCCGATCAGAGTCGATCATCCTGCGCTTTCCCCGCGCGGAGACCGGCCCGGACCATTAATCTGACCGTCAGAAAAACTATCGCCCCGCGTCTCGCGACGGGCGGCCCGCAAGCACCCCTTCCCTCGCACGACAAAGGAGTCGACGTTGAGAACCACCACGCGCATCGCGCTGGGCGGCGGCCTGGCCGCCGCTCTGGCCCTGTCCACCATCGGGGCGGCGCAGGCGGCCGTGCCCGTCGGCGACCCGAGGACGTACGACTCCTATCCTGCGATCCAGGATCCGGGCGCGAGCGCCCCCGACTACTTCCAGCCCTACTGGTTCGACGACAACGGCGCGCACATCCAGGCGCACGGCGGTCAGGTCGTCTCGGCCGAGGAGCTCGAGGTCGACGCATCGGGCGTGGTGGCGGGGGAGGAGGCGGGCCGCACCGTCTACTACTGGTACGGCGAGGACCGCAGCAACGGCTACTACGGCAGCCCAGGCGTGCATGCCTACAAGTCGTACGACACCCGGAACTGGATCGATGAGGGCGTGGTGCTGCGATCGGTGTCGGATGCCGCCGAGCTCGAGACCGACTACTTCGACGGGCTCTACGACACCGTCGACGACGAGGGTCGGCCGCGGGCCGAGCGCATCGCCGAGCTGGACTACCACCTCAACACCAGCGACGCCGCCGCGTACACCACGATCTTCGAGCGCCCCAAGGTGCTGCACAACACGCAGACCGGGCAGTGGGTGCTGTGGTGGCACTCGGACGGCCAGACCACCCCAGGCGGCAGCATGTACGCGCGCTCGATGGCGGGCGTCGCGGTCTCGGACAGCCCGACCGGGCCGTTCCGCCTCACCGGCGTCTACCGCATGCCCAACCGCACCGACTACAAGGCCTGCATCTCGGCGGCGGTGCCCGGCCAGGCCCGCGACATGACGGTGTTCCAGGACACCGACGGATCGGCCTACATCGTCTACTCGTCCGAGGAGAACCGCACGCTCTACATGGCGCGGCTCGACGACAGCTACACGAATGTCACGCACACGACGGATGTCGACATGGTCGACGCCGGCCAGTACTCGGAGGACGGCCGCTACCCGTATCTGTTCGCCGACGGCTCGGCCGAGGCGCCGGTGCGGGGCGAGGACTTCCAGATCGTGCGGGAGTGCGGCGTGCTCGAGGCGCCGGCGGTCTTCACGCACGGCGGCCGGTACTACGTCGTCGCCTCCGGGGCGACGGGATGGGCGCCCAACGCGCAGACCTACTACACGGCGGACCACATGCTCGGCACGTGGATCCGCGGCGTCGAGGCCGGCGACGCGAACGAGGACATCGCCTACAGCTCGGTGCCCGAGGGCGGCGACGGCCTGCTGTCGATCGGCGACACGCGCCGCACGACCTTCGGCTCGCAGTCGACGAACGTCCTCGACCTCGGCGACGGGCGCTTCGTCTACATGGGCGACCGGTGGAACTCCGGCGCCGCGAACTCGACCTATGTCTGGCTGCCGATCACCATCGGCGAGAACGGTCGCGCCGAGATGCGCAACCCCGCCACCGAGGATCCGGCGCGCTGGGGATCCGGATGGGATGCCTCGTACTGGGACGACAAGGGCCGGGGAACGCGCATCTGGTCGGTCGTCGACGACGGCCTGCCGGACACCGTGCTGCCGCGAGAGGACTTCGCGGGGCAGCTGCCCGCCACCGTGCCGGTCGAGGTGGACGGCGTGACGACCGACGTCGCGGTCACGTGGAGTGCGACCTCCTTCGCCGATCGAGGGCCGCAGCGGATCGTCGGCACCCTCGCCGCCGATGCGCAGTTCACGGCCGGCCGCACCTTCACCCGCACGATCGATGTGAGCACACCCGGCATCGTGAACCTCGCGGGCGACGCGCTCGTCGGCGCCTCGAGCCGCGCCTCGCTCGCGGGCACCGTGATCGACGGCGACCTCGCGCGCAAGGGCTGGGACGACTGGGTCTCCGGCGGCGCGTACCCGCAGAGCAGCTGGCTGTCGTTCGCGTGGCCGCTCGCCCGCGAGGTGGACGAGGTCGTGGTGCGCACCTACAAGGACGGCGCGGGGGCCACCTGGCCCTCCGCCGTGACGGCCGAGTACCTCGATGCCGCCGGTGCGTGGGTCTCGAGCGGGGTGAGCGTCGAGCTGGCGCAGGATCCCGCGTCTGCGGCGCCCGTCGCGACGCTGGATGTCTCCGAGATCCCCGCGACCGCGGGCGTGCGCGTGAAGCTCGCCACCGCCACGCGCACCTGGCAGTCGGTGTCGGAGGTGCAGCTGTGGGGCCCCGCGGCCCCCGCGGATGTGTGCTCGGCCGACGGCACAACGGTGACGGCGACCTTCCACCAGACCGAGTGGGAGACGATGCCCGCGGCGAACGCCTGCGACGGACGCACGGCCACCTCGTGGTCGACGTGGTCGGGCAGTGCGCTCCAGAACGAGGCGGCCCTGACGATCGAGCCCGCGACGGCGCAGGTGGTCGATCGCGTCGGATTCGTGAACATCGAGGGGCGGATCGCCGGCGTGGGCGTCGAGTACCGCGACGCGCAGGGCACGTGGCATCCCACCACGGCCCGCGACGTGGTGCCCGCGGCCAACGGGCTGCCGACGACGGTCGCCTTCGACGCCGTGCTCGCCTCGGCGATCCGCGTGACCTTCGCCACCCCGGGTTCGTACCTGAAGATCCCGGCGCTGGCGGCGGGCTCCGTCGATCGCGACCTCGCGCCGGCCGTCACCACGCGGTGCATCGCGGGCAAGGTGCAGGTCGTGGTGAGCGCCCGCAACGACGCCGATGCGCCGAGGGACATCTCGTTCACGGGCACCTCCGGCACGCGGGTGCTGCGCGGTGTGGCGGCGGGGGCGTCGGACTCGGCGGTCTTCGCGACGCACAAGGCGCAGATCCCGGCCGGCGAGGTGATCGCCACCGTCGGCGGCTCGTCGACCGCGCTCGGGTTCGCCGCGGCCGCGTGCGGCTGAGCCGGCCCGCCCGGCATTAATCTGACCATCAGGGAAACTATCCGAGGGGGATGGATGCCGCGGTTCGAGATCGGCGAGAGCGACTTCCTGCGGGACGGCGAGCCGTTCCGGGTGCTGTCCGGGGCGATCCACTACTTCCGGGTCCACCCCGGGCAGTGGGCGGACCGCATCCGCAAGGCGCGGCTGATGGGGCTCAACACGATCGAGACGTACGTGGCCTGGAACGCCCACGAGCCGGTGCGCGGGGAGTGGGACGCGACGGGATGGAACGACCTCGGGCGCTTCCTCGACCTCGTGGCCGCGGAGGGCATGCACGCGATCGTCCGCCCCGGCCCGTACATCTGCGCCGAGTGGCACAACGGCGGGCTGCCCACCTGGCTCACCGGGCTGCCGGGGGTGGGCCTGCGGCGCAGCGAGCCGACCTACCTGGCGGAGGTCGAGGGCTTCCTGCGCCACGTGTACGACATCGTGGCCCCCCGTCAGATCGACCACGGCGGATCGGTGATCCTCGTGCAGATCGAGAACGAGTACGGGGCCTACGGCGACGACAAGGCCTACCTCGAGGAGCTCGTGCGGATCACCCGCGACGCCGGCATCACGGTGCCGCTCACCACCGTCGACCAGCCGCAGCCGCAGATGCTGCGCGACGGATCGCTGCCGGGGCTGCACTCGACCGGATCCTTCGGATCGCGCGTCGGGGAGCGCCTCGCGACCCTGCGCGAGCATCAGCCGAGGGGCCCGCTGATGTGCTCGGAGTTCTGGGACGGCTGGTTCGACTGGTGGGGCGGTGTGCACCACACGACCTCGGTGGAGGAGGCCGCCGCCGAGCTCGACGCGCTGCTGGCGGCGGGAGCCTCGGTGAACATCTACATGTTCCACGGCGGCACGAACTTCGGGCTCACCAACGGCGCCAACCACAAGGGGCGCTACCTGCCGATCACCACCTCGTACGACTACGACGCCCCGCTCGATGAGGCGGGGGCGCCGACCGCGAAGTTCCACGCGTTCCGCGAGGTCATCGCGAGATACGCCCCGGTGCCGGCCGACCTGCCGGGCGCCCCTCGGCCCGCCCCGGAGTTCGAGGTCGCCCTCGAGCGCGGGCGCGGCTGGCTGCCCGCCCCGGCCGCCGACGCCGAGGTCTGTGCCGCTCCCCCCACCTTCGACGCGCTGGGGCACACCTCCGCCCTCGTGCTCTACGCCACAGACCTGGATCCGGATCGGTTCGCTCAGGGGCCCGCGCTGCTCGCGTTCGACGAGGTGCGCGATGCCGCGTGGGTCCGCGTCGACGGCGTGCCCGTGGCGACGCTGTTCCGCTCGCTGCACCAGCGTGCGGCGGAGCTGCCCCCGGGCCGCCAGCTCGAGGTGCTGGTCGAGGATCAGGGCCGGGTGAACTACGGCCCCGCGCTGGGTGAGGCGAAGGGGCTGATCGGCGCTCCGACGCTGGGCGGCTCGCCCCTCGAGGGCTGGACCGCCACCCCGATCGACGTCGCCACGGCCGATGGCCCCCGCGGCAGCGCCCTGGTCGGGGCCTTCGACCTCGACGAGCCGACCGACCTGTTCCTGTCCACCGCCGGCTGGGGCAAGGGCTACGTGCGGGTCAACGGCGTGCTGCTCGGGCGCTACTGGTCATCGGGCCCCACCGAGACCCTCTACGTCCCCGCCGCGGTGCTGCGCGCGGGCGCCAACGAGCTGCGCGTGCTCGAGCTCGACCCCGCCGCCGACCCCACCGCCCGCTTCGTCTCGGGCCTGCGTCTGGGCTGGCGCGAGGAGTGACCCGCCCCCCGCGGCACCCGGTCGCCGCGGCCCGAATCGCTCACAACCGCTCAGACCGTTGACCCGGCATAAATCCAAGGGTTAGTTTTACTGCCGAATCAACCTGGCGGCGCAGGCGATGAGGCCCGCGCACAACCGCAGAGAGGCGGAGGATGACCGGGATCGATGCTGCGACCGAGAAGGTCGCACGCGTGAAGCCACCCCACAGGAAGGGGCGCGCCTGGCGGCAGATCCGCGACAGCCGGGTGCTGCTGCTGATGTGCGTGCCGGCGGTGATCTTCTTCCTCGTGTTCAGCTACGCCCCGCTGCCGGGGTCGTGGATCGCCTTCACGAACTTCAACTACCGCGACGGCATCTTCGGCAGCCCGTTCGTCGGCTTCAAGAACTTCGAGTTCCTGATCAAGTCGGGCCAGCTGTGGCTGCTCACGCGCAACACCATCCTGTACAACCTGGCGTTCATCGTGCTGGGCAACATCCTGCAGATCGCGCTGGCGATCATGCTCAACGAGATCCGCATGAAGTACTTCAAGAAGATCACGCAGGCCGTGATGTTCCTGCCGTACTTCATCTCGGTGGTGCTGGTCGGCGTGATCGCGTTCAACCTGCTCAACTACGACACCGGCGCCCTGAACGCCCTCATCGAGCAGACCGGCGGAGACCCGATCAAGATCTACTCGACCGCCGGCGCCTGGCCGATCATCATCATCCTGGTGCACCTATGGCAGTCGACCGGATACGGGTCGATCGTCTACTTCGCCGCGATCATGGGCATCGACCGGGGCCTGTTCGAGGCCGCCGCGATCGACGGCGCGAACGCCTGGCAGCGCATCCGGTACATCATCCTGCCGAGCCTCAAGCCGACGTTCATCATCCTGCTGCTGTTCTCGCTGGGCGGCATCATGCGAGGCAACTTCGGCCTGTTCTGGAACCTCGTGGGCAACAACGCGGCACTGTTCCAGGCCACCGACATCATCGAGACCTCCGTCTACCGGATGATCCTCGCCCAGAACAACTTCACGTCGTCGACAGCGGTCGGCCTCTACCAGTCGCTGTTCGGCTTCGCGCTCGTGATGCTGGCCAACGGGATCGTGCGAAGGATCAACAAGGACTATGCACTCTTCTGACGTCGGAATCCGCGCGACCGACAAGACGGCGCGCATCGTCACGGTGACCGAGCTGGTCACCACCGCCGACGGCAAGGGGCGTCGCAACAACCCGCCCCGCCGGATCAAGCTCGACCGCAGCGACTGGACCCTGCGGACGATCTCGTACATCACGGTCTCGCTGTTCGCGCTCTTCTGCGCGCTGCCGTTCGTCCTGATCCTGTCGGCGTCGTTCTCGAGCGAGTCCGAGATCATGAAGACGGGCTTCGGCCTGCTGCCCAAGGGGTTCACGTTCGAGGCGTACTCGTACATCTTCAAGGCCCCGCGGCAGATCATCGGGTCGTATGCGGTGACGATCCTGATGACGGTGTTCGGGACGGCGATCGGCCTGCTCGTCATCTCGATGACCGGGTACGCGCTGTTCCGGCAGGACTTCCCGTTCCGCAACGGCATCTCGTTCTTCATCTACTTCACGACACTGTTCTCGGCGGGCCTCGCCCCCACCTACCTCTGGATCGCCCGCGACCTCGGGTTGCGGGGCAGCTATCTGGCGGTCTTCCTGCAGCTGCTGATGACGCCGTGGCTGATCATCCTGATGAAGAACTTCATGCGCACGGTGCCCTACGAGATCGTCGAGTCCGGCAAGGTCGACGGCGCCGGCGACTTCCGCATCTTCTGGCAGCTGAGCCTGCCGATGATGAAGCCCGCGCTCGCCACCGTCGGCCTGTTCCTCGCGCTGGGCTACTGGAACGAGTGGTACCTGTCGTCGCTCTATCTGGGGTCGACGGTCGAGTTCAAGCCGCTCCAGTACCACCTCTACAACATCATCAACACGGCCAACGCCCTCAAGAACTCGGTCGCCGGCAGCAACGTCAGCTGGACCGAGCTGCCCAGCAACACCCTCAAGATGGCCAGCGCCGTCGTCGCCACCGGGCCGATCGTCCTGCTCTATCCGTTCGTCCAGAAGTACTTCGTCAGCGGCATCACGGTCGGCGCCGTCAAGGGCTGACCCGACCCGCGCAATCCCCCACCCCATGAGTCAAAGGAGCCTCACGTGAACAGCACCATCAGGAAGGCCGGGGTCGCGTTCATCGCGCTCGGCCTGACGGCCGGCACCCTCGCCGGCTGCACCGCCGCAGAAGGCGGAGAGGAGGGCGGCGGTGACGGCGGCGCCCCCACCGAGATCACCATGCTCGTCCTCGGAGACAAGCCCACCAACGGCCGCCTCGAGGCCATGCTCGACGAGCTCAACAAGAACCTCGTCGAGCAGGCAAACGCCAAGCTCGACCTGTTCTACGTCGAGTGGGCCGACTGGCAGACGCAGTACAACGTGCAGCTGCTGTCGGGCGACTCGTCGATCGACCTCATCACCACGGCGACCGACTGGCTGTTCGCATGGGAGAACGCGGAGAAGGGCGCGTTCCTGCCTCTCACCGAGGAGATGCTGCAGGAGAACGCGCCGAAGACCTGGGAGCAGGTCGGCGCCGACGACCACTGGGATCTGACGAAGCTCGACGACGGGCAGATCTACTTCATCCCCGAGGACAACTACACGCAGTGGACCAACCACGGGTTCATGTACCGCGGCGACTGGGCGAAGGAGGCCGGCTTCGAGAACGGCGAGATCGAGAAGTTCGAGGACTTCACGACGTACTTCCAGTGGGTCAAGGACAACAAGCCCGAGGCGTACCCGTGGGACGTCTCGCTGACCAACGAGGCCGCCCTCACCGGCTACCTGCAGGGCCACACCGACTTCCAGACCATCCAGCAGATCTCGGCCGGCATCAACTACCCGTTCCAGACCACCGAGGACGACCCGTACACGGTGACGTCCTGGTACATGGAGGGCGATGCGCTCATCGAGGCGGCCGAGCTCGCCAAGGAGTGGAACGAGATCGGCGTCTGGCGCGAGGACGCGCTGAACTACGACGGCCAGACCCGCGAGGAGTTCTACGCGGGTCTGACGGGCGCCGACCAGCACCACACGCAGACGTTCGTGACGCAGATCGTCGACAACATGGAGAAGAAGCAGCCCGGATCCGACCCCAAGTTCTTCTGGTGGGGCAAGGAGAACGGCAACTACTTCCGCGACATCTTCACGCACGGCGCAATGGCCGTCAGCGCCAACTCGCAGCACCCCGAGAAGGCGCTGCAGGTCTACGACCTCATCCGCAACGACGAGACCGACTACATGCTGCTGAACTTCGGCATCGAGGGCGAGGACTACGTCATGGACGCCGACGGGAAGCTCGGCTACCCCGAGGGCTACGACTCGTCGACCGACGCGCTCGGCTCGAACTTCTGGGCCGGTCGCATGGACGAGTACGAGCCCGCCAAGATCACCGATGCGCCGAACAAGGACGAGATCTACGCCGCCCTCGACGCCGACGCGAAGGACTACCCGTACTCGACGCTGATCATCAACAAGGACATGATCGACCCGACGCTGGCGGCCATGGGCGGTGTGCTCTCCGAGTACATCCCGCAGCTGCAGTTCGGCAAGTTCGATGACCCGGCGGCCGCCGTCGCCGAGATGCGTCAGAAGCTCAAGGACGCCGGCTACGAGGACGCCCGCGCATCGATCCAGGCCGACATGGACGCCTGGGCCGAGGCGCGCGACCTGAAGTAGCCCCCCGCCGTCTCGACGCGCTCGCTCGCTCGGCCACCGCGGGGCCACGCCCCCGTCCGCCGGGCGAGCGCAGCGCGTCGAGACACCACCACCCCCGTGAACAGAGAGGACCCCATGATCTTCGCCGCCGACTCCGCCCTCATGCGGGCGCTGACGCGCATCGCCGATGTGATGATCCTGAACCTGCTGTTCGTGGCCACCTCGATCCCGGTCGTCACGCTCGGGGCGAGCGTCACGGCCCTGCACTTCACCGCGATGCGGATCGGATCGGGCCGGTGCGAGTCGGTCTCGGGCGACTACTTCCGGGCCTTCCGCGCGAACGGGCGGGCCGCCACGATCCTGGGGCTCGTCATCGCGGGGATGGGTGGCGTGCTGGCCGCGTGGTGGGCCGTGGTGACCACCGCCGGCCTCGACGCGATCGTCCAGCTCGTGCTGCTCGCCGTGTGGTTCGTGCTGACGTTCCAGCTCGTGCTCATCGCCCTGTTCGCCTTCCCGTACCTCGCGACCTTCGACGACCGGGTCGGCACGGTGCTGCGCAACGCGCGGCTGCTGTCGTGGAAGCATCCGTTCGTCTCGCTCGCGGTCATCGCGCTGAACGCGCTGCCGGTGATCATCACCGTCTTCTACCCGGCGGTGACGGTCTACGGCCTGCTGTGGTTCGCGGTGCTGTTCGGGGCGATCGCGGTCGTCACCGGCACGCTGTTCTCGCGCATCTTCGCCCCGTACATCCGCGACGCCGACCACGTCGCCGCCCTCACGACCGAGTAAGGATCGCGCCATGCGCTCACACGACATCAGCCGCTGGGCGTTCCTCCTCGGAGACGAGCGCGACGCGTGGAAGAAGGGCTTCGACGACACCGCCTGGCGCGAGGTCGCGGTGCCCCACGACTGGAGCATCGAGCAGGGCTTCACCCCCGAGGCATCCAGCGGCACCGGCTACCTGCCGGGAGGCATCGGCTGGTATCGCGCCCACGTCCCGCTGTCCGAGGCGGGGCCGCTCGAGGGCCGGCACCTCCGGCTGGTGTTCCACGGCGCATACAAGAACGCCGACGTCTGGGTGAACGGCTACCACCTCGGCGGGCGTCCGTCGGGGCATGCCGCCTTCTCGTTCGACGTCACCGAGATCGTGGGGTACCGCCCCGACGACGACCTCGTCGTCAGCGTGCGCATCGACCACACCGACATCTCCGACGCGCGCTGGTACAACGGCTCGGGCCTCACCCGCCGGGTCGAGCTCGAGGTGCACGAGGCCGTGCGCCTCACCTCGCTCGCCTTCGAGACCCTGTCGGTCGAGGGGGCGACAGCGCGCGTGCGGATCGCGGCGTCCCTCGCCTCGGCGGTCGACGCGGACGTCGAGGTCACGCATGCGCTGCGCTCGCTGAGCCGCGGATCCGTGACCGCGCTCGCGGCGGGCGCGGCCATCGCCGCGGACGGATCCGCCGAGACGGTCGCCGAGGGGGCGGTGCCCGGGGCGGATCTCTGGTCGGACGACGCCCCCCACCTCTATGAGCTGACGACGACGCTGACCTGGGACGCCGGGGGCGAGCCGGCCCGATCCGAGCACCGCACGGTGGTGGGCCTTCGCACCTTCGTCTTCGATCCGGATCGGGGCTTCTCGATCAACGGCTCACCCCGCACGCTGAAGGGCGTCTGCCTGCACGAGGACGCCGGGGCCTGGGGCGTGGCGGTGCCGCCGGTCGTGTGGCTGCGACGGCTGCTGTCGCTGAAGCGCGCCGGCTGCAACGCGATCCGCATGGCGCACAACCCGCACGCGCCCGAGCTGTATGCGCTGTGCGACGCCCTGGGGTTCTTCGTGATCGACGAGGCCTTCGACGAATGGGAGAACCCGAAGAACAAGTGGTGGCAGGGCCACAACGTCTACCCGCCGCGTCACGACGGCGCGGCGCACGACTTCCCCGAATGGCACGAGCGCGATCTCGCCGCCATGATCGAGGCCCACCGGCACCACCCCTCTGTCATCGCCTGGAGCATCGGCAACGAGGTCGACTACCCGAACGACCCCTACGCCAGCCCGCTGTTCGCCGAGATGACCGGCAACAACGACGCGTCCAAGCCCGCGGCCGAGCGGCAGTACGACCCCAGTCGCCCCGACATCCGGCGGCTCACCACGATCGCCACCCGCCTGGCCGCCATCGTGCGGCGCGCCGATCCGACCCGTCCCGTCACCTTCGCGGCGGCGTTTCCCGAGCTGTCGCGGCAGACCGGTCTGCTCGAGCCGCTCGACCTGGTCGGCTACAACTACAAGGAGCACCTGTACGAGGCCGACCACGCTCACCTGCCGCACAAGCCGTTCGTCGGCAGCGAGAACGGGCACACGTACCGCGCCTGGCGCGCGGTGATCGACAACGAGTGGATCTCCGGGCAGTTCCTCTGGACGGGCATCGACTATCTCGGCGAGGCGCGCGGCTGGCCCGTGCACGGGTCCCCCGCCGGGATCCTGACGATCGCCGGCTTCGAGAAGCCGACCTGGCACCTGCGCCGCAGCTGGTGGTCGGATGAGCCCGTGCTGCACCTCGCGACGCGGCCGTGGGCCGAGGGCGAGCGGACGCTGTGGAACCCCCCGATCACCCGCGCCTGGGAGTACAACGAGGGCGCCGACGTCGAGGTGCTGGTGTTCACGAACGCCCCATCGGTGCGGGTGACCGCGGGCGGCGCGGACGTCCCGATCGAATGGGACGACGACCACGGCCTCTGGCGCGGCCGGGTCGCCGCCTCCGCCGGGCCGCTCGAGGCCGTGGCGCTGCGCGACGGGGCCGAGCTGCGCGACGAGCTGCACCGCCGCGGCCCGGCGGCCCGGCTCGATGCCGTCCCGTGGCAGGCCCCCGCCTCCGCCGTCGCGGCCTGCTCCGCCGCGGGCATCGACCTCGGGGGCGCGCTGCAGATCGAGGTCGAGCTGCTCGACGCCCACGGGCGACGGGCGGCCCAGGATCTCCCGATCTCGGTATCCGTTCGCGGAGGGGAGCTGATCGGGCTCGACAGCGGCGACCTGGGCGATCCGTCGTCTTATGCTGATTCGACCCGCCGCTCGCACGAAGGACGGCTGGTGGCCTTCGTCCGCCCCGAGAGGGGCGCGACGGTGAACGTGGCGCTGACGGCGCCCGGCCTGCCGCAGACGGACCTCGTCTGCGCCCCCGCACCGGCGCTGGAGTGAACATGAACGGGCCGCGACGCACGTCGCGCGACATCCGCAGCGAGTCGCGGCTCGACGTCCTGCACGCGGTGCTGTCGGCGGGCGAGACGACGCGCAACGAGCTGGTGCACACCACCGGCCTCTCGGCGGCCACCGTCGCGACCGTGGTGGCCGAGCTCACCGCCTCCGGGATCGTCGCCGAGACGCGGCTCACCGCCAACCGGGTCGGGCGGCCCACGGCCACCCTCGTGATGAACGCCGACCGCGGTCGTGTCGTGGGCATCGACGTCGCCGAGACCTATGTCCGCGCGGTGATCTTCGACGCCGCGCTCAACCAGCTCGCCTCGGTCGAGGAGCAGCGCGACGAGCACGTGACGGATCCGAACTCGATCGTCGAGGGGATCGGCGGAGTGCTCGACCGGGTGCTCGCCGAGACCGGGGTCGAGCGCGAGGCCGTCCTCGGCGTCGGCGTCGCGCTGCCCGGGCTCGTGCAGGGGCCCTCCGGCGTCTCGGTCGTCGTCCCGCACTGGGCATGGCACAAGGTCGAGCTCGACCACCTGCGCGAGCGCGTGGGGCTGCCGCTGGTGATCGACAACCCGCTGAAGGTGATGGCCACGGCCGAGCTGTGGCTCGGGAGCGGGCGCTTCGCGTCGAGCATGGCCACCGTCAACCTCGGCACCGGTGTGGGTGCGGGCATCGTGCTCGAGGGGCGCATCCTGCGCGGCGCGACGAACTCGGCCGGCGAGTGGGGCCACTCGCTGCTGGTGCTCGACGGGCGCGAGTGCCGGTGCGGCCGGCGCGGCTGCGTCGAGGCGTACATCGGGGCCCCCGGCATCCAGCAGACGCTGCGCGAGATCCACCCGTCGCATCCGCTGGCCGACCTGACGCTGCAGCGCGACTTCATCGCGGCGATGGCCGAGGCGATGACCGGGCCGGATCCGGATCCGGCCGTCAGCGCCACGATCGACCGCACGGCGTACTACCTCGGATCCGCGCTGGCCGACCTCGTCGCGATCGTGAACCCGGAGCTGGTCACGCTGACCGGGTGGACGACGTGGGCCCTCGGCGACTGGCTGCTGCCCGCCACCCGCGAGCACATCCGCACGCAGGCACCGGGCAACTCGTCCCTCGATCTGCAGGTCGAGGTCTCGACCGTCCGCGGCAACTCGGTCGCCACGGGCGTCGCCACCATCGCGCTGGAGCGCTTCCTCGCCGATGTCGGGCTGCTCACGAGCCACGCGCCGATCGCGCTCTGAGCACGCTCTTTCCGGCGGGCGGGGTGCCCGCACGCGAAATCCAGAGCATGCCTTAGGGATCGCTTGATCGTGCGTTGAGTGCCGACGCCTACTCTGAGCGGAGGCAGGGTGGTGACGCGCGTGCGCGGCGCCCCGGTAACCCGATTCCGACCCCCGCCTCTACCCCAATCGCGACGCGCCCCCGGGCGCGCGCGTCATCGCGCTCAGAGGAGCCCCCATGAACACCTCCACGCCCCGACGCACCCATAAGCGGAAGATCGTCGCCGTGCTGGCCGGAGTCGCCGTCGCGGCCGCCGTCAGCGCATCGGCGAGCACCCTCGGCGGTGCCACCGCTCAGACCATCGGCGCCGACACCGCCCCGATGGGCTCGGTCCTCTCGGAGGGAGTGAACGTCGCCTGGGACACCGCCTTCGTCGGCGACGCCTACCAGGTGACCAGCGTCACGCTGACGACGAACGCCGGCGAGAAGATCCCGGCCGGCGCCGAGATCAAGCTGGCGGTCCTGGGCGACGGCGCGGTCGACGACGCGCTCGTCGAGCTGGGCAAGACGCTCACCGCCGCCGAGCCCGCGGTGACCTGGTCGGGCCAGTCGATCCCGGCCGCCTCGATCACGGGCGTCGCCGTGCTGATCGACGGCAACGCGGTCGACGCCGCCTCCACCACCCCGGCCGGCTGACCCGGCCCGAGTCCCGGCGGTGACTCTGCTGAGCGATCCGGCGGCCGCCCCCGATCAGGCGGTCGCCGCAGCCCCCGCGCCGTCCGCGCGCCGCGACGCGCGGACGCGCCACGGCGCCCGGCGCGTCCGGCGCGCGCTGGGCTGGCTGGTGCTGGCCCTCGCGATCGTCGCGCTCTGGCCCGCGCAGTTCGGTGGCCTCACGGGCCTCACGGTCGTCGACGGCCGCTCGATGGAGCCGACATTCGCCGGCGGCGATCTCGTGATCTCCTTGCGCCAGCCGTCCTATGCCGTCGGAGACGTCGTCTCCTACCGGATCCCGGAGGGCGAGACCGCGGCGGGCAGTCGCGTCATCCACCGGATCGTGAGCGAGACGTCGGTCGAGGGCGAGACGCGCTACACCAGCCGCGGCGACAGCAACGCGGAGCCGGACGCCTGGGCGTTCGGAACCCGGGACATCCTCGGCCGAGCCGTGCTGCGTGTGCCCGAGGCGGGAGCCTGGTTCGCGCCCGGTGGCTCGCCGTGGCTGCTCGCACTCGCGCTGGGCTCCGTCGTCACGCTTCTGCTGTGGGGCGACGACCGGGAACCTCGTCGGCCAGAGGCCGACCCTGAAGACGACCGCCGGTGACACGGCGGTCAGGCGACGGTCGTGGCTGGGGAGCCGCGGCCGCCGTGACACGAGCGGCGGGCGGCTGGGGAGCCGCCCGCCGTGCTCGCGCACCCCGACGGCGCCCGCTCGCGTTCGCCGCGATCGCGGCGCTCGTCGGCGGCGCCGGCGTCGTCACCGCCTCGGCATCGACGCTGGGGGGTCTGGACTCGGACACCCTCGGGTCGGCCGGCGCCTCGACCTCGCACGTGCCCGCCGTCACACTCGAATGGACCGGGGAGCCGCGGGGCGACTCGTGGGACGTCGCCGCGGTGCGGGTGCGCGCCGAGGAGCACCCGTTCGCGGCCGGCGATGAGGTCAAGCTCACGGTCGCGGGTGCCGCCTCGGACGGCGTCGCCCCCTGCGAGGTGCGCACCACGCCCGTCGCATCGACGGCCGAGGTGCTCTTCGGGCAGCGTGAGTTCGCGGCCTGCGGTCGGCTGCCCTTCGCGCAGATCGACACCGTGGCCGTGTCCGTCGACGGCATCGGCGTCGAGCCCGTCTCCACCGGCAGCGGTCTGGGCGAGGTGCGCACGGCGCTCGCCGCCTACGCCGGGGGCGTGCGCGACGCCGCGCGCGCTCCGCGGGTCAGCGTCGCCACAACGCTGGAGGACGGCGTCGCCGTGCTCAGCCAGATCACGGTCGACGTGCCGCGCGGCGCCACGGCCGCCGGGCTCGTCGGCGAGCGCGTCGACGTGGCCCTGCGCGGGAACAGCGGGTCGGCCCCCGCGCGCTTCGGCGGGCTGATCTCGTCCGATCCCGGTGCGCCCGTGCGCGTCGTCACCGACCCGGCGGGGGTCGGCGAGACGTTCCCGAGCGTGGTCATCGATCCGCGCGCGGGCCGGCCTCGTGCCGAGTGGCCGCGGGCGGCCGCCGTCACGTCGTTCTCGGTGCTGCTGTCGGCGCCGCAGCGCCTCGACTCGGCGCATTCGGCGCCGGCGATCAGCATGGCGTCGGGCCAGCTCGCGCAGCGCGGCGGCACCGCCCTCGACGCGATCGACCTCGACAAGCGCCTCAGCTACGCCTACGCGCCCACGCGCAACCACACCAACGGGCTGACGTTCTGCCACGTCTTCGCGGTCACGAACACGTCGAAGGCCCCGGTGACCTGGAAGCTCGCCTTCGACACCTCCCTGGAGCCGCTCTGGGGGCTCGACCCGACAAGCCCGGGCGCGTTCTCGAGCCAGTGGGGCTTCACCACCACGTCGTTCGACGCGCGCACCCACCGGTGGACCATCGGCGGCCCCGCCGGCGACACGGTGCTCGCCCCCGGGCAGACCCGATCCGACATGGGCTACTGCGCGCAGAACGTGCCAGAGCCGCCCGTGGATCCCGCGCGGTACGCCGCGAGCGTGTCGGTGGTGCCGGGCAGCTCCGACTGGGACGTCCAGCTGCAGGTGTCGATCCGCTCCGACAGCGACTGGAACGTGCCGTGGGAGCTCACCGTCGACCTCGCCGACCACGTGTGCGGCGCCAGCCTGAAGGGGCAGACGGTGACGTTCAGCCGCGTCCAGGCGACGCCGGTTCCGGGGAGCTCGACCGCCTATGTGCTGCGCGGGACCACGGGCGACACCCGCTACGTCTCGAGCGACCACCCCCGCGATTTCGTGTTCGCGGCCTATCCGGCGGGGAATTCCGGATGGCACCTCCCCTGCAAATGATGCAAACAGGCAAGTCCTGATCAGAGATCGATTGCGGCGGGCCGTCGGTGGTCATGGACGGCGTGTCTCCTGCGATATCGTGACGGCATCATTCGCACCACCGCACCACGGGAGGAGCCGCTGTGGTGGATCCGCATCTCGCCGTCGTCATCGAGGACGATCCCGACATCCGCGCCCTCATCTCGGAGGTGCTGATCCAGGGTGGGTTCTCCGTGCGCTCGGCGTCGACCGGCGCCGACGGCATCGCGCTCGTCCGCGAGGCCGACCCGGTCGTGACGACGCTGGATGTGAGCATGCCCGGCATGGACGGCTTCGAGACGGCGCGCCGGCTGCGCGAGATCAGCGCGACGTATCTGGTCATGATCAGCGCGCGCTCGGAGGAGATCGACGTGCTCCAGGGCCTGCAGGCCGGTGCGGACGACTACATCGTCAAGCCCTTCCGGCCGCGCGAGCTGCGCGCGCGGATCGAGGCGATGCTGCGCCGCCCGCGGATCCACGCCGGCGTCGCGGCCGCGCCGGCGCCCGTGCACGCTCCTCCCGCCGAGGATCCGTGGCTCGAGCACGCCGGGCTGCGGCTGCAGGCCGAGCAGCGCACCGTGATGGTCGAGGGCGAGTCGCTCGACCTCACCCGCAGCGAGTTCGACCTCCTGTGCGAGCTGATGGGCTCGGGGCGCCGGGTGCTGTCCAAGCAGCAGCTGTCGCTCGCGATCCGCGGCGAACGCCACAGTGACTACGTCAGCGAGCACGACCTGCGCGCGGTCGAGGTGCACATGGCCAACCTGCGGCGGAAGCTCGGCGAATCGGCGACCGAGCCGCGATGGATCGAGACGGTCCGCGGCGTCGGCTACCGGCTCACCCCTGCATGACCCGCGGATCCGCCGCCGCCGCGTCGCACGCCGCGTCCCGCAGGGCCCGCGCGTCGTAGCCGACATCGCGGCTCAGCGCGATGCCGACGCCGATGTCCGGCAGCACCCCGTCCGGGAGCGCGACGAGATCGTCCAGCAGGCACTGCCTCAGCGCCTCGGCGGGCCGTGCCGCGTCGCTCCGGCTGGCCGCGCGCATCAGCACGCCGGCCGTGGATCCGTCCAGCTCGCCGACGAGGGTCGTCGGCGGGGCGTTGCGGTGCACGGCCGCGCGCCAGGTCTCGTCGATGCGCTCCGCCGCCGCCTGTCCGAAGGCCGCGCCGAGCTCGTCCACTCCGGCGACCCGCAGGGCGATGAGCGCGATCGGCTCCTGCGTGCGCTCGGCGCGGGTCGTGACGTCGTCGAGCGCGGCCAGCAGCGTCTCGGCCGGCAGCAGGACGGCGTCCTCCGCGGCGGCGAGGCCCGACCGGCGACTCGAGCGGTCGTCGAACGAGGCGCGCAGCACCGAGGTCGTCACCGCGCCGACGATCGTGAGCGCGATCGTCACGAGCGATGTCATCGCCGTGCCGAACCAGTCGGCGAACGGGGCGGAGCCCGGACCGGCGACGAGGAACGCCACGGTGCGCGCGGCGTAGTACAGCGCGGCGGCGCCGAGGACGAAGGTGAGCCCCCAGGCGGCGAACTCGTCGCGCAGCAGCCCACGACGCGTCTCGACGGCCCCGAGCGCGGCGAAGACGCCGATCCCCGCGAGCATCATCCCCGCACCGGCCCAGGTGCCGACCTCGTGCTCGAGCGCCGCGGCGCCGAAGGCGGCGAGCGCGCCCGCGACCACGGCGAACCGGGCACCCCGCGAGAGCGGTCGGCTGCAGATCCGGCAGCCCAGCCACATCAGCCCCATCTGCGCGACGAACGCGGCGTTGCCCACGGCGACCGCGAGCCACACCTCGGGGCGCAGCGTCCAGGCCGTGTAGCAGAGGGCGGTCAGGATCCCCGCGAGGAAGGACGCGGCCCAGAAGCGCCCCGGCGCGCTCCCGCGCCGCACAACGGTCTCGAGCAGGAACACGACCCCGGACGTCAGCACCACGAGAGTCGTCGCCAGCGACAGCGTGTACGGATCCAGCGCGTTCACCGGGCCTCCTCCTGGTCCGCGCCGCCGCGCGCGGGCAGGGCGACCGAGAACGTCGTGCCGGAGCCGACCTCGGAGGTCAGGGTGATGTCTCCGCCGTGCGCGCGCACGATGTCGCGGCTGATCGCGAGACCCAGCCCGCTGCCGTGCACACCGGAGCGGCGGACGGCGTCGGCGCGGAAGAACCTCTCGAACACCAGCGGCCGCGCCGCGGCGGGGATCCCGGGCCCGTCATCGCGCACGGAGAGCTCCGCGCGCCCGCCGACCGGGCGGCAGGAGATCCAGATGCGTCCGTCGTCGTGGCCGTACTTGATCGCGTTGGAGAGCAGGTTGTCGACCACCTGTCGCACCCGCGCGGCATCCGCGAACGCCGGCGTGGGGGCGATTGCCGAGACGTCGATCACGATGCGGCGCTCGGCGGCACGGGGAGCGGCGGCCTCGACCGCCTGCCCGGCCACGGAGCCCAGGTCGATGATCGCGCGCCGCAGCGGCTCGACCGGGGCGGTGCCCGCCGCCGATGCGGTGAGCAGGTCGTCCACCAGGGCGTAGAGGCGCTGCGCGTTGCGCTCGGCCACCTCGATGCCGCTGCGCGACGAGGCGGGAAGGGCCGGATCGTCCAGCGTCAGGTCGAGGTACCCCAGGATCGAGGTGAGCGGCGTGCGCAGCTCGTGCGACACCGAGGTGACGAGGTCGTCGCGAGCGCGCAGCGCCGTGCGCTCGGCGGTGACGTCGCGTGAGACGACGACCATGCTGCCGCCGCGGTCGTCCGGGAGGCGGCGCGACGACACCTGCAGCGCACGCCGCTCGCTGCCGAGACCCCCGTGCCAGTACTCGGCGTCGTCGAACGCCTCACCCCGCGCCGCACGGGCCAGCGGCCGGTCCTCGGCGGTGACGGGCGTGACGCCGTCGGGGTGGAAGAGCGGTGCGTCGGGCGCGCCGTGCAGGCGCTCGTGCGCCTCGTTCGTCACCGCGATCCGGCCGTCGGCGCCGATCCGGGTCACACCGAAGTCGATCGCCTGCAGCACCTCGCTGACGAGCGCCTCCTGATCGCGCGCGAGCTCGAACGCATCCTTCAGCGTGTGCGACTGGCGGGCCAGCAGCGCGCGCTGGGCGCTCTGCCGCCGGGCCATCACCTGACCGAAGACCGCGAGCGACGCCAGCATCAGCGGCAGCAGGGCGGATCGCACCTCGAACTCGGCGGAGTCGCGGGCGAACAGCGCGAGGTAGACCGCGATGAGCCCGCCCACCGAGAGGACGGTCACCCCGGTGCCGAACGTCAGCGAGATCCACAGCACCGGGAACACCCACAGCAGCACGAGCCCGCCGTGCGGATGCGACACCTGCAGGAAGGCCACCGACACGGCGTCCAGCGCGGGCACCACGAGCATCGCGATGACGGGAAGGCGCTCCCACCGCACCACCACCGCCAGCAGGCTGGCGATGAAGATGCCGAGGACGCCGACGACGAGCGCCTCCATCCCCACATCCAGCCCGGTCGCGAGCAGCAGCAGCGTCGTGAGCAGCACGACCAGACCCAGCAGGAGCTGGTTCAGGATGACGGAGCGCTCCCGCAGCGGATCGACACGAGGGGCGCGCGGATCGGGGGACACGGATCGACGGTACCTTTCCGGCCGACGGCGCGATGCGCTCAGGCGCGCGAGGCGGGCGCGTGCGCGTCCCACCGCCACAGGCGCGCCCCGTGCGCGGGGAGGGCGACCTCGATCGCCGCGGCACCCGGGGCCACCCCGCGCGCGGCCGTGTGCGCCAGGGCGACGTCGTTTCCGCTCCACACCTCGCGCAGCGTCCCCTCGGCCGGGAGGCCCAGCTGCCCGCCGTCGATCACGGTGCGCAGTTCCTCCTCGCCCACGTTGAACGCCGCGGCATAGCGCTCGCCGTCGGCCCCGTCCGCCGCCCACAGGATCAGCGGGTCCTCTCGCAGCACCTCGCGCGGGGAGCGGGCGTCGCGCAGCACCGCCATGGCCTCGCGGTTGCGCAGCAGCGCGATCACCGAGGGATCCGAGGTCGGCAGGTCCCCGCCCACCATCAGGGGCGAGCGGGCGATGATCCACAGCGTGAGCAGGGTGATCCGCTCGTCGGGGGTGAGGCCGTCGTCGCGGGGCTCGCCCCGCTCGGCCCGGATGCCGATGCGGCCGAGCGGCAGCATGTCGCCGTCGGGCCAGCCCTCGGGGCCGGCGAACGGCGCCCAGCGCGCGAAACGCGAGAAGTTCGCGAGCACATCGGGCCAGCGGTCCCAGAGGTCGTCGCAGATCCGCCACATCGTCGCGTGCTCGCGCAGGTGATCCACCCGCGTGAGCGAGAGATCGCGCCCGGGGCTCAGGCTGATCGCGATGTCGCGACCGGTCCGGGCCACCGCGGCGGACAGCGCCTCGACGTCGGCGGCCTGGTACGGCCAGAGCATGTCGTCGGCCTTCAGGAAGTCGATGCCCCATTCGGCATACAGCGCGGCGATCGAGTCCATGTAGGCGCGCGCGGCCGGGTGCGTGTGGTCGAGGCCGAGCATGTCGGGGTTCCACTCGCACACGTTCGCGGCGTCACCCAGGTCCGCTGCGGTCGCGCCCTCGCCGCCGAGGATCGGCAGGGCGCGGTCGACCGCGATCCGCGGGATCCCGCGCATGATGTGGATGCCGAGCTTCAGCCCGAGCGCGTGCACGCGCTCCGCGATCCGAGTGAAACCCGATCCGTCGGCAGACGACGGGAAGCGCGAGGAGTCGGGGATCAGGCGGCCCCACTCGTCGATCGCGAGCGGAGCGTCCGCGTTGTAGCCGTGCGAGCGGGCCGTCGGATCCGACCAGTCGATGTCGATCACGACTGTGTCCCAGCCGGCGTCGGCCAGATGCGTCGCCATGAACTCGGCGTTGGCCAGCACCTCCGCCTCGGTGACCGTCGTGCCGTAGCTGTCCCAGCTGTTCCACCCCATCGGCGGGGTCTGCGCATCGTGCATCCCGCGAGCGTACTGGCCTGCCGGGGATCGCGCGCGGAGCCGTCGCGAGCGTGGCCGTTCGTGATCGTCTCGCCGCCGAACGGCCCCGCCCGGGGGCGTCGCCGAGCGCGCGCGCATTTCGCCCCCAGCGGACACGTGATCTCCCGGCTAGTGGAATGTCCGTGGCTGGTGGCAGAGTCGATCCGTCCTCGCGCGCACCCGCGCGAGGGAGTTCTCCTGGAGGCCCTCTTGCTCGGCAGACTCCTGTTCCGATATCTCCTGCAGTACAAGTGGCTTCTGGCCGCGGTCCTGCTCTTCCAGTTCGCGTCCGTGATGGCCGCCCTGTATCTGCCCTCGCTCAACGCCGACATCATCGACAAGGGCGTCGCGCAGGGCGACACCGACTTCATCGTCCAGACCGGTCTCATCATGCTGGCCGTCTCGTTCGGCCAGATCGTGGCGTCCATCATCGCCACCGCGGCCGCCGCGAAGTCCGCCATGGCGGTGGGCCGCGACATCCGCCGCGATGTGTTCCAGAAGGTCAGCTCGTTCTCAGAGCGCGAGGTGTCGCAGTTCGGCGCCGGATCGCTGATCACGCGCAACACGAACGACGTCCAGCAGGTGCAGATGCTCGCCATGATGGGCGCCACCATGCTGGTGCAGGCGCCGATGCTCGCCATCGGCGGCATCATCATGGCGCTGCGCCAGGACGTCGGGCTCAGCTGGATCATCGGCGTCGCCGTGCCGGTCCTGCTGATCGTCGCCGGCCTGATCATCTCGCGCATGGTCCCGGGCTTCCGCGCCATGCAGGCGAAGCTCGACGCCATCAACCGCGTGATGCGCGAGCAGCTCACGGGTGTGCGCGTGGTGCGCGCGTTCGTGCGCGAGCGCATCGAGGAGCAGCGCTTCCGCGGCGCCAACGACGAGATCGCTCTCGTGGGTCGTCAGGTCGGCTCGCTGTTCGTGCTGATGTTCCCCGTCGTCACGCTGGTGCTGAACGTCACGGTCATCGCCGTTGTGTGGTTCGGCGCGATCGAGGTCGACGCCGGCAACGTCGAGATCGGCACGCTGTTCGCCTTCATGCAGTACGTCGGTCAGATCCTGGGCGGCGTCATGATGGCGACGTTCATGACGATCATGATCCCGCGCGCGGCCGTCTCGGCCGATCGCGTGGGCGAGGTGCTGGCGGTCGAGAGCTCGCTGAAGCGCCCCGAGAACGCCGTGTCGACCATGCCGAACCCGGGCGAGGTCGTCCTGCAGGACGTGTCCTTCACCTACCCCGGCGCCGACGCCCCGGTCATCGAGGGCATCTCCTTCCGCGCGGCCCCCGGCGAGACCGTCGCCATCGTCGGATCCACCGGCGCCGGCAAGTCGACGCTGATCAACCTGATCCCGCGCCTGTTCGACGCCACCGGCGGCTCGGTCAAGGTGCACGGCGTCGAGGTGCGCGAGGCCGACCTCGAGGCGCTGTGGGCCGGCATCGGCCTGGTGCCGCAGCGTCCGTTCCTCTTCAACGGCACCATCGCCTCGAACCTGCGCTTCGGCCGCGAGGACGCCACGGACGACGAGCTGTGGGCCGCGCTCTCGATCGCCCAGGCCGCCGACTTCGTCCGCGAGAAGCCGCAGGGCCTCGACGAGCCGATCGCCCAGGGCGGCACGAACGTGTCGGGTGGCCAGCGCCAGCGGCTCGCGATCGCCCGCGCGATCGTCAGCCGCCCGAGCGTGCTGGTCTTCGACGACTCGTTCTCGGCTCTCGACCTCACCACCGACGCCCGCCTGCGGCAGGCGCTGTGGCGCGAGCTGCCCGAGGTCACCAAGATCGTCGTCGCCCAGCGCGTCTCGACGATCACCGAGGCCGACCGGATCGTGGTGCTCGACGGCGGGCGCATGGCCGGCATCGGCACCCACGAGGAGCTCCTCGCGAGCAACGACACGTACCGCGAGATCGTCGACTCGCAGCTGGGAGCCAAGCGATGACCTCCGTCGAGAACGATCAGGACGAGCAGGCCCGCATCGAGGCCGAGCTCGGCGAGCAGGCGCGCCAGCAGGGCGGCGGCCCCGGCAGCGGGTTCGCGCCCGGCAAGGCCAAGGACTTCCGGCGCAGCTTCGTCCGCTTCATCGGGCTTCTCGGCCCGTACAAGTGGGTCTTCGCCCTCGTTATGGTGCTCGGCGCCGCCGGTGTGGTGCTGTCGATCATCGGCCCGAAGGTGCTCGGCGAGGCCACGAACATCGTGTTCGAGGGCTTTATGTCGAACATGCTCGCGGCCCAGGGCATCCCCGCGGGGACGACCCAGGAGCAGGTCGTCGAGATGCTGCGCCAGGCGGGCCAGACCGATTTCGCCAACACGATCGCCGCCATGCAGCACTTCGAGATCGGGGCCGGCATCGACTTCGCCGCCCTCGGCGAGGTGATCCGCTGGGTCCTGATCCTGTACGTGGTCTCGGCCTTCCTGCAGTGGATCCAGGGCTACGTCATCAACGTGATCATGGTGAAGACCATGTGGCGCGTGCGCGAGCGGGTCGAGGCGAAGATCCACCGCCTGCCGCTGGCGTACTTCGACAAGGTGCAGCGCGGCGAGCTGATCTCCCGCGTCACCAACGACATCGACAACATGACCCAGACCCTGCAGCAGTCGCTGTCGGGCGCGGTCACCGCGGTGCTCACCGTTGTGGGTGTGCTCGTCATGATGTTCTCGATCTCGTGGCAGCTGGCGCTGGTGGCCCTGGTCGCCCTGCCGCTGATGGCCGTGATCTTCGGCGTGATCGGCCCGCGCTCGCAGCGGGCGTTCCAGTCCCAGTGGGCCAAGGTCGGTCGCCTGAACTCGCGCGTCGAGGAGGCCTTCTCGGGTCACGCGCTGGTCAAGGTGTACGGCCGTGAGAAGTCGAACGAGGACGCCTTCGGCGTCGAGAACGACGAGCTGTACGACGCCGCGTTCAAGGCCCAGTTCTTCTCGGGCCTGATGATGCCGGGCGTGCAGTTCATCGGATCGCTCACCTACGCCGGCATCGCCGTGCTCGGTGGCCTGATGGTCGCCTCGGGTCAGCTGCGCATCGGCGACGTGCAGGCGTTCGTCCAGTACTCGCAGCAGTTCACGCAGCCGCTGATGCAGCTGGGCGGCATGACCAGCGCGGTCATGTCGGGCACGGCCTCGGCCGAGCGCGTGTTCGAGATCCTCGACGAGCCCGAGCAGGGCGCCGACGCGTCCGATGCCGCGAAGGCCCCGGCGGGGCGCGGCGTGATCGAGTTCCGGAACGTCGCGTTCTCGTACAACCCCGAGCAGCCGCTGATCCGCGACCTGTCGTTCCGCGTCGAGCCCGGCCAGACCGTGGCCATCGTGGGCCCGACCGGCGCCGGCAAGACGACGCTCGTGAACCTCATCATGCGGTTCTACGAGCTCGACGGCGGGGAGATCCTGCTCGACGGGCAGGACATCTCGAAGATGACCCGCTACGACGTGCGCGAGCGCGCCGGCATGGTGCTGCAGGATCCGTGGCTCTTCTCGGGCACGATCCGCGACAACATCCGCTACGGCCGCCAGGACGCCACCGACGACGAGGTCGTCGCGGCCGCCAAGGCGACCTACGTCGACCGGTTCGTCCACACGCTGCCCGACGGCTACGACACCGTCCTCGAGGAGGACGCGGCCAACGTCTCGGCCGGCGAGCGCCAGCTGATCACGATCGCCCGCGCGTTCGTGTCGCAGCCGACGGTGCTGATCCTGGACGAGGCGACCAGCTCGGTCGACACCCGCACCGAGCAGCTGCTGCAGCACGCCATGGCCGCGCTGCGCGAGGGCCGCACGTCGTTCGTCATCGCGCACCGTCTGTCGACGATCCGCGATGCCGACCTGATCCTCGTCATGGAGCACGGCGACATCGTCGAGCAGGGCACCCACGACGAGCTGATCGGCCGAGAGGGCGCCTACTGGCGCCTGTACCAGTCGCAGTTCGAGCACGCCGCCGTCGACATCGACGCTGCCGTGTCCCAGGAGCTCGCCACCGCCACCGGCGCCATCGACCTCCCCGCCGCAGCCGGCGCCCCGGCCGGCGCCCCGGCCGAGGCCGAGCAGGCCTGAGCCCCGGCACACGGAAGGGCGGCCCCGTCTGGGGCCGCCCTTTTCGTGTGTGGGGTGGGCCCCGCGGGTGCGGCGCCCGGCGGGTGCGGCGCCGCGCCGGGCCGCCACGGGCGTCGGGCGGTACGGGCGTCGCGGGTGCGGCACCGCACCGCGCCGCGGGCGCCGGGCGGGCGCGGCCGGTCGGGCGTCGGGCGGGTACGGCTCGACGTGCACGCTTACGAAGATCTGCACGGATTCGGGCCGTCGCGCCGGTTTCGGCCCGTGACCGTGCGGATCCCCGTCGCCGTGCAGGTGCCGCCCGGCCGCGAGCGTGCGATCGTCCGCGCGCCGGCGCCGCGCCGGTTGCCGCGTTGACCTGCACCCCCACGGGGATCTGCACGGCCCCGGATGGATGCATCGTTTCGGTCCGTGACGGTGCAGATCCCCGCGAAGGTGCAGGAGCTGGCCGAGCACCGGATGCGACTGCCCTCGTTTCGGTCGGCGATTGTGTGGATCTCCATTGCCGTGCAGGTGCCGAGCGGGCGTGGGCTGCGATTGTCCGGGCGGGTGCTGCGTGCCGGAAGGCCCGCCGCGTGGCGCTGCACCCTTGCGGGGATCTGCACGCACCCGGATCGATGCGTTGTTTCGGCCCGCGACCGCGCAGATCTCCGTCGGGGTGCAGGTGATGCCGGGTCGCTGGCATGCGGTCGTCCGCGCGCGCCGCGTACGCACTGGCGCTGCACCCTTGCGGGGATCTGCACGCACCCGGATCGATGCGTCGTTTCCATCCGTGACTATGCGGATCTCCGTAGAGGTGCAGAAGCGTACGACTGCCGGATCGCGGTTGTCTGCGCGCGGCCGTGTCGATGGCGGCGTGGTTCCGTTCGGCCACGGGAGACTCGTCCGCAGGGGGCAGATCGGCGGTGTCGGATCGCAGGGCTGTGGATAACGCGGCGGGGCCATGGGAGCGCGGGCACGCTCGGGGAATGCATCCTGTGCGGGCACTCGAGGAACTGGGCGGCGTCGGCCGATACCGGACGCTGCGCGAGCGTGGCGTCACGCGTCATCACCTCGCGGCGGCGATCCGATCCGGCGTCGTCGAGCGCGTGCGAAACGGGTGGTTCGCTCTGCCGGGCATCGACGCCGAACTGCGATCCGCGGCGCAGCTCGGCGCCCATCTCAGCTGCGTCACCCTGCTCCGCCGCCGCGAGGTGTGGGCGCTGCCGGTGAGCACCGTCCACGTCGCTGCGGCGCCCCACGCGACGCTGGCCCGCACGACCACCGCCCAGGTGCACTGGGCGACACCCGCCCAGCCGCGCGATCCGGACGCCCTTGAGGACACCCTCCTCAACGCCTTGGTGCTCGTCGCGACATGCCAGCCCTACGAGCGGAGCCTGGCCGCGTGGGAATCGGCGCTCCGCAAGGAGCTGATCGACCCCGAGGTGCTCCGCGGGCTGCGGCTCCCGCCCGACGCCCGCCGGATGCTCGCCGACGCGAAGCCCTTCGCAGACGCCGGCGGCGAGAGCATCGTCGACTGGCGGCTGCGCCGACTTCGCCTGGGCGTGCCGATCCGGCGACAGGTCGTGCTGCTCGGGCGGCCCGTCGATCTCCTCGTCGGCGAGCGGCTCGTGATCCAGATCGACGGCGGCACGCACGTCGACCGCCAGCGCCTCGCCGACAACGAGCACGACGCGCGACTGCGTCTGCGCGGCTACACGGTGATCCGCATCGGTCACTGGCAGATCCTGGACGACTGGGCGACGGTGCAGGATCTGATCCTCACCGCGATCGCGCAGGGACTGCACCTCGCCCGCTCCTGAGACATCCTGGGCTTGTTCGCTCAGCGCGCCCCTTTCACGGCCTGCGCGGATCCGGAGATCTGCACGCATCCGGGTCAGCGGCGTGCGGTCGTCCGTGACGGTGCAGATGTTCGCCTTCGTGCACGCCCGGCGCGCGGAACCCCCGCCGGGTGGCGTGCCGTCGCCGGGTCACCGGCCTGCGCGGATCCGGAGATCTGCGCGGATTCGGATCGGCCGCGTGCGGTCGTCCGCGACCGTGCAGATGTCCGCTTCCGTGCAGGCGCGGCCTGCCGCGTGCGGCGAAGGGCACGCGTAGGGGCGCCCATCTGCGCGGGCGGGCCTGGGCGAACCAGCGTCACCGCCTGCGCGTATCCGGAGATCTGCACGGATCCGGGTCAGCGGCGTGCGGTAGTCCGTGACGGTGCAGATGTCCGCCCTCGTGCAGGCCCGGGACGGGGAATCTGGGTGCGCGGCGTCACCGGCCTGCGCGGATGCGGAGATCTGCACGGATTCGGGTCAGCGGCGTGCGGTCATCCGTGTCGGTGCAGATGTCCGCCCTCGTGCAGGTCCGGCACGGGGAATCTGGGCGCGCGCCGGGTCAATGACCTGCACGGATCCGGAGATCTGCACGGATCCGGATCAGTGGCGTGCGGACGTCCGTGTTGATGCAGATCTCCGCCGTCGTGCAGCCGCACGCGCACCACAGCCCAGCCGCACCCGCGGCCCACGCCGCAGCCGCGCCCCCGCCGCACAGCCGCACACGCAGCCCCCGCACCCGCACCCGCGCCGCACGCCGCGCCCGCAGCCGCACCCGCGGCCCACGCCGCAGCCGCACCCGCACCCGCGGCCCCGGGGCGTTACTGCAGCCCGAGGAGGTCGAGCGGGTGGGTGAGGCGCCACTGCAGGGTGGGGCCGGGCACGTCGCCCGAGAGCGCGAGGGGCACCACGGTGCTGTCGAACGGGCCGGTGGCGGTGAGCTCTCCCACCGTGGCGCCGTCGGCGAGGCCCAGGTCGACGTCGTACTCGGCGTCGATGGCGGCGGTGCCGCTGTCCCAGAGCACGACCTGGGCGTCCTCGGTGGTGACGACCTCGGCGGCCGCTCCCCACTCGGTCGAGACGGTCGCGACGACGGTGTCGTCGGGTACCGACGGCTGCAGCTGCAGCGAGGCCTCGACCTCGTCGAGCAGCTGGCGGCTGACCATCTCGCGGCCGTCCTCGTCGGGCTGCCCGAGCACCGCGGCGTAGAGGCGCACGGTGGTCTGGCCGACGGTGATGTCCTTCGCGGTGAGCAGGTTCCACTGCTCGCGCCAGCCGTCCAGCAGCGTGCCGGTCTTGATGCCCACGACACCGGGGTCGCCGAGCAGGGGGTTGGTGTTCTCGTGCACCGCGTCCTCGCCCTCGGCGCCCGGCACGGTGAACGACGGCATCTGCACGATCTGCGCGACCGTCGGATCGGCCAGCGCCAGGCTGGCGAGCTTGACGAGGTCGGCGGCGGTGGCGGTGTTCTCGGGATCGATGCCGCTCGCGTCGACCATCGTGATACCACCCAGACCGTGCGCCTCGAGCCAGGCGGGCACGGCGGCCACGAAGGCATCCTTCGAGCCCCACAGCTCGGTCGTGAGGCGGTCGATGTAGTTGTTGGCGGATCCGATCAGGATCCCCTCGAGCAGCTGACGCTCGGTCATCGTGCCGTCGACCGGCACGTCGAGCGCCGATTCGTTCTGGTAGCGGTAGTTCCAGTAGAGGTCGCGATCCTCGCCGGTGAAGGCGTAGGAGGGGCCGTCCTCCCCGGCCGCGAGCGGGGCCTTCTCGAGGATCATCAGCACGGTCACGACCTTGGTGATGCTCGCCATGGAGGCGCGCTCGCCGTTCGAGGACGGCACAACGCCCAGGCCCTCGGCGCCCACCGCGGCGGTGCCGTCCTGGGGCCAGGTCACCCCGAGCGGCTTGCCGGGCGCGGGCTGCACGGTCGCCTCGCTGATCGTGGGGGCTACGGCTCCGAGGGGCCACAGCGCGCAGCCGGCGAGGTACGTGAGCCCCAGCGCGGCGGCGGTGATCAGGGGCGCGGCGACGGCGGCGCCGCGGCGGCGCGTGCGTACGGGCGGCAGCAGCTCGGCGATGACGGGCGCGCCCGCGGTGGCGGGGGGCGTGCCGAGCGTCTCGGGGCTCACCCAGGCGAGCGCCGCGGTCGTCGTCGGCACGGGGGCCGGTGCCGCGGCCGGCGGGGTGTGAGCGGGGGCGCCCGCGGCAACGGGAGCGGCGACGGTCGCCGGGAGGGCGTTCCTCAGCAGCGACGAGACCGTCGCGTCCTCGCGGCGCGCACGGCGGCCGGAACGACGCAGCGGCGGGTCGATCTCGGGCTCGTCGTCGAGCTCGGCCGCCGAGACGGCGCGGCGGGTGCCGCGCTTCTCGCGCGCGATGAGCGCGGCGACGTCGAACGCCTGCGTGGCACCGGGATCGGCCGGGGTGGCGGCGGCCGCATCCGGGTCCGCGGCGGCCCCGGTCCCGGCGGTCTTCTCGAGCTCGATCAGCGCGGCGACGTCGAAGGCCTGAGTGGGCTCGAGGGCGCTCGCCTCGGAGCCGGGCTCGCCGAGCGGGGGGAGTTCGTCGGTGGACACTCGAATACGGTACCGGGCGCAACCGGATACCACCCGTAGATCCGCAGGTCGTCGAGCTCGCCGATCCGGATCTACAATTCATTCACAACCACACGGGAGTCCGGCGAGCCGGGCTGAGAGGAAGCGAACCGCGCTTCGACCGTCGAACCTGATCCGGATCATGCCGGCGCAGGGAGGAGAACAAGATGAGCACGTCCACGTCCGCAACAGGACAGTCCACGTCTTCGGCCACGGCCCCGCGTCGCCTGCAGTGGCGCATCGTCGACATCGTCGTCGCGAGCATCGTCGCCGTCGCCTGCGCGGTGATCTTCGCCGTCTGGAACGTCGGCTACGAGGCCCCGAGCACCGTGTTCGGTGCGATCCTGCCGGGCCTCGGCGCCCTCGTGAACGGCCCCTGGCTGATTGCGGGAGTCCTCGGCGGCCTGATCATCCGCAAGCCGGGCGCCGCGCTCTACACCGAGCTCGTCGCCGCCACGATCTCGGCGCTCATCGGCAACGTCTGGGGCCCGCTGACCATCGTCTCCGGCCTGGTGCAGGGCCTCGGCGCCGAGCTGGTGTTCGCGCTGTTCCTCTATGCCGCGTTCCGCGTGCCGGTCGCCCTGCTCGCCGGCGCCGCAGCGGGTGTCGCCTGCGCCATCAACGACCTCGTGCTCTGGTACGCCGGCGCCGACGCGCTGTTCTCGACGGTCTACATCGCCTCCTCGACGCTCTCGGGCGCCGTCATCGCGGGCATCGGCGGGTGGGCGATCACCCGCGGGCTCGCCGCCACGGGCGCGCTGAACCGCTTCGCGGCCGGCCAGGCCACCGCCAAGCGCGTCTGACGTGGCCTCACCGGCATCGCCGGCGCCGGCCGCGGTCACCGCTCGCGGCTGGGGCTGGCGCTATGCGACGCGCCTGAAGTGGGCAGCGCGCGGCATCGACCTCGACATCGCGCCCGGCGAGCGGGTGCTGCTGCTCGGCGGATCCGGCTCCGGCAAGTCCACGCTGCTGCACGCCCTAGCCGGCGTCCTCGGCGGGGACGAGGAGGGCGAGCACGCGGGTGACCTGCGCCTGGACGGCGCGGCCCCCCACAGCGTCCGCGGTCGTGCGGGCCTGGTGCAGCAGGATCCGGACGCGCAGGCCGTGCTCGCCCGCGTGGGCGACGACGTGGCGTTCGGCTGCGAGAACCTCGGCGTCCCGCGCGAGGAGATCTGGCCGCGCGTGCGCGAGGCCCTCGACCTCGTCGGCCTCGGCGTGCCGCTCGACCGCCCCACCAACGCCCTGTCGGGCGGGCAGAAGCAGCGCCTCGCCCTCGCGGGCGCCCTCGCGATGACCCCCGGGCTGCTGCTGCTCGACGAGCCGACCGCGAACCTCGACCCCGAGGGCGCCCGGTCGGTGCGCGACGCGGTCGGCCGCGTCCTCGACCGCACGGGCGCCACGCTCGTCGTCGTGGAGCACCGGATCGACGTGTGGCTGCCGCTGATCGACCGGATCATCGTGCTGGGGTCCGGAGCGGATGCCTCCTCCGGCGGATCGGCGGTCATCGCCGACGGGACGCCCAACGAGGTGCTGGGCACGCGCGGGGCCGAGTTGGCGGCCCGGGGGGTCTGGGTGCCGGGCATCCCGCCCCGCCATCCCGCGCCTCCCGTCGCGGCGCCCGGCGAGACGCTGCTCACCGCCCGCGGGCTCGAGGTCGCCCGGGTGAAGGGCACGCCCGTCGCCGGGCCGGTCGACGAGGTCGTGCGCGCGGGAGAGGTGCTCGGCATCATCGGGCCGAACGGCGCGGGCAAGTCGACGCTCGGGCGCACGCTCGCCGGACTCCTGCCACCGGCCGCCGGCGCGATCGACGCGTCCGAGAGCCTGTCCGCCGGGGCCGGCCCCGCGCCGATCCGGTGGACCTCGCGCCAGCTGCTGACGCGCATCGGCACCGTGCTGCAGTCGCCGGATCACCAGCTGCTCGCGAGTTCGGTGCGTCGCGAGCTCGAGGTCGGGCCGCGCGCGCTGAAGCTGCCGGAGGGCGAGATCGCCGCCCGCGTCGACGAGCTGCTCGAGCGACTGCGCCTCGCGCACCTCGCCGAGGCGAACCCGCACACGCTGTCGGGCGGCGAGAAGCGACGGCTGACCGTCGCCGCGATGCTCGCGACGAGGCCGCGCGTTGTGGTGCTCGACGAGCCCACGTTCGGGCAGGACGCCCGCACCTGGGCCGAGCTCGTCGACATCATCGCGTCGCTGCGCGACGGGCGGGGCGACGACCCGCGCAGCGCGGTCGTGGCGATCACGCACGACGCCGATGTGCTCGCGGCGCTGCACGCCCGCGTGCTGGCGCTCCCGGGGGCGACCGCGTGAGCCTGCTCCAGCCGCGCCCCCGATCCGGCCCCCTCGGCCGCGTGAACCCGGTCGCGAAGCTCGGCGCCGGGCTGCTCATCGCGTTCCCGCTGATCCTGTCGGTCGACTGGGTCTCGGCGGTCACCGCGCTGATCCTCGAGGTGCCGCTGATGCTGCTCGCCGGGCTGCGCTGGCGCGAGTTCTGGGTGCGCACCGCGCCGGTGTGGATCGCGGCGCCCCTGACCGGCGTGACGATCGCGCTCTACGGCGAGGCGAGCGGGCAGGTGCACTTCCAATGGCTGTTCGTGCACATCAGCGACGGATCGCTGTCGCTCGCGATGGCGGCGGTGTTCCGCATCATCGCGATCGCGCTCCCCGGGGTGGCGCTGTTCGCCACCGTGGATCCCACGGATCTCGCCGACGGCCTCTCGCAGCGCGTGCGCCTTCCCGCGAGGTTCGTGCTCGGCGCCCTCGGCGGGCTGCGCCTGGTCGGGCTGCTGGTCGACGACTGGCGCGAGCTCGAGCTCGCCCGGCGGGCGCGCGGGGTCGCCGACACCGGGCGCCTGCGGCGGCTCGGCGGGATGGCGTTCGCGCTGATCGTGCTCGCGATCCGCCGCGGTTCGACGCTGGCCACGTCGATGGAGGCCCGCGGATTCGGGGCGCCGACCCCGCGCACCTGGGCGCGGGTGTCGCCGTGGACGTGGCGTGAGTGGACGCTGCTGCTCGCCGGCGCGGCCATCTCGTCGACCGCCGTCGCCGTCGCCGTGGCCACCGGCTCGTGGAACCTGATCCTCGGCGACGGGGCTTAGGCGCCCGGGGCGCCCGGCGCGGGGTGCGGGCGGGAGGGGGTGGGGTAAACGCGCGGGTGGCGTAAGCGCGGGGGCGGCGCAGAACCGCCGAACGGGGCGGCGGCCGGGTGGTCGTCGCCCCGTTCGGGGTCAGCAGGCGTCAGGGCAGCTCGACGCCCGGCTGCACCGCGCGGCCGAGGGTGAGCATCAGACGGTTGGCGTTGTTGAAGAACGACGCGCCCTGCAGCACGTCGAGGATCGACAGCTCGTCGAACCCCTCGGCGCGCAGCGCCTCGACGTGGGCGGACGTCAGGGCGATCGGCGTCTGCGTCAGCGCGATCGCGGCGGCCTTGACGGCGTTCCACCGCGACCCGAGGTCGGCCTCGACCCCCTCCTCGAGGAGACGGGCGACATCGTCCTCTCGGCGGGAGAGCTTGCCCGCGAAGCGCGCGTGCACCGAGGCGCAGAAGACGCAGCCGTTCAGCCGCGACGCGACCGCCGCGGCGAGCTCGCGATCCGCGCGCGGCGCCCCCGCGTCCTCGTTGTAGAAGATGCCCTTGTCGGTCCTCGTGCGGTTGAGCAGCAGCTCCGGATCGCGCGCGAGCAGGCGGAAGTAGGGGCTGTTCGCGCGGCGCTCGTCGTCGAGGCCCGTCAGCTGGCGCTCGGTCAGGTCGTCCTTCGCCGGCGGCTCGAGCCAGGGCACCCACCCGACCTGCTCGGTGGTGAAGCGATCCGGGTGGGGCAGGTCGTAACGGAGAGTGCCGAGCGCGGTGGTGGCGGTGTCGGTCATGCGAAGACCTCCTTGAGGACGGTGAGCGAGGCGATGACGCGCTGCTGGAAGGCGAGGAACGCGAGCAGCTGCGAGAGGGTGACGATGCCGTCGGTCGACCAGCCGGCGTCCTGCAGGAGGTCGTGCGAGGCGGCGTCGGTCTCGCGCAGCCGGTAGGTGAGCAGGTGCGCGTGGGCGAGGGCGGCCGCCAGGCGCGGCTCGATGCCGGCGATCTCGACGGCGAGCAGGCGCAGCCCCTCGGTGTTCTCGGACGCGAGGCCGGGCTCGGCGTAGTGGCCGAACGGCCCGGACCAGAGCGACTGCTCGGCGGCCGTCAGAACGGCCTCGGCCGCCGGCGATGCCTCGCGCGCGTGCCGGGCGTAGAACTCGGCCGTCTCGTCGTCGGCGGTGAGGCGGGTGGCGAAGGCGGCGACGAGCCAGCGATCGGCCACCGAGAACTGCGAGTCGTCGACTGGCGCGAAGATCGACTCGAAGTACTTCTGCGCGTACTCGCGCACATCGGGGCGGCGTCGGCGCACGGCGCCGAGCTCCGGGGGGACGGACGCGATCTCGTCGATCACATCGGTGGGGACAGGGGACATGGATGACCTCCGAGGGGTGAGGGGATTCAAACGGTGGCGAGTGCCCGGCTCGTCGACCACCCGAGGCGCGGAGCGACCTCGGTGGCGGCGAGCTCGAGGGAGCGCAGGATGTGCTCGTGCGACGGATCGACCGAGTGCACCTGGAAGGCGACCTCGTCGACGCGCGAGAGCACTGCATCCTCCCCGAGCAGTCGGGCGACCTCGTCGGGGTCGCCCACGAACGTGTCGCCGGTGGCGGCGATCGACTCGGGGGAGCGCGTGTCGAGGCGCGTGCCGTTGCGCTCGGCGAGGGCGCGGATGCGCTCGAGCCCGGCCTCGGCCAGACGGAGCGCGTCGGCGGTGGTGTCGGCGACGAACACGGCGCGCGAGGCGGTGATCCGCGGCGTGGCGCTCGAGGGCAGGGCCGCGGTGTAGGCGTCGACGATCGGCACCTGGATGTCCGAGAGCGTCGCGTGGGCGAGCTCGGGCGTGCGCGGCTGCGCCTTCGACAGCAGCAGCGCGTTGCCGTTCTCGCCCGCCGAGACGCCGCCGTACGTCGAGAACGTCGCCTGCCAGATCCGCTGCCGCAGAGCGAGGCCCGAGGGGTGCAGGCTGTTGCCCGCGCCCAGGTCAGCGCCCTCGAGCGCCGCGTGCAGGCGCGCGAGCTTGCTCTGGTAGTCGTCGGCCTTGCGCGCGGGGTCGAGGCCGAAGGGCACGAACGACTCGGGGCGCGCCCCGCTGCCGAGCCCGAGGTCGATCCGGCCGCCCGAGAGCAGGTCGGCGACGACGGCGTCCTCGGCGACCCGGATCGGATCCTCCAGCGTCAGGGTGACGATGCCGGTGGCCAGGCGGATGCGCGGGATCCGCGCCGCGGCGTGCGCGAGGAAGACGAACGGCGACGGCAGGCCGCCCTCGATGTAGCGGAAATGGTGCTGCGCGACCCAGGCGCGGGCGAACCCGTGGGCCTCGGCGTGCGCGATCTGCGCGAGCGCGAGGCGCAGGCGCTCGCCGGGCGCGACGTCGTCGAGCAGGCGGGTGAAGAAGGACAGTTCGGTCATCGGGATACCTCAGATCACGTAGGTGTCGAGCGCCACACGGGGGATGGCATCGAGCAGGGCGCGGGTGTACTCGTGCTGGGGGGCCTCGAAGACACCGCGCACGGGGCCCTGTTCGACGGCCTCGCCGCGCCGCAGCACGGTGACGGTGTCGGCCAGGCGGCGCACCACCGCGAGGTCGTGCGAGATGAAGACGTAGGTCAGACCGCGCTCGCGCTGCAGCTCTTCGAGGAGGTCGAGGATCTGGGCCTGCACGGTCACGTCGAGCGCCGAGACGGGCTCGTCCAGGATCAGCACCCGCGGCTCGGGCGCGAGGGCCCGGGCGATCGCGACGCGCTGTCGCTGGCCGCCGGACAGCTCGCGGGGCCGGCGGTCGTGGTAGCGGGCGTCGAGGGCGACGCGGTCGAGCAGCTCGGCCGCGCGCGTGCGCGCCTCGCGGCGCGGCGCCAGGCCGAACCGGACGATCGGCTCGGCGACGATGTCGAGCACGCTCATCGCCGGATCGAGAGACGCGTACGGGCTCTGATACACGTACTGCACGGCGCGCCGGAAGGAGCGGCTCTCCTCGCGCGGCAGGCTCGTGACCTCGTGACCCGCGACGGTCGCCCGGCCGCCCGTGGCCGTCTCGAACCCCATCAGGATGCGCGCGATCGTCGACTTGCCGGATCCGGATTCGCCCACGATGGCGTGGGTGGTGCCGGGGGCGACCGCGAACGACACGTGGTCGGCGGCGACGACCGCGGCCTTGCCGCGATGCGCGCCGAACCGCTTGACCAGACCGTCGACGGCGATCTCCGGTGCGGTGGGGGAGGCTTCGGGCGGCACCGGGCGGAACTCGGGCAGATTCAGCGCGGGGGCGTTGGCGACGAGGCCGCGGGTGTAGTCGCCCGCCCGCCCGCCGAGGATCACGTCGATCTCGCCGGCGTCCTCGACGACGCCGTGCCGCAGCACGACGATCCGGTCGGCGCGCTCGGCGGCGACGCCCAGGTCGTGGGTCACCAGCAGCACGCCGCTGCCGTCCTCGCGGCGGATCTCGTCGATGAGGTCGAGCACCTTGCGCTGCACCGTGACGTCGAGGGCGCTGGTCGACTCGTCGGCGACGATCAGCGCCGGCCGCAGGGCGATCGCTCCCGCGATGAGCGCGCGCTGCCGCTGGCCGCCCGAGAGCTCGTGCGGGTACGACCGCGCGATGCGCTCGGCATCGGCCAGCCCGACGCGCTCGAGCAGCGTGTGCACCTCGCCGTCGATGCGGGAGCGCGAGCGCTCGCCGTGGATGCGCAGCACCTCGCCGATCTGCCAGCCGATGGGCTTCAGCGGGTCGAGCGAGGCGGTCGGATCCTGCGGGATCAGCCCCACCTCCCTGCCGAGCAGGCGCTCGAGGCGGCGTCCGCGCAGGTGCGTGATGTCGGTGCGCCCGAGCTGCACGCTGCCCCGCAGGAGCCGGGCGCCCTGGGGCAGCAGGCCGATCGAGGCGAGGGCGGCCGTGGTCTTGCCCGATCCCGTCTCGCCGACCAGCGCGACGGTCTCGCCCGGCTCGATCCGGAGGTCGACGCCGTCGACCGCGATCACGCGGCCGCGGCGGGTCTCGTAGCCGACGACGAGGTCGCGGATGTCCAGGACGCTCATCGACGCACCCCCACCGACTGGCTGATGCGGTTGGAGGCGAGCACCACGAGCAGGATCACGAGGCCGGGGAAGGCGGTCACCCAGGGCGCCGCGCCCAGCAGGTTGCGGCCCTGGGCGATGATCATGCCCCACTCCGGATCGGGCGGCTGAACGCCGTAGCCGAGGAATCCGAGGGTCGACAGCGCCAGGATCGCCCCGCCGAACTGCAGGGCGAACAGGGCGACGACGGGCAGCAGCGAGTTCGGCAGGACGTGCCGGAACAGCACGGTGGCGAAGGTGCCGCCGGAGCCGTATGCCGCCTCGACGTACTCGCTCGCGCGCACGGTGACGACCTCGCTGCGCACCAGGCGGGCGAAGCCGGCGATGGAGCCGATGCCCACCGCGATCGCGGTGTTGACCGTGCCCGTGCCCAGCAGCGCCACGAAGGTGAGGGCGAGGAGCAGGCCGGGGACGGCGAGAAGCACGTCGACCACCCGCATGAGCACGGTGTCGACCACCCCGCCCACCGAGCCGGCGGTGGCACCGAGCAGCACGCCGGCGCCGAGGCCGATCGTCACCGCGATGCCCGCGCCGAAGAGCGACTCGCGCGAGCCGAAGATCACGCGGGCGAGCTGGTCGCGGCCCACCTGGTCGGTGCCGAACGGGTGCAGCGGGCTCGGGCCGGTCAGGCCCGGCGCGACCGGGTCGTACGGGCCGGCGGGGGCGAGCAGCTCCGGCACGAGCGCCCACACGACGACGACGGCGATCACGGCCCACGCCAGGATCAGGGTGATCGACGGCAGCGGGCGCCGCCGCTTCTCGATGCGGTGCGCGACGCGGACGGCGGGGGCCGGGCGGTCGAGGGCCTGGGCGGTCATGCCGCCACCTCCTTCGCGGTCGTGGGGGTCTCGGTGCTCGCCCACTGGCGGCGCAGGCGCGGATCGAGGATCGGGTAGAGCAGGTCGACGAGCAGGTTGACGCCGACGAACAGGGCCGCCGCGATGATGACGACCGCCTGGATCACCGGGAGGTCCTGCGACGCGACCGCGTCGGACATCAGCCGCCCGATTCCCGGGCGCCCGAAGACGGTCTCGGTGACGACCGATCCGGCGAGGATCTCGGCGAACACCAGGCCCGCCATCGTCAGCGTCGGCAGCAGTGCGTTCTTCGCGGTGTGCCGCGACAGGATCCACCAGCGCGAGGCGCCCTTGGCCTGCACGACCTGCACGAACGGTCGGCCCTGTGCCTGCTCGAGGCTGCGCAGCAGGATCTGCGCGAGCGGGGCCGAGATCGGGATCGCGAGGGTGATGACCGGAAGGATCAGAGCCTGCACGGGATCCGGGTTGATCATCGGCACCCACCCGAGCTGGAACGAGAACACCTGGATCAGCAGCAGTCCGACCCAGAACGCCGGCAGCGAGGTGAGCACCGAGGGGATCGACTGGATCGTGCGGCGCAGCCAGGCGAACCGGGCGAAGCCCGCCAGCAGGGCGAAGCCGGCGGCGAGGAGCGCCGCCAGCGCGAACGCCGGAACCGCGACCCCCAGGGTCGACGGGATCGCCGTCGCGAGGCGCTCGCGCACCGGCACCGCGTTCTGGATCGAGTAGCCGAGGTCGCCCTGCACCAGGCCGACGAGGGCATTGAGGTACTGCAGCACGGTCGGGTCGTCGACGCGGTAGTAGGCCCGGATCGCGGCGATCTCGTCGGCGGAGAGGCCCATCTCGGGGCTCTCGAACTTGATCATGATCCCGTCGCCGGGCAGGACGGAGAGCAGGAGGAACGTGGCCGTGTAGGCGATCCAGAGCACCAGGAGCGCCTGCAGCACCCGCCCGATCAGGTACCTGACCATCGTTCGCTCCTCCCGCTCTCCGCGTAGGTCACCGCTGGATCCAGGCGTCCGTCAGGTCGACGCGGCCCACGGCCTCCCAGCCGAGGCCCTGCACCTTGGCCTGGGCGGCGTAGGTCTGGGGCAGCTCGTACAGCGGGATCACGTACGCCTGGTCGATCAGGTACTCCTGCGCCTCGGCGGTCTTCGCGAAGCGCTCCTCGGTGGTGGGCAGCACGCGCACGTCGCCGAGGATCTCGTCGAGCGTCGCGTCGGCCGTCTCGGGCGTGAAGCCGAGGCCGTTGCGGTTCGAGTCGGAGCCGAAGTTCGACCAGATGACGTCCGGATCGACGCGACCGACGTGGGTGATCGCGACCGGCTGCTGGATCGGATCCTTCGCGCCCGCCGTGGCCGTCGCGGCGTCGGGGGTGACGATGTTCAGCTGGACGCCCGCCAGCTTCCACTGCTCGGCGACCAGCTCGTCGAGCTGCTGGTTGAGCGGGAACACCGCGCCCGGCCAGGTCGTGAGCTCGAGCTTGTGCCCGTCCTTCTCGCGGATGCCGTCGGACCCCTCGGTCCAGCCGGCCTCGTCGAGCAGGTCCTTGGCGGCGTCGAGGTCGTAGCCGAGCTTGTCGGACAGGTCGACGTAGCCGGTCGCGCCCTGGCTGAGCACCGAGGTGGCGGGCGAGAACTTGCCGAGGAAGATCGACTCGACGGCCGACTCGACGTCGGTCGCCTTCTGCAGCGCCCGCCGCACCCGGACGTCGGCGAGGATCGGGTTGCCCGGGCGCAGCGCGAACTGCGGGTTCACGCCGTTGGTCGGGGCGTAGTAGACGGTCGAGCCCGAGGCCTCGATGCTCTCGATGTCGTAGACCTGGACGGCCCGGATGGCATCGGCCTGGCCGGCGGTCAGGGCGCCGATGCGGACGTTGTCCTCGGGCGTGACGATGACGCTGATCGCATCGAGGTAGGCGCGGCCCTGGTGCTCGTCGGCCTCGGGAGCCCAGTCGTAGTCGTCGCGCGCCACCAGGTCGTACTGCTTCTCGGGCTGGACGTCGCCGACGGTGAAGGGGCCGGAGGCGACGTAGTTCTCGATCTGGCACTGCTCCTCGTACGGGAGGGTGGCGGTGGCCTCGGCGACGATGGTGGCGCCGACCACGCTGGTGGCCTGCAGGAAGCCGGGGCTCGGGGCGCTGAACGTGAACTTCACGGTGTGCTCGTCGACGACCTCGCTGGCGACGTAGTTCGACACGAACTCCTGCTTGGTCAGGCCCAGGGCCTCGTCCCCCAGGCCGAAGTGATCGAAGTTCAGGGCCACGACCTCGGCGGTCAGCGGCGTGCCGTCCGAGAACGTGACGTCGTCGCGGAGGGTGAAGACGTACTCGGTGGCGTCGGCGTTGACCTCCCAGTCGGTGGCGAGCCAGGGCGTGATCTCGCGCGTCTCGGGATCCTGGTAGGTGAGCTTGTCGCCGAGCTGGTTGATGAGCGTCGCGTTCGGGTAGAACCCGCCGCCGCCCGCGTAGAGGCAGGTGGGGATCTGGGACTCGAGGAACGTGAGCGTGCCGCCGGTGACGGGCTGCGAGCCGGTCGCGGGGTCGCCCGCCGCCTGGCCGGTGCCGCCGGCCGGCGCGCAGGCGGCGAGGGCGAGCGTGGTGCCGAGCAGGGCGGCTCCCGCGACGGCGGAACGACGGGTGGAGGACATGTCGGGATCTCCTACTGATTGAGTGGGGTATGAGATCTCGCACGTTACGGCGGCGCCGAGCGGGGCGGCAATCGGCGTCGTCATGCCCGGAAATGTGGCGACGCATTGCGACACATGCCGCGGCGGCGGCCGGATCAGGCGTCGAGCGGGCGCGTCAGACGCAGCCGGAAGAGGCGCACGGTGCGCCCCGAGTCGCGCTCGTAGGCGCGATAGCCGGGCCACTGCCGCTGGATCCGCTCCCAGGCGGCCTCGCGGGCCACCGGGTCGGTGTCGATGCGCTCGGCGACCACCGCGAACCGGCGGCCGCGCACGGTGATCTCGGCGCGCGGCTCGGCGATCAGGTTGTGCGTCCAGCCGGGGTGGCTGCCCCGGGCGAAGTTCGTGCCGGCCACGATCGCGGATCCGTGTCCGTCCGGGGTGTACATCAGCTCGCTCGCGCGCGGTTCGCCGGACCGCGCGCCGACCGTGTGGAGGGTCAGCGACGGCACGAGGAGCCCCGACACCTGCACCCGGTCGCCCGTCAGGCGGCGCAGCCAGCGCTCGGCGAGGGGCAGCACACGCGGACCGATCCGGCGGAACGCCCGCGTCCGGGTCAGCGGCGCGAGCACGGTGCGAACGGCCTGCCTCACGACGTCCATGCCCCGATCCTGCCTCGCGCCTACGTCGCGTTCCACAGGGCGCGGTAGTAGTCCACGCGCACCGGATCCGGTTCGACCCCGTACGCCTCGTAGAACGTCGGCTCCCAGTCGGCGCCGAAGTTCCACTCGAGGCTCATCGTCGCCACGGCGATGTCGGCCCAGCGGTCGGCGATCCCGAGGGCGCCGAGATCGACGTGCGCCGCCCAGCGACCCTCGGCGTCGATCAGGGTGTTGGGGGCGCACGCGTCGCCGTGGCACACAACGAGGCGGTCGACGGGGGGCGGATCACGCAGCTCCGCGGGCAGGTCGATCCCTCGCTCGCGGGCGCGCAGGATCCGCGTCGGCACCGACCAGTCGAAGGGGCATTCGGCGACGGGAAGGGTGTCGTGCAGCGACCGCAGGCCCGCGCCGATCGCCCGCACCGCGATCTCGGGTCGTGTGAGCCAGTGCGCCGACACGGCCGACTCGGCCTCCAGCGCCGAGGTGACCAGCCACTCCTCGTCGTCGTCCGCGCCGTGATCGCGGACCTCCGGCACCGGGGTCCACCGGGAGGCCCACGCGATCCGCTCGGCCTCCTCGGCCATCGACGCCTCGCCGTGCCGCGGCCCCCACTTCACGAACAGCGCCCCGGCGCGGAAGGTCAGCCCGCCGAGGTCGTTGCGCCACATGGGCACGAGTCCGGCCGTCCCGACCAGCGCGCGCACGCGATCCGGGATCTCGACATCATCGGCGGGGATCGACATGGGCCCATCCTGCCCTGGCGACGGGGTCGAGGGGTCGTGGACGCGCGGCGCCACTGTCGCGCCGCGCTGTCTCGCCCATAGGATCCGGACGGCGGCGGGCATCGAGGCTCGCCGCGCCGTCCCCAGGAGAGACATGAACACGCTGCCCGCCGGCGACCCGGCCCCCGAGACGGATCGGACCGGCGCGCCCGGCCTCGACGAGCGGACGGCGCGGGTCGCTCGCCTCACCCGCGCCGCGGGCGCGTCGTTCGCCGTGCTGAGCGGATACGACGCGGTCTTCGACGCCACGGGACTGCGGGTGCCGCAGGAGCTCGGCGTGCCGTTCGTCAGCGGGGGCCCCGACCTCGCGCTCGTGGCACCTGACGGCGAGACCTGGCTCGTGGTGCCCCGCATGCGGGCGGGTGCCGCCCACGCCTCGCGCGCCGACCACGTCATCGAGTACGGCGACGACACGCTCGGCCTCGAGCCTCTCGCCCCCCGCTATCTCTCGGGCGTCCGCGCCGCGCTCGCCGCGCTGCCCGCGAGGGGCGACGTGCTCATCCAGCCCGATTCGCTCACGCTCCCCGTGGCCGAGGCGCTGCGCGAGCGGGGCCACGACCTGCGCGACATCACCGACCCCCTGCGGCGCGCGCGCATGGTGAAGACGCCGGCCGAGTGGGCCGCGCTGCAGCGCTGCGCCGACCTGACCTCGGCCGCCCAGCGCGTGGCGCGTCAGGCCGCCCGGGCCGGGCGCACCGAGCTCGAGGTCTTCGCGGACATCCGGGCGGTGTGGGATCGGGCGGTGGGCCACCGCTCCGAGGTCACCGGCGACTTCATGACGGGCATCGAGCGGACGGCGGCCATCGTCGGCTGGGCGACCGACCGGGTGCTGCGGGAGGGCGATCCGGTGATCGCCGACCTCGCCCCGCGCCTCGACGGCTACTGGGGCGACAGCGCGTCGACCTTCGTGCTGGGCGAGCCGGATCCGCGCCTGCGCGCCATGCACGCGGCCGTCCGCGGCGCGCTCGACGCGGGCCTCGCGGCGGTGCGACCGGGCATCACCGCCGCGGCCCTGGATGCCGTGGTGCGCGAGGCGATGCCCGGCTTCTCCTACCCGCACCACACCGGGCACAGCGTCGGGGCGGCCAGCCACGAGTTCCCGACCATCTCGCCCGGGGTGGAGGTGCCGCTGGAGGAGGGGATGGTGATCCTGCTCGAGCCCGGCGCCTACGACCCCGAGGTCGGCGGAGTCCGCCTCGAGTGGATGATCCGCGTGGGCGCGGACGGGGCCGAGATCATGAGCGACTTCCCGCTCGATCTCTGACGCCGGCGCCGGGGCACCCTCGCGCTAGGCGACCGTTGTGCCGAACAGGGTGCCCACGAGGAACGTCGCCCCCAGCGCGAGCGCGCCGCCGATCACCGTCCGCGCGACCGCGCGCACGCGCGAGGCGCCGCCGATCCAGGCCGCCAGCCATCCGGTCAGGGCGAGGGCGAGCAGGACCGCGACGAACGTGCCGGGCACGCGCGTCTCGACCGGCAGCAGCAGGATCGTCGCCATGGGCAGCAGGGCGCCGATCGTGAAGGCGACCGCCGAGGCCAGTGCCGCGTGCCACGGGTTGACGACGTCGTCGGGATCGATGTTGAGCTCGGCCGACAGGTGCGCGCGGAGGGCGTCGTGCCGGGTGAGCTCGAGCGCGACCTGCTGCGCCGTCTCGGGCGTGAGCCCCCGCGCCTGGTAGAGCCCGGTCAGCTCGGCGAGCTCGCCGTCGGGGTCGGCGCCCAGCTCGCCGTGCTCCTTGGCGATCAGCGCGCGCTCGCTGTCGCGCTGGCTGGCCACGGAGACGTACTCGCCGAGGGCCATCGAGATGGCGCCGCCCACGAGGGCCGCGGCGCCGGCGAGCAGCACGGGCGCGACGGTCGCCGCCGCGCTGGCCACGCCGACCGCGACCGCGGCGGTGGAGACGATGCCGTCGTTCGCGCCGAGCACTCCCGCACGCAGCCAGTTGAGCTTCTGCGAGAGTCCGACGGCGTGCGGCTCGGCCGGGTGCGATCCGGGGATGTCGGGGGTGGCCATGGCGCTCACTGTAGGACCGCAGCGCCGCTCAGGCCAGTGAGAGGAAGAGCTTCTCGAGCTCGTCGGTCTGGGTGTCCTGATCCGCGTCGGGATCGCCCAGGCAGTCCTTCAGCGCGGTCGAGATCACGAGGAAGCCCGCGCGGTCGAGGGCCTTGGACACGGCGGCCAGCTGCTGGACCACGTCGCGGCACGGAGCATCGGCCTCGACGGCGGCGATCACGGCCGCGAGCTGGCCCTGGGCGCGGCGCAGCCGGTTGGAGATCTTCCGCTGTGCGGCGGCATCGTGTGCGAGGTCGGTCATCTTGTTCTCCTCTGACTGGACGTTCAGGATACCCCGGGGAGTATTGCCTAGGATACCCCCGGGAGTATCCGATTCCAGCGAAGGACAGCACATGTGTCGAGCAGTGACCTGCCGCGTCTGCGGCAAGACGACCTGGGCCGGCTGCGGCCAGCACGTCGCGACGGTGAAGCGCACGGTGCCGGCCGTGCAGTGGTGCGGCGGATCCCACACGCCGGCGCAGCTCGCCGACGCCCAGACCTCGCGCGGAGGCTTCTTCGCGCGCCTCTTCGGAAAGTGAGTGACTGATATGTGCGCACGAGTGACCTGCCCCCGGTGCGGCAAGCCCACCTGGGACGGCTGCGGCCAGCACATCGAGCAGGCGCTGCTCGGCGTCCCCGCCGACGAGCGCTGCCGGTGCGAGGCATGACCATGAAGGTCGTCATCATCGGCGGCGTCGCGGGCGGGATGTCCGCCGCGACGCGTCTGCGCCGCCTCGACGAGCACGCCCGGATCGTCGTCTTCGAGCGCGGCCCCGAGGTGTCGTACGCGAACTGCGGCCTGCCGTACTTCATCGGCGGCGTCATCGAAGAGCGCGACGCCCTGCTGCTGCAGACGCCCGCGTCGCTGCACCGCCGGTTCCGCCTCGACGTCCGCGTGCGCCACGAGGTGACCGCGATCGACACGGCGGGCAAGACTGTGACGGTCACGGGTCCCTCGGGCACCTCGTTCACCGAGACCTACGACCGCCTGGTGCTCGCCCCCGGCGCACGCCCCCGTCCGCTCGCCACCCGCCCGGCGATCCCCGTGATCACGCTGCGCACGGTGCAGGACGCCGACGCGATCGACGCCGCCCTGTGCGCCCCGCGCACGCCGGTCGTCGTCGTCGGAGCGGGCTACACCGGCCTCGAGGCCGTCGAGAACCTCGTGGCCCGCCACGCCCAGGTGACGCTCGTCCAGCGCGGCGCGCAGGTGCTCTCTCCTCTCGACCCCGAGATGGCCTCGCCGCTGGCCGACGCCGTCCGTGCGCAGGGCGTCGACCTGCGCCTCGGGGTCTCGCTCGAGAGCATCGAGGCCGATGGCGTGACGCTCACCGACGGCTCCCGCATCCCGGCGGCGTTCGTCGTCGACGCCGCGGGCGTCACCCCCGAGACCGCGCTCGCCGAGGCGGCGGGGCTGCGGCTCGGCGAGACCGGCGGCATCCGCGTCGACGAGACCAACCGCACCAGCGATCCGGACGTCTTCGCCGTGGGCGACGGCGTCGAGAAGCAGGATCTCGTCGGCGGCGACGCCGCGCTCGTCACCATGGCGGGGCTCGCCAACCGGCACGGCCGCTCGGTGGCCGACGTCATCGCCGGGCGCGAGATCTCCGCCCGTCCCGCGCTGGGCACCGGCATCGTCGGCGTCTTCGGGCTCGCCGCCGCCAAGGTCGGCTGGAGCGAGAAGGCGCTGGCCGCCGCCGGGCGCCCCCACTACGTCGTGCACGTGCACCCCGCCTCGCACGCCGGCTACTACCCCGGTGCCGAGACGCTCTCGATCAAGCTCATCGCCGATCCCGACTCGGATCGGATCCTGGGCGCCCAGATCGTGGGGCGCGACGGCGTCGACAAGCGCATCGACGTGATCGCCACAGCGATGCACGCGGGCCTGCCCGCCGCCGAGCTGGCGCATCTCGAGCTCGCCTACGCCCCGCAGTTCGGATCGGCCAAGGACGCCGTGAACATCGCGGGCTACGTCGCCGAGAACGTCCGCACGGGCACAACGCCGTCGCTGCAGTGGCACGAGCTGGGCGCCGCCCGCGACGCCGGCGCGACCCTGATCGACGTGCGCTCGCCCGCCGAGTTCGCCGCCGGCAGCATCCCCGGGGCGCTCAACCTGCCGCTCGACGAACTGCGCGACCGCCTCGCCGAGGTCCCCGCGGGCGACCTCGTGGTGCACTGCCAGGTGGGCCTGCGTGGTCACCTCGCCACGCGCCTGCTCGCCCAGCACGGCTTCCCGGTCCGCAACCTCGACGGCGGCTACCGCACCTGGCTCGCGGGCTTCTCGGCCCGCTGAATCGGGCGCTGCCCCTACCTCGCTCGTTGAGCGACGAGCGCAGCGAGGAGTCGAAACGCCGTAGCCGCGTGCGGGCGGTGGGGTCAGGCGGGGGAGGCCAGGGCGGCGACGTCGTCGGGGGACGCGGCGTCGGGGGCGTTGATGCAGACCGTGGTCGCGAGGCCCGTGAAGCGGGTGTCGAGCGCCGCGCGCACCTCGGCAGGCGTCCCGGCGACGGCGAAGGCGTCGAGCATGTCGTCGGTGACGAGCGTTGCCATCTCGCGCCACTCGCCGCGGCGCGACGCCCCATGCAGCGCGTCGGCCGCCTCGCCCCACCCGTGCAGCTCCATCACGGGGCGGTAGGAGGGGGTGGAGGCGTAGAACGCGATCTGCTGGCGGACGGCGGCCTCCTGCGCGGCGCGCGCGGACGGATCCGATCCGACGATCACGAACGGCAGCACGATCAGGTCGACGGGCGAGGTCAGGGCCGACTTCGCGCGCCCCTCGCGCAGCGCAGGGATCGACACCTCGGTGAGGTAGTCGCGGGTGGTGAAGGCATGGGCCACGAAGCCGTCGGCGGCCTCGCCGGCCAGGCGCGTCATGGCGGTGCCGACGCCCGCGAGCCAGATCGGCGGGTTGCCGTGCGGGTTGGGCCCGGGGATGAACATCGGCGTCATCAGCGTGTGCGCGTAGTGCTCGCCGCTGAAGTCGAGCTTGTCGCCCGTCTCCCACGAGCGCCAGATCGCCCGCACGGCGCCGATGAACTCGCGCATGCGCGGGGCCGGTGCCGACCACGGCATCGAGAACCGCTTCTCGATGTGGGGCTGCACCTGCGACCCGAGGCCGAGGGCGAAGCGGCCCTCGGAGGCGAGCTGGACGTCGTTGGCCGACACGGCCACCGTCATCGGGTTGCGCGCGAAGGCCACGGCGATCGCGGTCGCCACGCGGATCGGGGCGCCGGCCCGCTGCGCCTCGCGGGCCGCCAGGGCGCACGCGAGGAAAGGATCGTGCTGCAGCTCGGTCAGCTGCAGGCCTCCGAATCCGTTCTGCGCCGCGAACCTCGCGGCGCTCTCGGCGCCGGCCGGGCTCGCGTCGCGCGTGCCGATCTCGATGTGGAACCCCGTCGTCTCACTCACCCCGCCATTCTGTGGGGTGCGGCGCTCCGGGGCGCGGATCTCTGTGGGGTGGCTACAGGCCGAGGGTGGATCCGCCCGTCCCGAATCGGTGGCGGAGGAGGTAGTGCGGGCCCTCAATCCCTGCTAAAAAGATCCTATAGGATTCACTCACACCCACCCGGATGACGACGTCCACGAGGAGGCGGCGCGATGACGCGACTGTTCAACGACCCGGCGGCGTTCGCCGACGAGATGACCGAGGGCTTCGCCGACGCGGCGGCGCGCTGGGTCCAGCGCGTGCCCGGCGGGGTGGTCCGCTCGACGGCGGCCGACGAGCCCACCGTCGCGCTGGTGGTGGGCGGGGGCAGCGGCCACTACCCGGCCTTCGGCGGTCTCGTGGGCCCGGGCCTCGCGCACGGCGCCGCGATGGGCAACCTGTTCGCCTCGCCGTCGGCCCACCAGGTCTACTCGGTGGCGAAGGCCGCCGACCAGGGCCGCGGGGTGCTGCTGTCGTACGGCAACTACGCCGGCGACGTCCTCCACTTCACCCAGGCGCAGGATCGCCTGCGCGCCGAGGGGCACGACGTGCGCACGGTGCTCGTCACCGACGACATCTGGAGCGCCCCGGCCGACCAGCAGGAGAAGCGCCGCGGCATCGCCGGCGACCTCGTGGTCTTCAAGATCGCCGGTGCGGCGGCCGAGGCCGGGCTCGATCTCGACGACGTCGAGCGCCTGGCCCGCCACGCCAACGCCCGCACCCGCTCGTTCGGCGTCGCCTTCGGCGGATGCACGCTGCCCGGCGCCGATGCGCCGCTGTTCGACGTGCCCGAGGGCCGGATGGCCGTGGGGCTCGGCATCCACGGCGAGCCCGGCATCGACGAGGTCGACATCCCCACGGCCGCGGGCCTGGCCGAGATGTTCGTCGCGAAGCTGCTCGAGGAGCTGCCCGATGACGTGACCGTCCACGGTGCCCGCGTGGTGCCGATCCTGAACGGTCTCGGCAGCGTCAAGAGCGACGAGCTCTTCGTCGTCTACCGCACCGTGCACCGCCTGCTCGACGAGGCGGGCGTCACGGTGGTCGAGCCCGAGGTCGGCGAGCTCTGCACGAGCTTCGACATGGCCGGATGCTCGCTGACGCTGCTCTGGCTCGACGACGAGCTCGAGCGGATGTGGGCGGCCCCCGCCGACACCCCCGGCTACAAGAAGGGCGCCGTCGCCCCGCAGCGCCGGGTCGAGGTGCACGTCGACGACGCCGACGAGCAGCTGCCCATCGGCCCCGCCTCCGAGGCCTCCCAGCGCCTCGGATCCGCGCTCGCCGCGGGCCTCGCGGAGGTCGCGCAGGCCCTCGACGACGCGGCCGACGAGCTCGGACGGATGGATCGGATCGCCGGCGACGGCGATCACGGCATCGGCATGCAGCGCGGATCGCGCGCGGCCCGAGACGCCGGACGGGCGGCCGCCGACGGCGGCGCCGGGGCGCAGACCGTGCTCGTGCACGCCGCCGAGGCCTGGAGCGACAAGGCCGGCGGCACCTCGGGCGCGATCTGGGCCGAGATCCTCCGCACCGTCGGGTCCGCGCTCGGCGACGACGCGGCGCCCTCCGCGCAGGTCGTCGCCGACGGGGCCCGGGCCGCCAGCGACGCCGTCCAGGCCTTCGGCAAGGCCAAGGTCGGCGACAAGACGATGGTCGACGCCATCGTGCCGTTCGTCGAGACCCTCTCCGCCGAGGTCGCCGACGGGCGTCCCCTCGCCGACGCCTGGGCCACCGCCACCGAGGCCTCCGAGGCCGCGGCGCGCGCCACGGCCGATCTCGTCGCCACCCTCGGCCGCGCCCGCTCCCACGGCGAGAAGTCGCTCGGCACCCCCGATCCGGGAGCCGTGTCGTTCGCCCTCGTCTGCCGCACCGTCCACCGCGCCCTCACCGGCGCGACCGCCACGAAGTAAGGACTGACACCATGGCTCTGCGCCTCATCATCGGCTGCGACGACGCCGGCTTCCAGTACAAGGAGGTCATCAAGGCCGACCTGCTCGCCCACGACCTTGTGGCCGACGTCGTCGACGTGGGCGTCGACGCGGACGGCCACACCTCGTACCCGAAGATCGCCATCGAGGCCGCCGAGCGCGTCGCGCGCGGCGAGGCCGACCGGGCGATCCTGATCTGCGGCACCGGACTCGGCGTCGCGATCGCGGCGAACAAGGTCAAGGGCATCCGCGCCGTCACCGCGCACGACTCGTTCTCGGTCGAGCGCTCGGTGCTCTCGAACAACGCGCAGGTCCTGTGCATGGGCCAGCGGGTGGTGGGCATCGAGCTCGCCCGCCGCCTCGCGAAGGAGTGGCTGACCTACACGTTCGACCCGTCGAGCGCGTCGAACGACAAGGTCAACGACATCTGCGCGTACGAGGGCGACTGATCGCATGCCCCGCTTCGTCATCGGCGCGAGCCTGAAGGCGTACTTCGGCCGCGAGCGCACGATGACGTGGTCGCGGGCGATCGACGACCTCTGCCGCACCCATCCCGCGGTGCGCGCGGGGGCCGTCGAGCCCTTCGCGATCCCCGGGTTCCTCTCGATCGCCGAGGTCTCGGCCCTCGCCGCGGGCGGTCCGCTCCGGATCGGCGCGCAGAACGTCTTCTGGGACGACGGCGCCTACACCGGGGAGGTCTCCCCGCGGCAGCTCGCCGAGTTCGGGGTGAGCCTCGTCGAGGTCGGGCACGCCGAGAGGCGGCGCCTGTTCGGCGAGACCGATGAGGATGTCGCCCGCAAGGTCGACGCCATCCTCGCGGCCGGGCTGACGCCGCTCGTCTGCGTCGGCGAGGAGACCGAGGGCGCCCCCGCCGAGGCCGCCCAAGCCGTGCTGCGACAGCTCGAGGCCTCGATCGGCCCCGCGCTCGCCGCCGGGCGCTCGGGCCGGGTGATCGTGGCCTACGAACCGGTCTGGGCGATCGGGGCGGCAGAGCCCGCCGGCGACGGGCACATCCGCGAGGTGTGCCGCGCGCTCCGCGAGACGCTGCGCCGCCCGGGGCTCGCCGACGACTCCGCGGTGCTCTACGGAGGCAGCGCCGGGCCCGGGCTGATCGCGCGCATCGCCGATGCCGCAGACGGCCTCTTCCTCGGCCGCTTCGCCCATGACCCGGCGGCGTTCGCCCGTATCCTCGATGAAGCAGGATCCCTCGCCCAGGCGAGAGCCGATCCGGTGCCGGGGGAGCACGGCGGAGACGCCGATGAGAGGAGCACGTGGTGAGCAGCCTGCCGCTGGGGCGCGTCGTCGAGATCGAGCGTCGCGGCCTGCGCGACCGCGTCTACGACCTGATCCTCGAGATGCTCCTCACCGGCGAGGTCGAGCCCGGGGCACGCCTGTCGATCGACTCGATGGCTCGGATGCTCGACGTCTCGCCGACGCCCGTGCGCGAGGCGATGGTGCAGCTCGAGCGCACCGGGCTCGTCACGCGCGAGGCGCTGCGCGGCTATCGCGTGGCCCCGCCCCTCGCCCCCGACGAGCTCGAGCAGCTGTTCGACGCGCGCCTCGTGATCGAGAGCGCCGCCGCCGGCGGCGCGGTGGCCGCCGGGACGACCGCGGTGTCGGCCCTGCGCGACGCCCACGCGGGGCATGTCGCCGCGGCGGATCAGGTGGTCGCGGCCCACACAGAGGCGGGCGTGCCGCTCGAGGTCACCAAGGCCTATTTCGCCGCAGACGGCGAGTTCCACCGGCAGCTGTTCCTCGCGGCCGGCAACCACTACCTGCTCGAGATGCACGACGGCCTCGGCGCGCTCACGCATCGCATGCGCCAGGCCGCGCTCACCGGCCCCGACGACGTGCTCGAGGCCGTCGCCGAGCACGAGGCGATCCTGCACGCCGTCGAGCGTGGCGACGCCGAGGCGGCCGTCGCCTGCATGCGCGGGCACCTCGAGAAGGTGCGCGAGCGCTCGCTCCACGACACCGAGCGCTGACCCGCGGTCGGCCGGCCGCGTGGGCGATCCGGTCTCGTGGGTGGTCCGGCGCCGTGGGCGAGCCGGCGTCCGGTGATCCGGCGTCGTGGGTGATCCGGCGTCCTGGGCGTTGACTAGTCCTCGGCGGGATCACTAGTCCCGCCTGGACTAGGAATCCCGCGCGGGACTAGTCAACGCGCCGATGGCCGACCCAGGACGACCTCAAGCCCAGCACGGCGCGAGTTCTACGGCCCGGGGCCCACGCCCGCCCGGGCCCGCCGCGCGGCCCGCCGCGCCGTCCCACTGTCCAGCGCAATCGCCTCTTGACGTCCCCGGTCGTGGATCCTATAGGATCGAGGATGCGCCACCGACGGCGCACGGAACTGCAACGGAGCAACCACATGGCGACTGCCTACGAGTACACCCGGGACGGGTGGCCGATCGCGACCTGCCTTCACGGCTTCCCCACGGTGGGCAAGGACGGCACGGCCCTGCACAACGCGGCCCCCGAGGTGTGGGACGACATGTTCGAGCAGATCGAGGAGGTCGGCTTCACGCTCGCCGAGCTCGCCGACAGCCACGTGCGCCCCGCCGACCTCGAGCCCGCCCGCCGCGACGAGTTCCTCTCGATCGCGAAGTCGCACGGCGTGCGGATCCCGAGCGTGCACCTGCAGCGCCAGAGCGTCATCTGGCCGGGCCACGAGGAGCAGAACCTCGCCTACGCGCACCGCACGATCGACGCGGCCGCCGAGTGGGGCATGGACGTGTTCTCGACCGGCCTGCACCAGCCGTTCAACGAGGCCCAGCGCAAGGCGCTGTGGTTCTGGACGACGCAGGGCCCGAAGGATCCGGACGACCCCGAGGTCTGGAAGGCCGCCGTCACGCGCCTGCGCGAGCTCGGCCGGCACGCAGCCGACGTCGGCCTGCAGATGTCGCTCGAGATGTACGAGGACACCTACGTCGGCACCGCCGACAGCGCGGTGCGCCTCATCGAGGACATCGGCCTCGACAACGTCGGCATCAACCCCGACATCGCCAACCTGATCCGCCTCCACCGCCCGATCGACGACTGGCGCGAGATGTTCGCCAAGACCCTGCCGTATACGAACTACTGGCACGTGAAGAACTACACGCGCGACGAGGCGGCCGACGGCTCGTGGGCCACCTCGGTGCCGACCTCCATGGAGCTCGGCCTCATTAACTACCGGCAGCTGGTGCGCGAGGCGATCAACGAGATCGGCTTCCGCGGCATCTTCCTCATGGAGCAGTACGGCGGCGACTCGCTCGGCGTGTGCGCGACGAACGCCGAGTACCTCCGCACCCTCATCCCCCGCAACATCAAGGAGCGTCAGCAGTGACCACCATCGCCATCGTCGGATCCGGTTACATGGGCGGCGGCATCGCCCAGGTGCTCGCCCTCGCGGGCCACGACGTCCGCCTCGCCGACGTCTCGGCCGAGGTCGCCGCCTCCAACCTCGAGCGCCTCGTCACCGAGGCCGGCCAGTTCGTCGCCGACGGCCTGTTCCCCGAGGACGCCGTGCAGCGGATCCAGGAGCGCATCACCGCCGCCGAGTCGATCGAGGAGGCCGTCTCGGGGGCCGACTTCATCGAGGAGGCCGTGCCCGAGAAGATCGAGATCAAGCACGCCACCCTCGCCCGCATCTCGGCCGCCGCCCGCCCGGACGCGGTCATCGGATCGAACACCTCGACGATCCTGATCGCGTCGCTGGCGACCGCGGTCGAGCGCCCCGAGCGCTTCGTCGGCGTCCACTTCTCGAACCCGGCGCCCTTCATCCCGGGCGTCGAGATCATCCCCCACGAGGGAACCGACGAGGCGATCCTGCCGTTCGTCGAGGAGATCGTGCGGGCCACCGGCAAGCAGACCGCCCGGGTCAAGGACTCGACCGGCTTCGTGCTGAACCGCCTGCAGTACGCGCTGTTCGCCGAGGCCTCGCAGCTCGTCGAGGAGGGCGTGGCGTCGGCCAGCGACATCGACACCATCGTGCGCACCACCTTCGGCTTCCGCCTGCCGTTCTTCGGCCCCTTCGCGATCGCCGACATGGCCGGCCTTGACGTGTACGCGTTCTGCTACGAGTCGCTCCAGACCCGCTGGCCCGAGCGCTTCGCGACCCCGAAGGCTCTGCAGGAGCTCGTCGACGCCGGCAAGCTCGGCACCAAGTCGGGCGCGGGCTTCCTCGACGTCCCCGCCGAGCGCACGCCCGAGCTGATCGCCTACCGCAACAAGGCCTACGTCGCGATGCAGAAGCTGCTCGACGAGCTCGGCCCGGCGCCCATCCACTCGGGTTCGGAGGCCGGCGCATGAGCTCCTTCCCCGCCGAGCGCACGGTCGTCCTCACCGGCGCCGCCTCGCCGCGCGGCATCGGCCGCGCCACCGCCCACTACCTGGCCGAGCGCGGCTGGAGCATCGGCATCATCGACCTCGACGAGGCCGCCGCGCAGGCCGTCGCCGCCGAGGTCGCCGAGCAGCACGGCGTGAAGGCCGCGGGCGCCGGCGCGAACGTCGCCGACGAGGCGCAGGTCCGCGCCGCGTTCGACGCGCTCGAGCCGCAGATGCCGCAGCTCGTGGCGCTCGTGAACCTCGCGGGCGTCTCCTCGGCCGATCCGTACCTAGAGGTGACGCCCGACGAGTGGAACCGCGTCATCGGCGTCAACCTCAACGGCGTGCACTACGCCACGCGGCGTGCGGTCGAGACGATGACGGCGAACGGCCTCGGCCGCGTCGTCAGCCTCTCGTCGATCTCGGCGCAGCGCGGCGGCGGCACCTTCTCGAAGACCGTCTACTCGGCGGCCAAGGCCGGCGTGATCGGCTTCACCCGCTCGGTCGCCCGCGAGCTCGGCCGGTTCGGCGTCACGGTCAACGCGATCGCGCCCGGCCCGATCGACACCGACATCATGGGCGGCACCCTCACCGAGGAGCGCAAGACGGCCATGGCCGCCGACGGCGTGCTGCCCCGCATCGGATCGCCGCGCGACGTCGCCGCCGGCATCGCCTACCTGATCAGCGAAGACGCCGGATATGTGACGGGCCAGACCCTGAACATCGACGGCGGCACCTACATGCACTGAGGAGTCCCCCATGCGAATCGCCACCTGGAGCAAGTCCCGACTGGCCTTCCTCGCCGTCGGAATCGTTCTCGTCGGAATCGGGATCTGGCAGATCCTCGCCTACTGAGAACGGGCCCGGATCCGTCGATCCGGGCCCCCGCGAACACCCCCACCCGAGCCAGACTCAAAGGAGAGTTACCTCCATGGCCGACACCGCCACCCTGCGGACGGAGCCGCTCGCGAGCGCCGTCCGAAAAGCGACACGGCACCTCATGCCGATGCTCGTCATCCTGTATTTCGTCGCGTTCCTCGACCGCACCAACGTCGGCTTCGCCGAGGAGGCGCTGAAGGCCGACCGCGGCATCTCGGCCGGAGCCTTCGCGCTCGGCGCCGGCATCTTCTTCATCGGCTACGCGATCTTCGAGATCCCGAGCAACCTGGCGCTGAAGAAGTTCGGAGCCCGCTGGTGGCTCGCCCGCATCGCCATCACCTGGGGCGTTGTGGCCGCCGCCTTCGCGTTCACGACCGACGACACGATGTTCATCATCCTGCGGTTCCTGCTCGGTGTGACCGAGGCGGGTCTGTTCCCGGGTGTGATCATGTTCCTCGCCGAGTGGTTCCCGAACAAGGTGCGCGTGCGCATGTTCGCGATCTTCTACCTCGCGCAGCCGTTCTCGCAGATGCTGGGCGCCCCGCTCTCCGGCGGCCTCATCAGCTTCGGCGACCAGTTCACGCCGTGGCACGGCTGGCAGGTCATGTTCTTCGGTGAGGGCCTGCTCGCGGTCCTGGCCGGAATCGCCGCGATCTTCCTGCTGATCGACAGCCCGCAGAAGGCCAAGTGGCTCGACGCGGAGGAGAAACGCGCGCTCATCGACGTGATGTCGCGCGAGGACGCCGTGCGTCAGGAGGACGGCCCCACCGGCATCTGGCGCGCGATGGCGAACTGGAAGGTCTGGTACTTCACGGTCATCTACTTCTGCCTGCAGATCGCCGTGTACGGCACGACGTTCTACCTGCCGCAGCAGGTGGCCGGCCTCATCGGCCAGGACGTCGGCTGGCAGGTCGGCCTCGTGACCGGCATCCCGTGGCTGGTGGGTCTGTTCGCCTGCTACTACTTCGGAAACAAGGCCAACACGATCAAGCGCCGCCGCAACTGGGGTGCGACGTTCTACATCCTCACCGGTGTGTTCATCCTCGGATCGGCGTGGGCCGGCGCCGCGAACCAGCCGGTGCTCGGCATCCTGTGCATCACGGTCGCCGTGGCGAGCTTCCTCTCGGTCGGCCCGATCACCTGGTCCTTCCCGACGGCGTTCCTCACGGGCACCGCGGCCGCGGCCGGCATCGGCCTGATCAACTCGCTCGGAAACCTCGGCGGGTTCGTCGCCCCGCTGATGCGCACCGCCTTCAACGAGGCGATGCCGACCGACAGCGGTGTGTGGGGAGTCGTCTCACTCGGCGTGTTCGCCTTCCTCGCCGCGGCGATGATGGCCGGCACGAAGTTCTTCAAGTCGAAGGCCGACGACCTGCTCGACGACGACAAGCCGGTGCTCGCGCACTGACCTCCCGCTCTCCCCCGCTCGCCCGTCGAGCGGGGGAGAGCTCGTCACACGGCCGACCTCTCACCCCCGACAGGAACCCCATGACCGACCGCCCCGTGATCGTCCTCGACGACGACCCCACCGGAACCCAGACGATTCGCGACGTCCCCGTCCTGACGCGGACGGATCCGGATCACCTGCGGTGGGCGTTCGAGCAGGGCGGCGAGGGGTTCTTCATCCTCACCAACACCCGCAGCCTCGGCCCGCCCGAGGCCGCGGAGCGCGTGGCGCGCATCGCCGCCGACGTGCGCCGCGCCGCCGCCGAGTTCGGCGTCGACCCGGTGTTCATGGCGCGGGGCGACTCGACGCTGCGCGGGCACTTCCCGCTCGAGACCGACGTGCTCTCGGAGGGCGAGGCGATCGACGCCGTGCTGCTGGTGCCGGCGTACATCGATGCCGGCCGCATCACGATCGACGGCGTGCACTACGTCGTCGGCGCGGACGGGCAGCGCACCCCGGTCGGCGAGACCGAGTTCGCGCGCGACGCCACCTTCGGCTTCACCGAGTCGGCGCTGCCGCGCTGGGTCGAGGAGCAGACGGGCGGGCGCGTCGCCGCATCGGATGTCGCGCTGATCCGGATCGACGACATCCGCACCGGCGGCCCGGATCGTGTGCGCGCGATCCTCGGCGAGGCGCACGACGGGCGGGTGATCGCCGTCGACGCCGAGCGCGACGACGACCTGCGCGTGGTGGCCGCGGCGGTGAGGCGCGCCGAGGCCGAGGGGCAGCGGTTCGTCTACCGCTCGGGGCCCTCGTTCGTGCGGGCGCGCCTCGGTCAGCACGCCAGCCACCCCATCTCGGACCTGGAGCTGGCCCCGGCGGAGGGCGCGGCCCCGGGCGGGCTCGTCGTCGTCGGATCGCACGTCGCCATGACCACCCGTCAGCTCGAGCGGCTGCTGGCCTCCCGCGACCCGCGCGTGGTCGAGCTCGACGCGACGCGGCCGACCGATCCGGATCACCGCCGCGCGCTGGCGGACGAGATCGTCGCGGCGCTCGAGGACGGCACGGTCGTCTTCCGCACGAGCCGCACCCTGCGCCGCGGGGAGGACGCCGACGCCAGCCTCGCCATCGCGCGCGACGTCAGCGCGGCCGTCGTCGCCGTCGTGCGCGAGGTGCTCGAGCGCCGTCGCCCGGCCTTCCTCGTCGCGAAGGGCGGCATCACGTCGTCCGACGTCGCGACCGAGGCCCTCGGCATCAGCCGCGCCGTTGTGGCGGGCACCATGCTCCCCGGTATCGTCTCGGTCTGGCGGCCCGTCGACGGCCTCGCACCCGGGTTGCCCTACGTCGTCTTCGCCGGCAACGTCGGCGGGGACGACGGCCTGCTCACGGTCGTCGACCGGCTGACCCGCGCGACCGCCTCGCTCGCCCCGCGGCCGACCGCCGAACGCGGCGCCGCGCGCCCGACCACCCAGGAGTCCTGATGCAGTACCGCACCCTCGGCGCCGCGGGCGCCTCCGTCTCGGCCTTCGCGCTCGGCACCATGACGTTCGGGCGCGAGACGCCCGAGGCCGAGTCGCACCAGATGATCGACCGCTACGTCGCCGCCGGCGGCAATCTCATCGACGCCGCCGACATCTACGCCGACGGAGAGAGCGAGCGGATCGTCGGGCGCTGGCTCGCACGCGCCGATGCCGCGACCCGCGAGAACCTCGTCGTCGCCACGAAGGGGCGCTTCCCGATGGGGTCCGGCCCCAACCAGCTCGGCCTCTCGCGCAAGCACCTCGCGCAGGCGCTCGACGCGTCGCTCACCCGTCTCGGAGTCGAGACCGTCGATCTCTATCAGCTGCACTCGTGGGATCCGCACACCTCGATCGAGGAGCAGCTCGAGTTCCTGACCTCGGCCGTGGCCGCGGGGAAGATCCACTACGTCGGCCTCTCGAACGTGACCGCGTGGCAGCTGCAGCGCTACGTCGACGTGGCCGAGTTCCGGCGCCTGGTGCGACCCGTGTCGATCCAGCCGCAGTACAACCTGCTGGCACGCGAGATCGAGTGGGAGGTCGTGCCCGCCGCCGAGTTCAACGGCCTCGGCCTGCTGCCGTGGTCGCCGCTCGCGGGCGGCTGGCTCACCGGCAAGTACACGCGCGACACGGTGCCCGCCGGCACCCGCCACGACGCCGCCCCCGGCGCGATGAACGGCCTCGACCGCCGTCGCTCCGAGGAGCGCACGTGGGCCGTGCTCGATGCGCTGGCCGCCGTCGCCGCCGAGCACGGAGTGCCCCAGGGGCGCGTGGCCATCGCCTGGCTCTCGGGCCGCCCGGGCGTCAGCTCGGTGATCCTCGGGGCCCGCACCCTCGCCCACCTCGACGACAACCTGGCCGCCGCCGACGTCGAGCTCACCGGCGAGCAGCGCGCCCGTCTCGACGCCGCGAGCCTGCCCCACGTGGCCGACTACCCCTACGGCGAGCTCGGCCAGGAGCAGCGCACCCGCCGTCTCCACGGCGGCCGCTGGTAACCCCGCCCCGCGTACGGCGCGGTACGGCGCTGGGCCCCCACCCGGTCGTTGAGCGAGCGAAGCCAGTCGAAACGGCCCAGCGTCGTACGGCCTGACCCCGCGGGGCGGTTGCCCCGTTTCGACTCGGTCGTTCCTCCCTCGCTCAACCCCCGCCGGCGGCGGGGCGGGCCCGGGCGAGGGTGTCGCCGGGGACGTACTCGCAGGCGAGAAGACGCTGCTGCGGGGGGTGGGCGGGCGACAGGATGCGCTCGAGCAGGGCGTCGACGCCCCACTCGCCGAGCTCGGTGCCGGGGGCGCGCATGTAGGTCAGGCGCGGCTCGCCCATCTCGGCCATGTAGGCCGACGTACTCATCGAGATGACGCTGATGTCGTGGGGGATCTCGGCGCCCCCGTGGGCGAGGCCGGTGAGCAGACCCGCGGCCGCGTGCTCGTTCAGCGAGATGACCCCGGTGACCCCCGGGTGCTCGCGGGCGAAGCGCTCGCCCAGGGCGCGACCGGCGGCGGGAGATTCGTCGATCCGGATCGTGGTGGGCACGCCGCCGAGCTCGTCGATCGTCGCGCGGTACTGCCCCTCGGCGCGGGTGCGCCCCGCGTGGTCGTATCCCGGCTCGTTGCCGGCGATGAACGCGATGTCGGTGTGCCCGAGGCCCCGCAGGCGCGCGATCGCCTCGCGCGTGGTCGCCTCGAAGTCGATGTCGACGTAGTCGATGTCGCCGGGCTCGGTGGTGCGCCCGATCATCGCGAACGGCACGCCGGCGGCGCGCAGGGCGTCGACGCGGGGATCCTCGAGCTGCACCTCCATCAGCAGCACGCCGTCGACGAGGCCGGTGCCGGCGAGCACGGCCACCTGCTGCGCGTCGTTGCCGATCGGCCACATCACGAGGTCGTAGCCGCGCTCGTGCGCGCGCCGCGAGGCGCTGGTGAAGAACGCGACGGCGGTCGGGGTGAGCGGGCGCTCGTGGGTGGGGAACAGCAGGGCCAGGATCCGCGTGTGGCCGCGTCGCGCGAGGGCCGCGCCGACGGGGTTGCGGTGGAACCCGAGGGTCCTCATCGCCTCCTCGACGCGCGACCGGGTCTCCTCGCGGACGGGCTTGCTGTCGTTGACGACGAACGACACCGTGGCGACCGAGACGCCGGCGCGCTCGGCGACGTCGCGCATCGTGACCATGTCAGCCTCCCCCGCTGATCGTATGACGACGTGGGCCCTTCGGCCCGATCGGGTGTTGACAGCCGCGCCGGTGAGATGCACGATACCTACACAGCGGTTAAACGCATAACTTAAACGTTTGACCTTCCCACCCTCACGCACTGACGAAGGAGTCACCATGCGTCGCATCCGCACCCTCACGGCTGTCGCAGCTCTCGCCACGGCCCCGCTTCTCCTCGCCTCCTGCGCGGGCGGCGGTGGCACCGGGGGAGGTGACGCCGGCGGCGAGGTCGACTCGCTCACGATGCTCGACTACTGGAACAACGAGCCCGACAAGACGATCATGCAGGGCGTCATCGACACCTGCTCCGAGGAGATCGGCGTGAAGATCGAGCGCGAGACCGTGCCCGGCAAGGACCTCATCCAGAAGGTCCTGCAGCGCTCGTCGTCCAAGACGCTCCCGGACATCCTGATGCTCGACAACCCCGACGTGCAGGAGATCGCCGCCACCGGGGGGCTCGCGCCCCTCAGCCGCTTCGACGTCGACACCGAGGGCTTCGCCCAGGGCATCCTCGACGCCGCCACCTACGAGGACGAGGTCTACGGCCTCGCGCCGGCCGTCAACACGCTCGGCATCTTCTACAACAAGACGCTGCTCGACGAGGCTGGCATCGAGCCCCCGAAGACGTGGGACGACCTGAAGGCCGCGTCCGCCGCCCTGACCGAGGGCGACCGCTACGGCATCGCGTTCTCGGCGATCGCGACCTACGAGGGCGCCTGGCAGTTCCTGCCCTTCATGTGGACCAACGGCGGAGACGAGACGGATCTGCAGACCCCCGAGGTCGCCGAGGCGCTCCAGCTCTGGGTCGACCTGGTGGAGGACGGCTCGGCCTCCGGCGGCGTCGTGAACTGGTCGCAGGCCGACGTGAAGGATCAGTTCGTGGCGGGCAAGGCCGCCATGATGGTCAACGGCCCGTGGCAGATCCCGGCCCTCGCCGACACCGACTTCGAGTGGGGCTCCGTGCTGGTGCCCGTCAACGAGGAGGGTCAGAAGCCCGTCGCGCCGCTCGGTGGCGAGGTCCTCACCGTCCCCGAGACCGGAGACGAGGCGCGCCAGGCCAAGGCGGCCGAGTTCATCGGCTGCGTCACCAACGAGGAGAACTCGATGGCCGTCGCCGAGGCCCGCTTCATGGTCCCGACCCGCACATCGCTCGTCGACGCCTACGTCGAGAAGGTGCCCTCGATGGAGGCCTTCACGCAGCAGGTCGTCGATGCCCGCTCGCGCACCGGCAAGCTCGGTGAGGAGTGGCCGACCGTCGCCACGGTGATCTACAACGCGGTCCAGCTCGCGATCACGGGCGAGGCCACGCCGGCCGACGCCCTCGAGCAGGCCGCGCGCGGTTGAGCTCGATGACCACCGTGCTGTCCTCGCGGCGCAGGCGTCTGCGCCGCGAGGACGTCATCAAGGCGCTGTTCGTGGTGCCGGCGGCGATCTACATCCTGCTGTTCTTCGGCTACCCGGTCGTCAAGAACATCCTGATGGGGTTCCAGGACTACACGACCAAGACCTTCTTCACGGGTGAGGCCCCCTGGGTCGGCCTGCAGAACTACGTGACGGCGGTCACCAGCGGGCTGTTCTGGCCGGCGATGGCGAACACGCTGCTGTTCACCATCGGATCGCTCATCGGCCAGTTCGTCATCGGCATGGGGCTGGCGGTGTTCTTCCGCCGCCAGTTCCCCCTCAGCGGGTTCCTGCGGGCGATGCTGCTGCTGCCGTGGCTGCTGCCGCTGATCGTCTCGAGCGCCACCTGGCGCGCGATCCTCGACAAGGACAGCGGGATCCTCAACCAGGCGCTGGGGGCGATCGGGCTCGACGCGGTGCCGTGGCTGACCAGCCCCGATGTCGCGCTGATCGCCGTGATCCTCGTCAACATCTGGGTCGGCATCCCCTTCAACGTCACCCTGCTCTACGGCGGCCTGCAGGACATCCCGGAGGAGCTCTACGAGGCGGCCTCCCTCGACGGCGCGACGGGCTGGAAGGCGTTCTGGCACATCACGCTGCCGAACCTCCGCCCCGTGATGAGCGTGGTCCTTGTGCTCGGCGTGGTCTACACGCTCAAGGTGCTCGACGTGATCCTCGGCCTCACGGGCGGAGGGCCGGCGAACGCGACCCAGACCATCGCGATCCGGGCCTACCAGACGTCGTTCGTCGACTTCGAGTTCGGCGTCGGCGCGGCCTTCAGCAACATCCTGATCCTGCTCTCGCTCGTGTTCGCGCTGATCTACCTGCGGTCCAACCGCAAGGCCGTCGACGAGTGATCCGGAAGGAGAGAACATGACCACCGCCCTGATCACCGTCGACCAGAGCGCCGCGCGCCGTCAGCGTGCCCGCTCCACCCGCAGCCGCCTCTCGACCGTCGTGGGCATCGCCCTGCTGGCGATCATGCTGTTCCCCGTCTACTGGATGGTGAACACCTCGCTGCAGCCGTCCGGCAACACCCTCAACGCGGGGCTGATCCCCTGGAACCCCAGCTTCGCCGGCTACGAGCAGGCCCTCGCCGACCAGGGCGGCAACCTGCTGACCAGCCTTATCGTGTCGATCGGATCCGTCGTCGTGTGCCTGGTGATCGCGGCTCCCGCCGCGTACGCGCTGGCGCAGTTCCGCTACCGGTGGATCAGCGTCGCGCTGCTGGTGATCCTGATCGCCCAGATGATCCCGGGCATCGTGATCGCCAACGCGCTGTACGCCGCGTACAACGATCTCGGGCTGCTGAACTCGGTCGTCGGGCTCATCCTGGCCGACGCGTCGCACTCGATCCCGTTCGCGATCCTTGTGCTGCGGGCGTTCATGATGGGCCTGCACCCGTCGATCCTGGAGGCCGCCCGCGTCGACGGCGCCGGGCCCGTGCGGGCCTTCTGGTCGATCGCGCTGCCGATCGCGAAGAACGCGCTGATCACCGCCGGGCTGTTCGCGTTCCTGTTCGCGTGGAGCGACTTCCTGTTCGCGCTCACGCTGACCACGACCGAGGATCTGCGCCCGGTGACCCTCGGCATCTACTCCTACCTCGGCACCCAGGTCTCGAACTGGAGCGCGGTCATGGCGACCGCCGTGCTGTCGTCCCTCCCGGCGATCGTGCTGCTGCTCGTCGCGCAGCGCTACATCGCCGCCGGCGCCATGGGCGGGGCCGTCAAGTGACCCCGACCGCCGTACCGACATCGAATAACGAGAAGAAAGAGGAGGACGCCATGACGGCGCTCGCCCCCGCATCCCCCATCCGCGTCGTCGTGTGGGGGGAGAACCGCCACGAGCAGGTGCAGCAGAACGTGCGCGACATCTACCCCGACGGCATGCACACCACCATCAAGGAGGGGATCGAGGAGAACCTCGGCGACGGCGCGATCGTCACGACCGTGACCCTCGACGACCCCGAGCACGGCCTCACCGAGGAGCTCCTCGCCCAGACCGACGTGCTGGTGTGGTGGGGCCACGCGGCCCACTCCGAGGTCGCCGACGAGATCGTCGAGCGCGTGCACGCTCACGTCCTCGCGGGCATGGGCCTGCTTGTGCTGCACTCGGGCCACTGGTCGAAGATCTTCGGCAAGCTGATGGGCACCACGTGCACGCTGCGCTGGCGCTCCAAGGACGACCGCGAGATCGTCTGGACGGTCGACCCGACGCACCCCATCGCGCAGGGCATCCCGCACCCCTTCATCATCCCGGCGCAGGAGATGTACGGCGAGTTCTTCGACGTGCCCGCCCCGGACGAGCTGGTGTTCCTGTCGACCTTCTCGGGCGGCGAGGTGTTCCGCAGCGGCATGACCTACCGCCGCGGCTTCGGCAAGATCTTCTACTTCAGCCCGGGCGATCAGGACTACCCGGTCTACCACCAGGCCGAGGTGCGCAAGGTCATCTCCAACGGCGTGGAGTGGGCGAAGACCCTGCGCCCCGAGCGCTCGACGCCGACCCTGCTGCGCTACGAGCGCGAGGACTTCTACAACGGCCAGGGCTACGGCGGGGCGATGCACAATGGCGACTGAGCAGCTGCAGGGCGCCCCGCTCCGGATCGTCCAGGTCGGCGCGGGCGGGATGGGGCGCGCCTGGCTGCGCACCATCGCCGCCGAGCCCGGCGCCGAGCTGGTGGGGCTCGTCGACCTCAACGTCGACGCCGCGCGATCGGCCCTCGCCGATCACGGGCTCGAGGGTGTGGCCGTGGGCACGAGCGTCGCCGAGGTCGCTGCCGCGACGGACGCCGACGCCGTCGTGAACGTCACGGTCCCCGTCGCGCACCTTCCCGTCAACGTCGAGGCGCTCGCCGCGGGGCTGCCCGTGCTGTGCGAGAAGCCCGCCGCCCCCACGGTCGCCGACGCCATCCGCCAGGCCGCCGCGGCCGAGGCCCACGGCCGGCTGCTGATGATCAGCCAGTCGCGCCGCTACTACGCCGCCCTCGACGCCCTGCGCGACGAAGTGGCGGGGCTCGGCGCCATCGGATCGGTCGTGACCGAGTTCTACAAGGCGCCGCACTTCGGCGGGTTCCGCGAGGAGATGGACCACGTCCTGCTTGTGGACATGGCGATCCACGCCTTCGACGCGGCGCGCTTCGTGACCGGCGCCGATCCGGTGTCGGTGTACTGCGAGGAGCACAACCCCTCGTGGTCGTGGTTCCAGGCCGACGCCAACGCGCACGCCGTGTTCACGTTCGACGACGGATCGCGCTTCGTGTTCACCGGCAGCTGGTGCGCACCGGGCCTCGAGACGTCGTGGAACGGATCCTGGCGGATCAGCGCGGAGCGCGGATCGGCGGCCTGGGACGGCGGATCGCGGGTGACGGTCGACGACGGCGAGGTGCGCGAGCGCGAGATCGATCCGGCCGCGAAGGAGGAGATCGCCGCGTCGCTGGCCGAGTTCCTGGCCTGCGTGAGGGACGGCCGCGAACCGTCCGGGTCCGCGCGAAGCAACCTCCGCAGCCTCGCGATGGTCGAGGCGGCGGTGCAGTCGGCCGAGACCGGCGCCCGCGTGCGCATCGACGACGTGCTCGAGAGCGGCCTCGCCCTCGCGCTCGCCACCGAGCAGGATCCGTCCGTCCGGGCGGTGCTGGAGGGGCCCACCCTGCGCGGATAGCTTTTCGCGCAAAAAGCCCCTCGGGGGCCCTCGCCGCCACCGGCGACCGATACCCTCGACCCCGCGTGCCTGCGTGCGCGCCAGACAGTGACGTCAGAGAAGGAGAGCTCATGCCGGAAGAGACCACGGGCCGCCGCGCCCTCATCGTGCGCGGCGGATGGGACGGCCACCACCCCGTCGAGGCGACGGAGCTGTTCATCCCGTTCCTGCAGGAGCATGGCTTCGAGGTCCGGGTGGAGGAGAGCCCCGCGGTCTACGCGGACGCCGAGGCCATGGCCGCCACCGACCTCATCGTGCAGTCGAACACGATGAACACGATCGAGCGCGACGAGCTGATCGGCCTGCGCACGGCGATCGAGAACGGCACCGGCATGGCCGGCTGGCACGGTGGCATCGCCGACTCGTACCGCAACAGCTCGGACTACCTGCAGCTGATCGGCGGCCAGTTCGCCACGCACCCCGGCCGCCACCCCGAGGAGCGCCCCGGCGACGAGCGCGACAACTACCTGCCGTACACCGTCGAGCTCACCGACCTCGGGCGCTCGCACGAGATCATGGCCGGCCTCGACGACTTCGAGCTGAACACCGAGCAGTACTGGGTGCTGCACGACGACCTGATCGACGTGCTGGCCACCACCACCCACCCGACGCAGCCGTACCACCCGTGGCACCGGCCGCTGACCTCGCCCGCGGTGTGGACCCGCCTCTGGGGCAAGGGCCGCATCTTCGTGGCGACGCCGGGTCACTCCCTCGATGTGCTGCAGGATCCGAACGTGCGCACCATCATCGAGCGCGGCATGCTGTGGGCTGCCCGATGAGCGCGGCGCCCCTGAAGGTCGGCGTCGTCGGCTGCGGCAACATCGTCGAGCAGTACCTGGCGACCCTCCCGCACCTCGCGGACGTCCGGATCGTGGCGGCGGCGGATCTCGATCCGGCGCGCGCCGAGGCGGTCGCCTCGCGCATCGAGGGCGCTCGCGCGCTCAGCGTCGACGAGCTCATCGCCGACCCCGAGGTCGATCTGGTGCTGAACCTCACCATCCCCGCGGCGCACGACAAGATCGCCCTCGCGGCGATCGCGGCGGGCAAGCACGTGCACGGCGAGAAGCCGCTCGCGGCGACGATCGAGGGCGCCCGGGCGGTGCTCGACGCGGCCGCCGAGGCGGGCCTCGTCGCCAGCTGCGCTCCCGACACCGTGCTCGGCACCGGCACGCAGACCGCGCGGGTCGCCATCGACGAGGGCGCCATCGGCACCCCCATCGCCGCGACGGCGGTCATGATGACGCCCGGTCACGAGCGCTGGCACCCGAACCCCGACTTCTACTACCAGCCCGGCGGCGGCCCGCTGTTCGACATGGGCCCGTACTACGTGTCGGCACTGGTCACCCTGCTCGGGCCCGTGGTCTCGGTCGTCGGGGCGGCGAGCGCCGTGCGCAGCGAGCGGACGATCGGCTCCGGCGCCCGCGCCGGCGAGGTCATCCCCGTGAACGTCGACACCCACGTCACGGGCGTGCTCGTGCACGAGTCGGGCGCGCTGTCGACGCTGGTGATGTCGTTCGACACGGTCGCCTCGCGCTCGTCGCGGATCGAGATCCACGGCACCACGGGCTCCATGGTCGTGCCCGACCCGAACCACTTCGACGGCGACGTCGAGGTCAACGTGCTCGACTCCGACGGATGGGCCGTGCTGCCGCCCGCCGGCGGCTACGTCGACGGCGGCCGCGGCATCGCGCTGCAGGACTTCGTCGCCACCGGCGGCGCCCCGCGCACGTCCGGCGAGCTCGCCTTCCACGTGCTCGACGTCATGGAGTCGCTCATCCGCGCCGCCCACGAGGGGCGCACCATCCCTGTCGCCAGCACGTGCGACCGCCCCGCCCCTGTCCCGCTCACGGAACTGGTCTGATCCGATGCATCACAAGCCTGCCCTTCGCGTCGCCCTCATCGGCTACTCCTTCATGGGGAAGATCCACGCCCAGGCGTGGCAGACGGCCCCGCGGTTCTTCGACGTGTCGGCCAAGGTCGACCTGGTGGTCGGCCGCGACGCCGCCGCCGTCGAGGAGTTCGCGCACACCTTCGACATCCCGCGCTTCGCCACCGACTGGCGCGACGCGATCAACGATCCCGACATCGACGCGGTCGACATCTGCGTGCCGGGCGACCTGCACGCCGAGATCTCGAACGCCGCGCTCGCCGCGGGCAAGCACGTGCTGTGCGAGAAGCCGCTGGCCAACACCGTCGCCGAGGCCGAGGAGATGACGGCCGCCGCCGCGGCCGCGCGGGCGAACGGCGTGCAGTCGATGGTCGGCTTCAGCTACCGCGGCACCCCCGCGCTCGGCGCGATGAAGAAGCTCATCGACGACGGCCGCATCGGCACGATCCGCCACATCCGCGCCACCTACCTGCAGGACTGGATCGTCGACGAGCAGTTCCCGCTCGTCTGGCGCCTGCAGAAGGCGAAGGCCGGATCCGGGTCGCTCGGCGACATCGGCGCGCACATCATCGACATGGCCGTCTTCCTCACGGGCCAGCGCCTCACCGGCGTCAGCGCCCTGACCGAGACATTCGTCAAGGAGCGCCCGCTGGTCGCCTCGCAGGGGTCGCTCGCGGCGACGGCCGGCGAGGGCACCGGCCCCGTGGACGTGGACGACGCCGCGGTGTTCATCGCGCGCACCGACGGCGGCGCGCTCGCCACCTTCGAGGCGACCCGCTTCGCCGCGGGCCGCAAGAACGCGATCCGGATCGAGATCAACGGATCGGCCGGGTCCGTCGCCTTCGACTTCGAGCGGATGAACGAGTTCGAGTTCCACGACCACACGCTGCCCGGGGGCGAGTCCGGCTTCCGCCGCATCCTCGCCACCGAGCCCGAGCACCCGTACCTCGAGGCCTGGTGGCCCACGGGCCACGGGCTCGGCTACGAGCACACCTTCACGCACGAGATCGTCGAGTTCGCCCGGGCCGTGGCCTCGGGTACGGCGCCGTCGCCCTCCTACGAGGACGGCCTCTACGTGCAGCGCGTGCTCGACGCCGTCGAGCGCTCGGCCGCCGCGAACGCGGGCTGGGTGGCGCTGGACTGACGCCCCCGCCCGCCTGCCGGGCCTACCGGTCACAAAACGCCGCGCGCCCCCCGGGGCACGCGGCGTTTCGCGACCAGGAGAGCCAGGATCGGAGGATGAGCACCACCTCCCACGAGCCGGCCGACTACTCCTGCCCGTTCTGCCGCCTCCAGCGCGGCGAGTACGACGAGCGGAATCAGCCGACGGACGTCATCGCGGTGACGGACGGCGCCTACGCGCGCGTCGCGCCGAAGTGGTGGCCGGACAACCCCGGTTCGCTCCTCGTGATCCCGCGCCGGCACACCGAGAACCTGTACTCGATCGCCGCGGCGGACAACGGCGCGGTGTGGGATCTCGTGCGTGAGGTCGCCATCGCGATCCGCGAGACCTACGACTGCGAGGGCACCTCGGTCCGCCAGCACAACGAGCCGGCCGGCGACCAGGACGTCTGGCACCTGCATGTCCACGTCTTCCCGCGCCGCGAGGGAGACGACCTGTACGGCCGGCATCGCGAGGCCCACTGGGCCGCCCCCGCGGAGAGGGGCGCTTATGCCGAGCGCCTGCGTGCGCGTCTCGGCCTGGCCCACACCTTCTGACATCCCCGATCCGGCCCGGAACCCGATCCCGGCCCGGTTCCGTTCCGCTCCTTCCGGTCAGGAAACGCCGCACCGGCCCACGGGCACGCGGCGTTTTGCGACCACCAGGGGCGGCGGATTCGGATCCCCGGCCGCACCAGCCCGATCCCAGCCGCCTCCGAATACGCTTGACCCCATGACCGACACGCCCGCGCGCCCCGCGAACACCGCGATCCGCACCACCGGTGGCACGCGCCAGGTCCGGCCGCAGACCGAGGGATGGCAGCAGGCCAAGGACGACACCGGCCGCCCGCTGCTGCAGTTCGCGAGCCCGAAGCGCGGCAAGCCGCCCGTGCACCTCGCCGACCTCACGCCCGAGGCGCGCATCGAGCGCGTCAAGGAGCTCGGCCTGCAGGGCTTCCGCGCCAAGCAGGTCGCCAAGCACTACTTCCAGCACTGGACGAGCGATCCCGCCGACATGACGGATCTGCCGGCCAGCGGCCGCGAGGAGCTGGTCACGGGCCTGCTCCCGAACCTCCTCACCGAGGTGCGCCGCCTGCAGACCGACAACGGCGACACGATCAAGTTCCTGTGGCGCCTGCACGACGGCGCCCTGGTCGAGTCGGTGCTGATGCGCTACCCCGGCCGGATCACCCTCTGCGTCTCGTCGCAGGCCGGCTGCGGCATGAACTGCCCGTTCTGCGCCACCGGCCAGGCGGGGCTCACGCGCAACATGTCGAGCGCCGAGATCCTCGACCAGATCGTCCGCGCCAACCGCGCCATCGCAAACGGCGAGCTCGGCAAGCGCGAGCACCCCGACGAGCGCGTCACCAACATCGTGTTCATGGGCATGGGCGAGCCGCTGGCGAACTACGCCCGCGTGATGCACGCCGTACGCACCATGGTCGACAAGAACGACGGCCTGGGCATGTCGGCCCGCGGCATCACCGTGTCGACCGTCGGGCTCGCCCCGGCGATCCGCAAGCTCGCCGACGAGGACATCCCGCTGACGTTCGCCCTGTCGCTGCACGCCCCCGACGACGAGCTGCGCGACGAGCTCATCCCGGTCAACTCCCGCTGGAAGGTCGACGAGGTGCTCGACGCCGCCCGCGGCTACTACGAGAAGACCGGGCGCCGCGTCTCGATCGAGTACGCGCTGATCCGTGACATGAACGACCACCCGTGGCGCGCCGATCTCCTGGCCGACAAGCTGAACGCGCGCGGCCGCGGCTGGGTGCACGTGAACCCGATCCCGCTGAACCCGACCCCCGGATCCGTCTGGGATGCGTCCGAGAAGTCGGTGCAGCGCGAGTTCGTGCGCCGGCTCAACGACGCCGGCATCCCGACGACCCTGCGCGACACCCGCGGCAAGGAGATCGACGGAGCCTGCGGTCAGCTCGTCGCGACCGAAGAGGACCAGCAGGCCGCGCAGGTCGCCACCGGGGCCTGACCGCTCAGTAGGGCGAGCCGCCCTCGACGACAGGCGGCGGCGATCCGGCGAACGTATTCCGGTGATCCGCCCCGGAGGGATCCGGCGATGGATAGCGTTGTCCCATGGTCAACTATCGATACCTCGGCAACAGCGGATTCAAGGTCTCGGAGATCACCTACGGAAACTGGGTGACCCACGCCTCGCAGGTCGAGAACGACGCGGCGATCGCGACGGTGCACGCCGCACTCGACGCGGGCATCACGACGTTCGACACCGCGGACACGTACGCGAACACCGCGGCGGAGGAGGTGCTCGCCGAGGCGCTGAAGGGTCAGCGTCGCGAGGGCCTCGAGATCTTCACGAAGGTGTACTTCCCGATCGGCGAGAAGGGCCCGAACGACCACGGCCTCTCGCGCAAGCACATCCGCGACGGCATCGACGGATCGCTGCGCCGCCTGCAGGTCGACTACGTCGATCTGTACCAGGCGCACCGGTACGACTACGAGACGCCGCTCGAGGAGACGATGCAGGCGTTCGCCGACATCGTCCGTCAGGGCAAGGCGCTCTACATCGGCGTCTCGGAGTGGACGGCCGAGCAGCTGCGCGAGGGTCACGCTCTGGCCAAGCAGCTGGGCTTCCAGCTGGTCTCGAACCAGCCGCAGTACTCGATGCTGCACCGCGTGATCGAGGGCAAGGTCGTGCCCGCGTCCGAGGAGCTCGGCATCTCGCAGATCGTCTGGTCGCCGATGGCGCAGGGCGTGCTCAGCGGCAAGTACCTGCCGGGCCAGCCGGTGCCGGAGGGATCGCGCGCGACCGATGAGAAGTCGGGCGCCGACTTCATCAAGAGCTGGCTGCGCGACGACGTGCTCACCGCGGTGCAGAACCTCAAGCCGCTTGCCGAGCAGGCCGGCCTCACGATGCCGCAGCTCGCGATCGCCTGGGTGCTGCAGAACCAGAACGTGGCCGCCGCCCTCGTCGGCGCCTCGCGCCCCGAGCAGCTCAAGGACACCGTCAAGGCCTCGGGCGTGAAGCTCGACGCCGACCTCATGAAGGCGATCGACGACACCCTCTCGGGCGTCGCGAACACCGACCCCGAGGCCACCTACAGCGTGTCGCCGAAGACCCGCCTGGTCTGACGCTATCGCGATCCCACAGCCCGGGTGCCGACGGCACCCGGGCTGTGTCGTTGTATTTCGGCATCGAATCACCGCCTTTCCGGCGCCTGGCATGATCTATTCGTGACCCCTGCCCGTCTTCCCGCGATCCTGCGCGCCATCTACGGCGCCTTCGGGGCGGCGGCGCTGGTGATCCTGGCGTTCATGGCGGTGTTCTTCACGCGCTGGATCGCCTCGCTCGAACCGGTCGCCGATTTCCTCGCCGCCTACCCGGGCGCCGCGCCGATGCCCGAGGGTCAGGGCATCGGCATCCCCGCGTGGCTCTCGTGGACGCACTTCCTCAACGGCTTCTTCCTGCTGCTGATCATCCGGACGGGCATCCGCATCAAGGGCGAGAAGACCCCGAGCGGCCTGTGGTCGTCGAGGCGGGTGAAGAAGCGCCGGATGAGCCTGACCGTCTGGTTCCACCTCGCGCTCGACGCGCTGTGGATGCTGAACGGCCTCGTCTTCGTTGTGCTGCTGTTCGCCTCGGGCCACTGGGTGAGGATCGTGCCGACCAGCTGGGACGTGTTCCCGAACGCGCTGTCGGCGCTGATCCAGTACGTCTCGCTCGACTGGCCCACCCACAGCGGCTGGACCGGCTACAACGGCCTCCAGCAGCTGTTCTACTTCCTGATCGTGTTCGTGGCCTCGCCGCTCGCGATCCTCACCGGGGCGCGGCTGTCGGCCTTCTGGCCGCGCGATGACCGCCGCATCAACCGGGTGTTCTCGATCGACCTGGCCAAGGCGATCCACTTCCCGACGATGCTGTTCTTCGTCGGCTTCGTCGTCGTCCACGTGGGGCTCGTGCTCACCACGGGCGTGCTGCGCAACCTCAACGCCATGTACGCCGGGCGCGACGAGGTGTCGTGGGTCGGCTTCTGGATCTTCGCGGTGTCGGTGCTGGTGCTCGCCGGCGGCTGGATCGCCGCGCGCGATCGGGTGATCGCGCCGATCGCCGCGCTGTTCGGCGACCTCCGGATGCGTCCGGTCCGCTGATCCGCCGCCCGCTCAGCGCGGGTAGAGGGCGACCATGCCCGCCAGGTCGCCGCGACCGAGGGTGCGCGACGATGCGTTGCAGGAGGTGATCACGGGGCTCATCATGAGGTCGCTGCCGCCGCGCTCGACCGCGTGGTTCAGGCCGTAGGCGTGCCCGATCTCGTGCGTGGTCGTGGACAGCAGGTCGTATCGGGCACCGCTGCACCCGGTCGTCGTGTACACCCACGCGCGGCTGGAGTTGTCGATCCGGGTGTCGGCCGCGACGATCTGGTCGTGCCCGGATCGCACCGTGAACGCGACGCAGGTGAGGCCGAGCAGGCTGCCGCTGAGGCTGCCGAAGTCGACCGTGCTGTACGAGTCGGGGGTCGCGCAGGCGTTGGCGGTGGTGATGTTCGCGTCCGTCCCGCTGCCGGTCGCGACGGTGCCGGGGGCGTGGATCGCGGCGAGGCCGCAGGTGTTCTTCCCCGTCTTGAGCGTGCCGACGGCCGCGGTGGCGATCGCGTTCCACCGCGAGGCGGTGATGTTGGACGGACGACGCTCGGCGCTGTTGACCCGGTACGTCGGCGTCGAGTACCACTTGGCGCCCATCAGCGCGTAGCTGGCGTCGGTGCATCGCGTCACGGCGGCGGCCGAGGTGGCCTTCGTGGTGGCCGCCTGGCCCTCGACCCGGACGTCGACACGGCCGGCGGCATCGGTCGTGACGATCAGGGAGGCCTCCTCGCCGTCGGACCTCACCCCGAACGCGGCGACGCCGGTCCCGGGGGCGGGGAGCTCGACTCCCACACCGTCGACGACGACCGTGGCCTCGGTGTCGCAGCCGGTCAGGTCGACGCCGCGCGCCTGCGCGGGGCTCAGCGTCGCGCTCTGGGTCAGGCCCGGCGGGCAGACGCCCGGCTTCGCGCCGGGGGCGCCCGGGGCGGCCAGCGCGGGCGTCGCCGTCAGCGAGACCGTGGCGATCACGGCGAGGGTCAGTGTCACGGCGCGCGACCACTTCATCCGGGGAAAGGACATCGGGGGTCTCCTCGAGGCGGATCGGCGGACGGACACGCCCCACTATGCGCGACCCGCGCCGGATGCGCCAACCGCCGCATGAGTGGGCGGGACACCGCGACCGTGGTTGGCTGGGGCCAGGACCGCAAGGAGGCACCATGACCGAGTACGAGACCATCCGCGTCGAGACCCGGGGCCGCGTCGGCTGGATCACGCTCGACCGCCCGCAGGCACTGAACGCGCTGAACGCCCAGGTGATGCGCGACGTCGTCGCCGCGGCGACCGCCCTCGATGCCGATGAGGGCATCGGGGCCATCGTGCTGACCGGATCCGACCGCGCCTTCGCCGCGGGTGCCGACATCAAGGAGATGGAGGGCCTCTCGGGCCAGCAGGTCTCGGACGACGGCCTGTTCGACGGCTGGCGCTCCTTCGCGGACGTCGGCACGCCCGTGATCGCGGCGGTCGCGGGCTACGCGCTCGGCGGCGGGTGCGAGCTGGCCATGATGTGCGACGTGATCCTCGCCGCCGACTCGGCGAAGTTCGGCCAGCCGGAGATCACGCTCGGCGTGATCCCGGGCATCGGCGGCACCCAGCGCCTCACCCGCGCCGTCGGCGCCTACAAGGCGGCCGAGCTGATCCTGTCCGGCCGGATGATCGACGCCGCCAAGGCCGAGCGCATCGGCCTGGTCTCGCGCGTGGTGCCCGCCGATGCGCTGCGGGAGGAGGCGTCGGCGCTGGCCGAGTCGATCGCCGCGAAGCCGCTGCCTGCCCTGCGGGCCGCGAAGGCGGCGCTGGCGGCCGCCCTCGAGACCCCGCTGCGCGAGGGGCTGCGCGTCGAGCGCCACCTGTTCGCCTCGCTGTTCGACACCGAGGACCAGAAGGAGGGCATGGCCGCCTTCCGCGAGAAGCGCGCGCCGGAGTTCCGCCACCGCTGAGCCGGTCGCCCGGTCAGCGCACCACCGACGGCGACCAGGCCTGCGGGATGAGCAGCTCGGGCGCCGAACCCGACGCGACATCCAGCGACCACACGTCGCTGGCGCCGGGCTCGCCCTCGCGGGCCAGCCCGTAGAGCACGGTGTGATCGTCGAGCCACTCGGGCTGGTCGTCGACCGAGCGGGTCTCAGGCAGCACCGTCTCCTCGCCCGTGGCCAGGTCGAGCACCGCGATGCCCCACTGACGGTCGCCGCGATCCTTCTTGAACGCGATGCGGGTGCGGTCGGGCGAGATCGCGGGGCACTCGACGTTCTCGCGCACCGCCGTGAGGGTGCGCGCCGAGAAGTCGCCGTGCACGAGCCAGGTGCGATCTCCCGACGCGGCGGTGGCGTAGAACTCGTCGCCGCTGAGGAAGGTCACGCCCCACATGTTGCGGTCGGCGGCCCGCAGTGGGGCGCCGTCGACGATGAGGTCGAACAGCTCGATGTCCCCCGGATCGGCGGCCCCCGGGGTCAGCGCGTGCACCGTCGTCTGCGTCGAGAAACCGCCCGCGGCGTACGAGTGCCCGGTCACGAACGCGGTCGAGGTCAGCATCATGCCGTCGTCCGAGAGGCGTGTGCGGCTGGGGATGCCGGGCAGCGGCCAGGATCGGATCCGGTTCCAGTCGGTGTCGTAGAGGTCGGCTTCGAACGTGGTGAGGACACCCCGCACGGTGCGCAGGCACGACGCGTGCGCGCCGGCGACGTCGATGCGGTCGCAGACGACCCCGGTGAGCGCGCGCGGGCCGGCCGGATCGGCGAGGGGCACCATGGCGACGGTGCCGTAGGCGTCGCCGGGCGCGGTGCTGCGGAAGACGATGCGCGGCTGATCCTGCACGGTCGCGAGATCGGCCTCGGCGACCGGGGCGGCGCCCTCCCGATCCGCGCGGCTGTCGGCGTAGGCCGAGAGCCCGAAGGCCACCATGCCGGCCGTGACGGCGACGATGACCGTGGTGAGCAGGATCCGCCTCACGCGGCGGCGCTCCCGTCCGCGCCGCCCGGCGCCTCGCGGGTGAGGCGGGTGACCACGACCAGGCACACCGGCACGCTCAGCGCCAGCAGGACGGCGAGGATGAGGAGCGACTCGGTGCGGCCCACGGTGAACCACAGGGCGCCGAACGCCGCGGAGGCGATCATCCGGCAGACGGCCACGATGGTCTGGGCCGCGGCGATCGCGCTGGCGCGGACGGAGGCGTCCACGAGCGACCCGGCCACCGCGGCGAGCACCCCGTCGGTGGCGGCGTAGAAGGCGCCCAGCAGCACCAGGCAGCCGAGCGTCGGGCCGATCCCCTCCACGGGGATGAGGGCGAGGGTGTAGGCGCCGAGCAGGCCGAGGTGCCCGAGGATCAGCACGCGCGTGCGGCCCCAGCGGTCGGCGAGGCGGCCGAACGGCACGGCCAGTGCGATGTACGCGGCGTTCGTGCCGACGAACAGCAGCGGGAACCAGTGCGCGGCGAACCCGCTGCGGTCCTGCAGCGAGAGGTAGAGGAAGCCGTCGCCGATGGTGAGCAGGCTCAGCACGCCCATCACCACGAGCAGCACCCGCAGGCGCGGCTGGGCGAGGTGTCGCCAGCGCAGCGGCGCGGGCCGGCTGCCCGGCGCGGCGTGCTCGCGACGGGGCCGGCGATCGGGCACCACCAGGCCCAGGATCGTCACGCCGATCACCGCGAAGCCGAGCGACATCACGAACACCGTCGCGTAGCCGTCCGGGATGAGGAGCAGGATCGCGAAGGCCAGCAGCGGGCCCACCGCCGCCCCGATGGTGTCGAGCGCGCGGTGCACGCCGAAGGCGCGCGCCAGGTCGTCCGGCGCGGAGCTCGCCGCGATCATGGCGTCGCGGGGGGCCGTGCGGATGCCCTTGCCGATCCGGTCGATCGTCACGAGCGCCGCGACGGCGCCCAGGCCCTGTGCCACGATCAGCCAGCCGCGGGTGAGAGCCGAGAGGAGGTAGCCGGCGAACGCCACCCACTTCGGGCGGTCGGTGCGATCCGAGGCCCAGCCCGCGCCGATCCGCACCAGGGCGCTCGCGCCCTGGAAGATGCCGTCGACGACGCCGTACGCCAGCAGCGACAGGCCCATCACACTGGTGAGGTACAGCGGCAGGACGGCGGCGACCGACTCGGACGAGATGTCGGTGAGCATCGAGACGACGCCCAGCGCGACGACGGTGGGGGCGACGTGGCGCCGCCCTGCCGGTCGCGCGGGCGGAGCGTCGGGGGCGGTCTTCGCGGCGGGGCGGTCGCTCAGGCTGATGTACACGGTCAGCTCGTCTCGTCGAGGATCCCGACGATGCGGAACAGGGATCCGTCGGACTGGGGGCGGACGCTGACGACCACCATGTGGCCGTCGCGGGTGAAGGAGCGCGCCGTGCTGCCCGATGTCGCGGGCGTCTCGCTCCAGGTGAAGCCGAGGGCGACGAGCTGGTCGGTGGTGCGCGCGAGCACCTGGTCGGGGCTCGCCGGGTCGGTCGCCTCGACCGTCGCCAGCAGGCGATCGCCGTCGCCCGCGAGGGAGGACGACAGCACCGACGAGCCGGCATCCAGCGGCAGGACGTCGGTGGGGAAGCCCTTGACCAGCGCGTCGACCGCCGTCACCGGCTCTGCGGGCGCCGCGGGGACGGCGACGTCGGGGAGCGTCGGCAGCGGGCCGACCGCGCCGGGCACGGTCGGGGTGGGGTCGGGCTCGGGCGGCGCCTCGATGCCGGGGCTGTTGGTGAAGGGCTCGGCCGGCGCCTCCGTCGCATCGGGGGCGGGGGCGGGCGGATCGGACGCGTCGGGGGCCGGCCCATCGGGGGCGGATCCGTCGGGCTCGGTCGGCGCCGGGGTGGGCTCGGCGCTCTGCGGCGTGGAGCCGGGGACCGAGGGGGAGGGCGCGGCCGGGGGCGTCGCCACCTCGGACGCACCGGGGCGGGAGGACCCGGCGTCCTGCGCGACGGGCGCGTTCAGCCACAGGAAGATGGCCACCCCGAGCGCACCGCCCGCGAGCACGGCCGCGCCGATACGCAGCGCCCTCGGGCGCAGCCCGCCGCGTGCGTCGTCACCGTGCATCGGTCGCCTCCTCCGGGACGGATCGGAATGATCCCGAGCCCGTGTATCGGGAGCGCAGGGGCGCACTCCTGATACGCGACCGAAGGGGAGATCCATGGCCAGATCCACGTCATCGCGGGTGCGCACCGCCGCGCTCGCTCTGATGCTGCTCGTCGCGCCGGGCGCCGTGGTGGTGGCGCCCGCTCCGGCCTCCGCCTCACCCGCGGTGCCCGCGGCGGCCGCCTCCGGCCCGTGCGGCCCGGAGGGCAACGAGATCGCGTGCGAGAACGACCAGCGCGGCGCCGCCCCCGAGGTGTGGGACATCGACGGCGCGGGCGACGACGACATCCAGGGCTACGCGACCGACATCAGCGTGGACGCGGGCCAGAGCATCGGCTTCAAGGTCGACACCGACGCCCTCGACTACACGATCACCATCTACCGCACCGGCTGGTACCGGGGCGACGGGGCCCGCGAGATCGACACCGTCGAGCCGACCATCTTCCCCGACCCGCAGCCCGAGTGCCGGCGCGACCAGGAGACCGACCTCTACGACTGCGGCGCATGGCGCGTCTCCGCGACGTGGCAGGTGCCCGACACGGCCGTCTCGGGCGTGTACGTGGCGCTGCTCGAGCGCGGTGACACCGGCGGGCGCAGCCACATCACCTTCGTCGTCCGCGACGACGACAGCGACTCGGACATCCTGTTCCAGACCTCCGACACCACCTGGCAGGCGTACAACACCTATGGCGGGTCGAGCTTCTATCAGGGGGCCATCGCCGGGCGCGCCTACAAGCTCAGCTACAACCGCCCCTTCGCGACCCGCTCGGTCGAGAACGGGCGCGACTTCTACTTCTCCGCCGAGTACGCGATGGTCCGCTACCTCGAGCGCAACGGCTACGACGTCTCGTACACAACGGGTGTCGACTCGGATCGTCGCGGCGACCTGATCCGGAACCATCGGGTCTTCACCTCGACCGGTCACGACGAGTACTGGTCGGGCCAGCAGCGGGCGAACGTCGAGGCGGCGCGGGACGCCGGGGTGAACCTGGCGTTCTTCAGCGGCAACGAGATGTACTGGCGCGTCCGCTGGGAGGACGCGACCGCGGGTGATTCGGCCTCGTACCGCACGCTGACGTCGTACAAGGAGACCTGGGCGAACTCGAAGCTCGACCCCACCGCGCAGTGGACGGGCACCTGGCGCGACCCGCGCTTCGCCGCCCCCGCCGACGGCGGCGGGATGCCCGAGAACGCCCTCACGGGCACGGCGTACATGTCCAACCACTCGGATCTCCCCGTCACCGTCTCGGCCGAGGAGGGGCGTCTGCGCCTCTGGCGCGGCACGGAGCTGGCCGGCCTGCCCGACGGCGGCAGCGCCGCGCTCGCGCCGCACACGGTGGGCTACGAGTCGAACGAGGACCTCGACAACGGCTCGCGCCCGCCGGGGCTGATCCGGCTGTCCACGACGAAGGGCGCGGTTCCGCAGTACCTGCAGGACTTCGGCAACGTCGTCGCGCCCGGCAGCACCACGCACCACCTCACCATGTACCGCGCCCCCTCCGGCGCCCTGGTGTTCTCGGCCGGCAGCGTGCAGTGGGCCTGGGGGCTCGATCAGGAGCACGACGGCGACGGCGCGCCCGCGGATCCGCGGATGCAGCAGGCGACGGCGAATCTGCTCGCCGACATGGACGCCCTGCCGGCGACGCTGCAGGATGACCTCGAGGCCCCCACCGCATCGACCGACGAGACCGCGCCGACCGCGGCGGTCCTGACTCCCGTCGCCGGGCAGCGCATCGCCAACGGCACGGCGGTGACCGCCACCGGCACCGCGGCCGACGCCGGCGGCCGCGTCGCGGGGGTGGAGATCTCCACCGACGACGGCGCCACCTGGCACCCCGCGGAGGGCGCCGCCGCGTGGTCGTACACGTACATCCAGAGCGGCGACGGCCCCGTGGCCCTCCTCGCCCGGGCGATCGACGACAGCGCGAACATCGGCGGCGCCACGCGTGTGGACTTCGGCGCCGACTGCCCGTGCACGGTGTTCGGCGCCCGGGCGCCCCAGCAGCCCGCCGTCGACGACGCGGGCGCTGTCGAGCTCGGCCTGCGCTTCACCCCGCAGATCGACGGATTCGCGAGCGGCGTGCGCTTCTACCGGGGCGAGGGGAACACCGGCCGGCACGTGGGCACGCTGTGGACCGCGGGGCACCAGCGGCTGAGCACGGTCGAGTTCGCCGACGATCCGGCCGTCGGGTGGCAGACCGCGCGGTTCGCCACGGCCGTGCCGCTGACGGCCGGCCAGACGTACACCGTGTCGTACGCCGCGCCCTCCGGGCACTACGCGGCCCAGGCCGACGCCTTCTGGTCGCGCGGGCTGCTGGCGCCGCCCCTTTCGGTCGCCGGTGGCTTCGGAGCCGAGTCGGCCGGCGTCTACGCCGCACCCGGCGAGTTCCCCTCGGCCAGCTGGGGGTCGAGCCACTACTTCGTCGACGTGATCTTCGCGACCGTCGACGACTCGCCCCTCGTGGTCACCGCCCACCAGCCGCTGGCCGGATCCGGCAGCGTGGCCCGGGGCACCCAGGTCGCGGCGACGATGTCGAAGCCGATCGATCCCGCGAGCGCGCAGCTCACCCTCGTCGGGCCCGACGGCACGCCGGTCGGCGGTGCGGTGTCATACGACGCCCCCGCGCGGCGCGTCGTGTTCGCGCCCTCCGCGCCGCTGGCCCCCGCCACGACCTACACGGCCACGGTCATGGCCCGCGATCCGCAGGGCCGCGAGCTGGAGGCGCCGGACACCTGGGCCTTCACCACCGCCGCGGACGACCGCCCCGAGGGCGCGTGCCCCTGCTCGCTGTTCCCCGAGAGCACCGAGCCGATGATGCTCGAGGTGCCCGAGACCGTGCCGCTCACGCTCGGAGTGCGCTTCTCCGCCGCCTCGGCGGGCACGATCAGCGCGATCCGGTTCTACAAGGGGCCGGGCAACACCGGCGAGCACCGGGGCGAGCTGTGGAACGCCGGCGGCTCGCGGATCGTCGAGGCGACGTTCCGCGACGAGACCACCCAGGGCTGGCAGACGGCCGTGCTCGACCAGCCGGTGCACATCGACGCCGGATCCGAGTACATCGCCTCGTACACCACGACCGTGGGGCGCTACGCGTACTCGATCGGATCCTTCGACGCGGGGCTCGTGCGCGGGCCGCTCAGCGTGCCCGTGAACGGCGGGGCCTACTCGTACGAGGGCGGGTTCCCGGGCGGTCGCAGCCCGGGCGACTACCTCGTCGACGTGGTGTTCACCCCGGACGACGCGGTGCCCACGCTGCTGGAGGCCGCACCCGGTGCCGGCGCGCTGGGCGTCGACCCCGCGACGGCGGTGACCGCGCGCTTCGACCTCCCCCTGGCCGCGGGCGCCCAGCTGACCGTGACCGGCGCGGACGGGCCGGTCGCCGGCACCACGCAGGCCTCGGACGGCGGCAGGGTGCTCGCCTTCACGCCCTCCGCGCCCCTGCAGCCCCGCGCGTCGTACACCGTGCAGGTCAGCGGCGTGGGCGCGACGCCCGTGAGCTGGAGCTTCGAGACGGCGGCCGCCGACGGATGCCCCTGCACGCTCTTCGGCGGCGAGACCCCTGTCACCGCCTCGGCGGCCGACGCCTCACGGGTCGAGCTGGGCATGCAGTTCGCACCCTCCGAGGCCGGCGTTGTGACCGGCATCCGGTTCTTCCGCGGGCCCGCGAACCCCGGCCCCCACACCGGCACCCTCTGGAGCGCCGGGGGCGACCCGCTCGCCACGGTGGTCTTCCCGGACACCGGCAGCGTGGGATGGCAGACGGCCGTGCTCGCCGAGCCGTATCCCGTGCAGGCCGGCACCTCGTACGTCGTGTCGTACCTCGCCCCCGGAGGCGGCTACGCGGCCGAGGCCGATCGGTTCGCCGGCGGCGCCATCGCCTCCGGGCCGCTGACCGCGGGCGCGGCGAACGGCCGCTACGCCTACGGCGGCGGCTTCCCCCAGGACACCTGGCGCGCGACGAACTACTTCGTCGACGTGGTCTTCGAACGCGGGTGATTCGGCGCGGGTGATCCGGCGCGGGCGGTGGCGCGGCGCGGGGTGGGCCGTGGGTGGGTGCGGCGTGCGTGGGGGGCGGCGTGCGTGGGGTGCGTCGTGGGGCGTTGACTAGTCCACCGCGGGTTCACTAGTCCCGCCTGGACCAGTGACCCCGCGCGGGACTAGTCAACGCGCGAGGGGCGGCGCCGCCCGGCGGCCGCGCGGCGCGGGTCAGGTGCGGCGTGTGCGGAGGGTCCGGGAGCCGTTCGCGATCGCCGCGACGACATGGGGATCCGCGGGCCGGATGCGAGGCACGCCGGCGGTGACGAGGATCCGTTCCAGGCGCGCCGGGTCCATGGCGTCCGGCCACTCCCAGTGCACCGAACGCCGCACCACGGCCTGCAGCTCGATGTCGCGGCGCCGTTGGTCGCGGATCCTCTCCTGAGCCTCCAGGATGTCGCCGCGGAAGTACTTCTCGTCTCCGTCGGAGTCTCCGGCTATGCCCACGGACGGCCAGTAGAAGTCGGGGCGGCGGACCCGCCCCTCGAGCAGGAAGGCGCGCTGCAGCTCTGGGTCCTCAAACCCCAGCAGGGCGATCAGCACCCGGCTCACGCTCTCGAACGCCGACTCGGCGCGAGCATCGGCGCGGCGCAGCGCGTCCCAGGCGCGCGCACGGCCGCGCGGATTGCGCTGCGTGCGCAGCCGGTCCGCGAGCTCCGCCGGAGTGGCCCCCTGGCGGAGGGCCGCGTCGATGACCGCCACGCCGAACGCAAGGGGCAGCACGCGGATCAGGTCGATCACCGTGTCGACGAGCGTCGTGACCCGGACTCCGTTGATCCGGATCTCCTCACGACCATCCACGCCGGTGTGAGTCAGCACGTCGCCCTGCCGGTAGGAGTGGCCGGCGATCTCGGCGAAGACGTGCACGTGGCGCGGTTCGCCGAACACCGGCAACCCGAGCTCGGAGGCTGCGGATTCCCAGCCGAGAAGCGGATCCTTCAGCGCGATCGTGGCGGCTCGGACACGTTCCCGGTACCGCATCCAGGGCGCGAGGGCCTTCCACTCGGTCTGTCGCGCGCGGATCCCACGCCGCACGAACGTGGTGCCGCGGCGATCCGCGGTAGGGGAGTTCCGGTGGGTCCATACGAGGGGCGACTTCTCGGCCATCCGCTCACGCTGACGGATCCCCGGGCCTCCCGACCGAAAAGCGGCGACCTGTGGGAGCGCCCGGCCGCTGAGCGCCCCCGTGGACGAAGGCCCGCTGGCTTCGGGCGGTGGTCAGCCGACGCCGTAGCGCGTCGACTAGTCCTCGGCGGGATTACTAGTCCCGCCTGGACTAGTGAACCCGCCCGGGACTAGTCAGCGCCCCGGGGCCGAGCCGCCACGGCCGCACACCACGCCACCGCGCTGCCCGCCCGCGCCACGCCACCGCCCGCAACGCCCGCGCGGCGCGCCTCAGCGCGCCGCGGCGCCGGCGGCGAAGCCCTCGGCGTAGGCCTCGTCGTAGCCGAGGCGGAACATGTCGCGCTCGCCCGTGCGGGGGATCGTGCGGGCACCGGGCAGGTCGAGGCCGCCCACCAGGTCGGCGCGGCCGCGGACGACGGCGACGGGCATCCCCGAGGCCTTGCCCTTCACGAGGTCGGCGGCGGCGCAGAGCTCGTCCGCGACGCACGGCAGCGTCACCGCGAGGGGGCGACCCTGGGCGTCGGTCGAGCCGCGCAGGTCCTCGAACACACGCACCCCGCCCGCCCCGATGGCGTGGTCGATCTGGCCGTCGCGCCAGGCGCGGCCCAGCGTGTCCGACACGAGCACACCCACCTCGACGCCGAAACGCGCCCGCAGCCCGAGCGCCAGGGCGCGGGCCGAGGCGTCCGGATCGACCGGCAGCAGCAGCACGGTCCCCTCGGGGGTGTTGGACGCGTCGACGCCCGCGGCGGCCGACACGATGCCCAGGCGGTTCTCGACGATCCGGGTCACGTGGCTGCCGTCGGCGGAGGTGCGGGTCGCGACGACGCGCACGGTCTCGGCCGTGATCGCGTCCTCACGGTCGTGCGCCTGCACGAAGCGCCCCTCGGCCTTCGACACGATCTTGCTCGTCACGACCAGGATGTCGCCGTCGGCGAGGGGATGCGCGGATCCGTCGATCGCGTCGCCGATGACCGTCACCAGGTCGGATCCGCTCGTCACCTCGCCGATGCCGGCGAGCGGCCAGATGCTCAGCACTGCGAAGGGGCCCGGGTCAGGGGCGGACGTACCGGACCTCGGTGATCGTCTCACCGAGGAAGATCTCGTCGCGCTTGCCGTCGACGTGGAAGCCGCGCTTCTCGTAGAAGGTGCGCGCGCCGGGGTACTGCTCCGCCAGCCAGAGGTAGAGGGGCTCGCCGTCGTCGACGACCGCGTCGAACAGCTTGCGGCCGATGCCCTTCCGGTGCCACGAGTCGAGCAGGTACACGAAGTAGAACTCGCGCGCGGCGGGAGCCTCGGGGTCGCGGGCGGGGCCCGAGGCGGCGAAGCCGATGATCTCGCCGTCGACGAGCGCCGCGGCGTGACGGATGTCGTCACCCTGCGAGGCGTAGTGCGTCCACAGCTCGGCCAGGCGGCGAGGCGAGACGTTCTCGAGCGTGGCGCGCGAGATGATCCCGTCGTAGGTCTCGTGCCAGACCTGGGCGTGCACGCGGCCCATGGCCTCGGCATCCACGTCGCGGATCGGGCGGATCAGCACATCATCGAGCGTTTCAGTCCCCATGGCGCCGAGCCTACGCACCCGTTCCGCTCGGTGGAAATCGGTCTGACATGTTGTCGGAGAGCCACAACGACGGCGCGCGATGCGGGCCGGATGTGCCAGAGTCACGGCTCGTGAATGTGATCTGGCGCACCCTGCTCGTTATGGCCCGCGCGCGGCGCCGCCGCCGCCGTGAAGGGCGCCTCCCGGCGACCGCCGTCGGGCGGGTCCGGCTGCGCACCCTGCCGACCGACATCGACGTGCTGCGCCACATGAACAACGGCCGTTACCTGTCGCTGTTCGACCTCGGACGGTGGGATCTGATGATCCGGACGGACCTGCACCGGATCATGGACGAGCGCGGCTGGTACCCGGTCGTCGGCAGCGAGACGATCACGTTCCGGAAGTCGCTGAACCTCTGGCAGCGCTTCGAGCTGCAGAGCCGGTGGATCGGCCACGACGACCGCGCCATGTACCTCGAGCACCGCGCGGTCGTGGGCGGCGAGATCTACGCCACTGCGACGATCCGCGCCCGGATGCTGAGCCGCAAGGGCGGCACCGTGCCCATCGAGGACGTCATCGACGCGCTCGACCTGCAGCGTCATGGCGGCGGCGACCTGCCGGTCGTGCCCGAGTGGATGCACGAGTGGGCGGGGCACGTGGCGCTGCCCTCGACCCGCCGTCCCGCGCCGAGCGACTGGGACTCGATAGCCTGACGGCATGTTCGCCGTGCGGATCGCCACCGACATCTGGCGCATCGTCGCGCACCGGTGGATGCAGCTGCTGTCCTGGTGGATCGCCGGGGTGGTGCTGCGCGACCTGATCCTCAGCGCCGCGGCGCAGGTCGCCGGCTTCAGCCCCTTCCTCGCGGTGCTCGTCCTGTCGCTGGCGATGCTGACGCGCCTGACGGTGTTCGTGGCGATGCTGATCGTCGTGCGCGACGAGCTCGACGGCCTCGTCACCGAGAGCGAGCAGGGCGTGGGCGGCTTCGTGCGCACCGTCATGGGCGCCTCCCTCCCCTTCGCCGTCTTCTACTACGTCAGCGGCCTCCTCGAGCAGGACTTCCGCGCCTACCTCGAGCTCGCCGGCGCGATCCACATCTGGGAGTGGGCGGGGCAGCAGCCCGAGCTCTGGGTCATCGGCCTGAACCTGCCGACCCTCATCGTGATCGCGGTCTGCCTCGCCCTGCGGCTGGCATGGGGCCGCTTCGGCGGGCGGCTGTGGTGGGGGCTGGCCGGCGTTGTCGTGCTGCTCGAGGTGATCTGGGTGTTCTTCACCGAGTTCGCCCTCGACTCCGGTCTCGGCGTCGTCGAGGAGTGGCTCGCGGGGCGGCAGGTGGGGGTCTGGTTCGAGGACGCACGGGCCGCGCTCGCGGTGATCGCGGCGCCGCTCGTGACGGTGTGGGATGCGATCCAGCCGCTCGTGACGATCCTGTTCGAGGCGATCTTCGTGCCGGTGGCGTGGATGCTCGCCGCCGCGACCGTCTACGGCCAGTCGCTCGAGGACGACGAGGCCGCCGCGCCGCGGCCGAGGAGGAAGGCCCCTGGCGTGGTGAAGGTCGGCGGGGCGGTGGTCGAGGAGATGGTCGACCAGACCGACACGCTGCGCAGCGGCTGGCGTCTGATGCGCCGGACGGGGCCGCTGCTCATCGCGGCGTACTGCCTCATCTACGCGCTGATCGGCCTCATGGAGCCCGTGACGCTGTGGTTCGTCTCGCGACTCGTCGGCCCGCACGACGTGACGGGGATCCTCGGGTCGTTCGTGCCCGTGCTGGCGCTCGTCCCCACGCTCGTCGTCACCCCGCTTCTCGTGGCGCTCGTCGCGGCCGCGTGCAACGCGGCGGTCGGCCGCCTGCGCGGATCGGGATCCGGGAAGCCCGCGGATGCGTCAGCGCGAGACCAGGAAGCGCAGGGTCTCGAAGCCCGCGTCGGTGGTGATGTCGACGGAGACAACGAGGTCGTCGGCCACGTCGCGGGGCACGAAGAAGACGCCGCGCAGCTCGGCCGGGTCTGAGCTCTCGCCGTCGCACGAGTCGCTGCGCTCGACGTCGTCGAGCAGGCCCGCGCCGAACTCGACGCTCCACGCGCGTGGCTGGCGGGCCCCCGGCCGGTGCTCCACGGCGTCGCGCGAGGGCGTCTCGGCGAGCGCGCCGATCCGGCAGACCATGTGCGTCGCGTCGGGGTCGACGGGCAGCACGGCCTCGATCGCCCGCGCCCCCTTCGGCAGCGGATCCTCCGGGTCGCGCAGGCCGGTGACATCGTTCAGCTCGACCGGTCCCCAGGCGGCGCCGAGGTCGTGCACGGTCTGGCCCCGCTCGACCGTGCGCGGATAGGCGTCGCTGCTGTGCGACTCGTACTCGCTCCAACCCGTCCACGCCAGCACGCCGATCGCGGCGGCGGTCACCCCCGCCAGCACAAACGCCTGCCGTACCTTCGGCATCCCCGCGCTCACTCGGCCCACCCGGCGGGTTCGACGACGACCGAGGGCTGGGGCTCGAGGGCGTCGAGGTCGACATCCAGCACCAGGCGGTCGTCGAATCGGATGTCCAGGCGGTTCGCGAGCACCACGCGCGCCTCCCCCCGGAAGTCGTCCGGGGGGAGCTCGAACACGATGCTGCCCGCCACGGGGAGACCGGCGCGCAGGCTCTCGTCCACCAGCGTGCGTCGGATCCGCGATGCGGGGTAGTAGGTGCGCTCGCCCAGCTCCAGCTTGATGCCGCCGAGTCGCGTCGAGGGCTCCACCCCGGTGCCGTCGAGCACAAGATCCACGATGAGGAACGTCCCCTCGACGGGCCCGTCCTCCGCCTCGATCGAGGAGGCCGCGCGCACCGCGGTCGGTTCAGCGGTGAAGGTGCGGCCGGTGGTGGTCTCGCCGAGCGTCATCGGCAGGTCGAACGGCATGCGCGTCGCGTTCGTCGAGTAGGCGAGGTTCGACACCGGAGTGACCGCGGTGACGACGCACGCGAGCACGGCGAAGCCGATCGCGGCGGCCCACATGGCGGACGGCCTCATTCGTCCTCCTCCTCGGCGAGCCCGGTGCGATCCGTGAGCGGCACGTCGAGCTCGGCCGCGGGGCGGTGATCGACCCATGTCCAGTCGTCCCCCAGGATCTCGAGCTGCCGCAGGCGTCCATCCCGGATCGTCACGTGCAGGTCGGAGCCGGGCTCGATCGATCCGGCGGGCACATCCCACCGCAGCGTCAGCGGCGCCCGCAGCTCGGGCTGCAGGAAGCCAGCGGCCCCACCGTCCGTGCGGGTGACGCTGTCGGGGCCGTCCTCGGGCAGATCGGCGAAGTCGAGCGAGCGGCCCAGCGTGCCGCTCGCTTCGAGGGGTTCGCGCCAATGCGTGGTCACCTCGAGCTCGACGAGCACGGCCTGCTCGCCCTCCTCGAGGTACAGATCCGGGTCGTCGGTGATCTCGGCCGACAGGATGCGCACCGACAGCTCGTCGTTCGTGTGCAGGTCGCCCGGGTCGAGAGAGGCGAGGGGCACCGGATCGCGGTGCGCGGGAGCGAAACCGCCGAGGCCGGCGACGAGGATCACGCCGGCCGCCAGCACTCCCAGGGCGATCCAGAAGCCACGGCCGAGCCCCCGCATCCTCGCGCGCGAACGCCGCGCCCACAGCGCGATCACGCGCCGAGCGGTCGTCCACGTCGCCACAGCCACGGCACCACCCTATGGGCGCGGCACCGGCCGTCTCGCGACCACCGCCCCGACGACGGCGGAGTCGGCAGAAGTGCCCGCCGGCCGGGCGCATCCGCCGCGGTACCGTGGGCGGGTGCGGGGGATGCTGACGACGATGGGGCGCGTGCTGCGCGACCACTGGCCGGCGCTGCTGGCCTGGTACGTGGCGGGCACCCTCGCCCACTACCTGGCGATCGAGCTCGCGGGCGTGGTGGGTGCGTACAGCGACATCGGCGGTGTGCTGCTGCAGCCGTTCGCCCCGCTGTCGAAGCTCGTCTCGTACGTGGCGATGCTGCTCGTGGTGCGCGACGGGCTGCGTCACCTCGGCGCGCTCGCGCCCCGGCCGCAGGATCCCGCCGAGCGTCGGCGCGACTTCGTGCGAGCGCTCCTGGGCGGCACGGTGCCGTTCGTGGCGTTCTACACCGCCTACAGCTACCTCACCGAGGACTTCAAGCAGGTGGTGCTGCGCACACTCGAGAGGCGGCGCGAGCACGCCTTCGAGCACATCGACTTCCTGAACCTGGAGAACAGCGGCGACCCCCGCGAGTGGGACTTCGCGGCCGGAGAGCTGCTGCTGACCCCCGTGTCGATCGGCGTGCTCGTCGTGGCGTTCGCGCTGAGGTGGGTGCTCGGCCGCGAGTCGGTGAGGAAGCACCGCTGGCTCGCGCCCGTGACCGTCTACCTCGAGTCGCTCTGGGTCGTGATGGCGGCGCTGATCCTGACCGACCTGCTCGGCATCGTGGGCAGCTGGGTCGAGGGGCGCCTGGCGATGGTCTGGCTGGCCGACCTGCGCGAGTGGGCGCTCGACACGCTCTTCCCGCTGGTGTGGCTGTGGGACGGAGCGGTGTGGTTCCTCGGCGAGCTGGGCGGGGTGATCCTGCTTCCGCTCGCGTGGCTCACCGTCACCGGCGCGATCTACGGGCACGCGGTGTCGGCGAAGGCGCCCGAGCTCTCCCACCGCCGCGCGCAGGCGGTCGTCGAGCGCTACAAGGGCCTGCGTGCGCCCGTGCGTCGCGTCATCCGCGACGCCTCGGCCCAGGCCACCTCGCGCCTCGAGCCGATCTGGAGCGCGATCATGCTGATGTGGCGCGCGGGCCCGGTGCTGATCGGGTTCTTCGTGCTGCTGTTCGCCCTCCTCGGTCTTCTGGGCGAAGGCGTCGAGTACGCGATGACGCGGCTGATCGGCCCGCACGGCCTCAATGAGTTCTGGGTGCTGTGGGACGACGCGCTCTTCCTGATCCCGGCTCTCCTCATCGAGCCGCTCCGGATCGCGCTCGTCGCGTCGGGATACGACGAGACGCTGCGCCGGCTCGTGCCGGATGCGGATCAGTCGAGCAGGAAGCGGATGAAGGGCGGGAACATGGTCGGGGCCGACTCGAGCCTGCTCACCTCGACATCGGCGGTGAACGGCCCCGCGTCCTCCGGCACGACGAACGCGAGCGAGCCCTCGTAGGGCCCCGTCGCATCGCTGGTGCAGGGCGCGCGGTTGCCCGTCGCCAGCCACTCGCGTTGTTCGCCCTCCGCCTCTCGCAGCGTCACGGAGCACAGCTGCGCCTCGTCGCCGGGCGCGATGTCGAACTCGAGCACAAGACCCATCGCGCCGGCGGGGACATCGAGCTCGTCGGCGGGCGTCGCGTGCCGCACGGAGGCCGGGCCGTAGGTCGTCCCGGCGTAGTCGGTGGTGTCGCCCGCGGGCACCTCGATCGCCGAGAACGGCAGGTAGCCCTCGGCGGTCACCCACTCCTGCGCGCCTATGACGAACGTGGCCGTGGGCAGCAGCACCGCCAGGGCACCGAGCGCGGCCGCGTTGCGACGCAGCCAGCTGGGGCGAGGGGCGCTCACTCGGCCCACCTCCCGTCGGGGATCTCCGCGGTGTCATCGACGTCCAGCTCGGCGAGGTCCAGCGCCAGCCGGATCTCGGAGTCGAGTCGGGCGTCGTACTTGGCGAACCCCAGCTCGAGGGTCGCCTGCGCGTCGGCATCCTCGTCGAGGATCTCGAAGGCGGCGGTGAGCAGCTTCGGCACCCCCACGGCGAGGTGGGTGCGGGCATCCGCACCCACGGAGGGTCGATCCGAGACCGTGTAGGCCCGGTCGCCGATCCGCAGCAGGGCTCGGGAGAGCGTCGAGTCCTTCTCGGACGACAGCGCCTCCGCCTCGAAGCTCACCAGCACCCACGTGCCGTCGGCCGACCAGCCGCGTTCGTCGCTGACGTGGTCGGCCCTGCGGGCGTCGAGCACCGTGATCCGGAGGTTGCGGCCCTCGGCGGGCTCATCGATCCGCGCCTGCGTGACGAAGGGCTGGTCGGCGAAATCGTCGCCCGGCGTCACGGCGATCACGCCCCAGGCGAGCGCGACCAGCCCCAGCCCCGCGGCCCACTGCGCGAGGGAGCCGACCCGCGGCGCGGGGCTCACTGCGCGTCCTCGGTCTCGACGCCCGCGCCGACGTCCTCGACGACGAGGTCGATCTCGGCGGCGGGCACGGCGGGCTCGGTCCAGAAGCCGGGGCCGTCACCGAGGAAGGTGGGTTCGAACCATGTCAGATCCGAGATGGTCAGGTGCAGCTCGTCGTCGGCCCGCCACAGATCGCGTGGCACCGGCCAGGTCAGGGCGATCTCGACCGAGAAGCCGGGCTGGATGACGGGGGAGATGGTCGCGTCGTCGAGCCGCGCGGTGGACACCTCCAGCGCGCGGCCGTCCGGTCGCTCGGTGGGCATGCCGGTCACCGCGATCTGGTCGGTGGCGAACGAGAGGGTGTCGAGCGCCTCGTTGCCCGGGTTCTCGATCGTGGCGAGGACGGCCAGGACGCGCTCGCTGCCGTCATCGAGCGGGTAGGTGCCCGAGCCGTCGAGCGTGTCGATCAGCACCGCGCGGTCGAGCGTGACCTTCAGCTCGCCGGTGTCATGCGCGTCGCCCGGCTCGAGCGGCGTGAGCGGCTTCTCGGCGGCGGCGGGCGCGTCGGCCAGGCCGCCGAACGCGGCCGTGCCGGCGAGGAACAGCGCCACGGCGCTCACCGTGACCCACTTGGGCGGCACCTTGTCGGCCGCCACCCGGATCCACGTCGCGGGGGTGCGCCTCTCGCGCCCCTGCGGCCGCTCGCCGCTCACGCGACCACACCCTTCAGGGCGCGGAGGTACCGGTCGGTGTAGATCCGCTGCATCAGCATCACGGCGGGGTAGCCGACCCAGAACAGCCAGCCCGCCGGGCGCGAGAACGCGCGGATGCGCACCCAGACCGATCCGTCCGCGTCGAGCTCGACGAGGAACGCCTCCTCGCCGCGCTCAGGATGGCCGCGCAGCGTGCCGTAGGCGAATCCGCGCACGCGGGGCTCGTCGACCACGTAGACGACGCGGCAGGGCACATCGCGGGGCCACAGCCCGATGCGCATGATCGCCACGTCGTCGGGGGCGAGCTCGTCGTCGTGGGGTGCCGTCACCCCGATCCCGGATCGCCGCTGGATGCCCCAGTGCAGGGTCGCGTCTCCGGCCGCGCGCCACAGGGCCTCGCCGTCGCCGATGCGCTCGCGCCGCTCGATGGGCCGGTAGCCGCGCGGCGGGCGCGCGACGAGATCGTCGCGGCGCGTGCCGCCGACGTCGCTGTAGGTGAATGCGCTCCCCGATCGCATGGGTCCATCCTGTCAGCGCCGGGCGCTCGCCGCGTATGGACAGCGGTGCCCGGGTGCGCGACCCGGCCCGACGTGAATCCGCCGAGATCAGCCCGAACGCAGGGCCTCGTATCTAGGCTGACGACATGGCCGACGATCTCGACCCGATTCATTCGGATGAGGCCGCCTCCCACCACCTCGTGGAGGCCGCCGTGTCCCTCGCCCAGCGCTGGGTGACCGAAGCCGCAGGCATCGAGGCGGATCCGTCCGCCGAGCGCCTCGCCGGCGTGCTCAAGGATCCGCACGGGCTGCCGTTCACGCTCGGATTCGTCGACGGGGTGATGCGGCCCGAGAGCGCCGCCGCCGCGGCGGCGAACCTCAGCCGTGTCGCGCCGCTTGTGCCGGGTTTCCTGCCCTGGTGGTTGCGCGGGGCGGTGAAGACCGGCGGCGCCGTCGCGCCGATCCTGCCCCTGCCGACCGTGCCGATCGCCCGACGGGTGCTGCGCGAGATGGTGGGGCACCTCATCGTCGACGCCCGCCCCGAGAAGCTCGGCCCCGCGATCGCGAAGCTGCGCGAGGGGGGCGCCCGCCTGAACCTCAACCTGCTCGGCGAGGCCGTGCTGGGCGAGCAGGAGGCCAAGCGCCGGCTCGCCGGCATCCACGAGCTCGTGAAGCGCCCCGACGTCGACTACGTGTCGGTGAAGGTGTCGGCCATCGTCAGCCACCTGTCGATGTGGGCGTTCGACGAGACCGTCGACCACGTCGTCGAGCGCCTGCGCCCGCTGTATCTCTCGGCCGCGGCGCACGGCACGTTCCTGAACCTCGACATGGAGGAGTACCGCGACCTCGACCTCACCGTCGCGGTGTTCCAGCGGCTGCTGGCCGAGCCGGAGCTGAAGGGCTACCGCGCCGGCATCGTGCTGCAGGCCTACCTGCCGGACGCCCTGCCCGCGCTCGAGGGGCTCACCGAGTGGGCCCTGGCGCGCGTGGAGGCGGGCGGCGCCCCGATCAAGGTGCGCCTCGTGAAGGGCGCGAACCTGGCGATGGAGAAGGTCGACGCCGTGATGCACGGCTGGCCGCTCGCCACCCACGCCTCCAAGCTGGACACCGACGCGTCGTACCTGCGCTGCCTCGATCACGCCCTCGACCCGACGCGGGTCGCGGCGGTGAACATCGGCGTGGCCGGGCACAACCTGTTCGACATCGCATACGCCTGGCTGCTGGCCGGCGAACGCGGGGTGCGCGGGGCGGGCCCGGTGACCGACGGCGTCCTCGAGTTCGAGATGCTGCTCGGCATGGCGCAGGGGCAGGTCGCCGCGGTCACCCGCGAGGTCGGCCACGTCCTGCTCTACGTGCCGGTGGTCGCCCCCGCCGAGTTCGACGTCGCCATCAGCTACCTGGTGCGACGCCTCGAGGAGAACGCGTCGTCCGAGAACTTCCTCTCGGCCGCCTTCGACATGGACGAGGATCCGTCGCTGTTCGCCCGCGAGCGCGACCGGTTCGTCGCGTCGGTCGAGCGCGCGTCGGATCCGTCGCTGCCTGCCGCGCCGAACCGCCACCAGGATCGCGCGGCCGCCCCCTCGGCCGATGGCCTGGAGGGCGAGGACGTCGGGTGGGATGACGACGTCACCCGCCTGATCCCGGACCTCGGCCGCGGATCCTCGACGCCCGCCCTGGCCTCGCCCGGCGAGACGCGCGCGATCGACCCGGCCGACGAGTTCCGCGCCGTCGCCGAGGACACGTCGTTCGTCGAGACCGCCGTCTTCGCCCTCCGTGAGGTGGGCCGCGCCGTCGGCGCGCCGGGCTTCCAGAACGCCGCCGACACGGATCCGGCCCTCCCCGCCAACCGAGCCTGGGCGAAGGAGATCCTCGCCCGGATCCCGTCCTCCACCGCGGGCGACGCGACCATCCGCGGCGCGCTGATCACCGACGCCGCCGCCCTCGAGGAGACCGTCGCGCGCGTGCGCACCGCCGGGGAGGCGTGGGGCCGACGCCCCGCCGCCGAGCGCAGCGCCGTGCTGCAGCGCGCCGCACGCGCGCTCGAGGCCCGCCGCGGAGAGCTGATCGAGGTGGCAGCGAGCGAGACCGGCAAGGTCTTCGCCGAGGCCGACGTCGAGGTGAGCGAGGCCGTCGACTTCGCCCAGTACTACGCCGCCACCGCGCGCGAGCTCGACAGGGTGGCCGGGGCGGTGTTCGAGCCCTCGCGGCTCACCGTCGTCACGCCGCCGTGGAACTTCCCCATCGCGATCCCCGCGGGCGGTGTGCTCGCCGCGCTCGCCGCGGGATCCGGCGTGGTCTTCAAGCCCGCGCCCCAGGCGCGGCGGTGCGCCGCGGTCGTGGCCGACGCGCTGTGGGATGCCGGCGTGCCGCGCGACGTCCTCGCGCTCGTCGACATCTCCGAGGGCGAGCTCGGGCAGCAGCTGATCGCGCACGAGGCGGTCGACCGGGTCATCCTCACCGGCGCGTGGGAGACCGCAAAGCTGTTCCGCAGCTGGCGGCCCGAGCTGCCGCTGCTGGCCGAGACCAGCGGCAAGAACGCCATGATCATCACCCCCACCGCCGACCTCGACCTCGCCGCGGGCGACCTCGTCAAGAGCGCGTTCGGCCACGCGGGGCAGAAGTGCTCGGCGGTCTCGCTCGCGATCCTCGTCGGCCCCGTCGGGCGATCCCGCCGGTTCGCACGGCAGCTCGTCGACGCGACCCGCTCGCTGCGTGTCGGCCCGCCGTCGGATCCGCTGTCGGAGGTCGGGCCGGTGATCGAGGTGCCGCAGGGCAAGCTCGACTGGGCGCTGACGACCCTCGACGAGGGCGAGCAGTGGCTGGTGAAGCCGCAGCAGCTCGGCGACCAGGGCTGGCAGTACGAGGAGGGCCGGTTCTGGACCCCCGGGATCCGCACGGGCGTGCGGCCCGGATCGCGGTTCCACCGCGAGGAGTTCTTCGGGCCCGTGCTCGGCATCATGCACGCCCCCACGTTGGAGCGCGCGATCGAGTGGCAGAACGCCGTCGACTACGGGCTCACCGCCGGGCTCTACACGCAGGATCCGGAGGACCTCGAGCACTGGCTCGAGTCGGTCGAGGCGGGCAACCTCTACGTGAACCGCGGGATCACCGGTGCGATCGTGCAGCGGCAGCCGTTCGGCGGGTGGAAGCGCTCGTCCGTGGGCGCGGGGACCAAGGCCGGCGGCCCGAACTACCTGATCGGGCTCGGTTCGTGGCGGCCGTCGGCGGGAGGCCCGTCGGGCGACGCCCTCTCGCTGCGCGGCCTCGACACCCGGATCGTCGCGCTCATCGAAGCCGCCCAGCCTTCGCTGTCGGCGGCTGAGTTCGACTTCCTGCGTCGGGCCGCGCTGTCCGACGCGATCGTCTGGGAGCGCGAGTTCGGCCGGGTCCGCGACGTGTCGCAGCTCGAGATCGAGCGCAACCTGTTCCGGTACCGGCCCTCCGTGGTGTCGGTGCGCGCGGCGGGGGATGCCACCTGGCAGGCGGTGCTGCGCGTGGTCATCGCCGGTGTCCGCGCGGGCGGCGAGTTCTCGCTCTCGACCCCGGTCGGCCTGCCGCCGGCCGTGCGTCGCGTCCTCGGCGAGCTCGACATCCCCGTCTACGTCGAGACCGACGAGCAGTGGGTCTCGCGCGCGGCGGGCCGCCCGTCCGAGGACGCCGTCGCCGCGGTGCCGGTCGGCGCGCAGATCGCCCCGCTCGGGCGGGCGCCGCGCGCCCGCCTCATCGGCTCGGAGGACGCGATCGCGTCGCTGCGCACCCTGCTGGCAGACGGCGTCGCGGGCGATCCGGATCTCGCCGTCTACGCCGGCGAGGTCACGACCGCGGGTCGCATCGAGCTGCTGCCGTTCCTGCGCGAGCAGTCGATCACCATCACCGCCCACCGCTTCGGCAACCCCGACGACTGGTCGGCCGAGGTGATCTGACCCCTCCCTCGTTCGTTGAGCGAGGGAGGGACGACCGAGTCGAAACGGCCAAGCCCGTGCGCCGGTTGAACCCGTTTCGACTCGCTTCGCTCGCTCAACGAGCGAATGGGGCGCGAGCCCGCGCGGGTGCCCGGCGCACGCCGCCGTGCGGCGCGGTATCGCCGCGGGGGGCTCCGAGCGCCTAGCGTGAGGGCATGGACATCGTGGCGCTGCTGGTGATGGTGGCCGTGCTGGTCGGCATGGTCCTGGCGATCGCGATCGTCGTGTCCGTGGTGCTCGTGATGATGCGCCGCCGCAGCGAGCAGGGCCCCGTGCCGAACCCGCTGACGGGCGAGAGCACGGAGGATCCGGGATCCGTCCCGGAACGCATGTCAGAATGATCGCGGCGTGCCCGTGCCGTTGGCGTATCCTCGCTCCGCCGGGCCTGTGGACAGCGTCCGCCGCACCTTCATAAGAGGAGCGAGATGTCCGACATCACCGCACAGACCCCCGCCCGAGTCGCACACAAGCGCCGCTACCTGATGTGCCGCCCCGAGCACTTCACGGTGAGCTACTCGATCAACCCGTGGATGGAGCCGGCCAACCCCACCGACACGGCCAAGGCCGTGGCGCAGTGGCAGGTGCTGCACGACACGTACCTCGAGCTCGGGCACGAGGTCGAGCTGATCGACCCGCTGCCCGGCTTCCCCGACATGGTCTACACCGCCAATGGCGGGTTCGTGATCGACGGCGTCGCCTACGGGCCCGAGTTCCGCTACGTCGAGCGCCAGGGCGAGTCGCCGGCGTTCATCGACTGGTTCCGCGCGAACGGGTTCGACACCCGGGTGCCCGAGGAGGTCAACGAGGGCGAGGGCGACTTCCTGCTCGCCGGCGACGTCATCCTCGCCGGGACCGGCTTCCGCTCGACGGGCGACAGCCACGCCGAGGTCGGCCGCATCTTCGGCCGCGAGGTCGTCAGCCTGACCCTCGTCGACCCGCGGTTCTACCACCTCGACACGGCCCTGGCGATCCTGGATCCGGTCGTTGAAGAGGGCGCCGAGCCGGGCGTCGCGTACCTGCCGCACGCCTTCGACGAGGCGAGCCAGGCCGAGCTCGAGCGACGCTTCCCGAACGCGATCCGCGTGTCCGACGAGGACGGTGCGGTGTTCGGCCTCAACTCGGCCAGCGACGGCCTGAACGTGATCATCTCGCCCCGCGCGAAGGGGTTCGAGGCGCAGCTGCGCGAGCGCGGCTACAACCCGATCCTGGTCGACCTGTCCGAGCTGCTGCTCGGCGGCGGCGGCATCAAGTGCTGCACCCTCGAGCTGCGAGGCGCGAAGTGACCGACGAGACGCACGTCGCGCACAACTACCACCCGCTGCCCGTCACCGTCGCCGAGGGCGAGGGGGCCTGGGTCACCGACGCCGAGGGCAAGCGCTACCTCGACATGCTCTCGGGCTACTCGGCGCTGAACTTCGGGCACCGCAACCCCGAGCTCATCCAGGCCGCTCAGGATCAGCTGGGTCGCCTCACGCTCACGAGCCGCGCGTTCCACAACGACCAGCTCGGGCCGTTCGCCGCGGCGCTCGCCGCCCTGTGCGGCAAGGACCTCGTGCTGCCGATGAACACGGGCGCCGAGGCCGTCGAGACCGGCATCAAGGTCGCCCGCGCCTGGGGCTACCGCGTGAAGGGCATCCCGGCCGGCGAGGCGAAGATCATCGTCGCGCTCGGCAACTTCCACGGCCGCACCACCACGATCGTCGGCTTCAGCGACGACCCGACCGCGCACACCGACTTCGGTCCGTACGCTCCGGGGTTCGTCGCGGTGCCGTACGGCGACGCCGACGCCATCGAGGCCGCCATCGACGCGACGACCGCCGCGATCCTGATCGAGCCGATCCAGGGCGAGGGCGGCGTGATCGTCCCGCCCGACGGATACCTGCGCCGGATCCGCGAGCTCGCGACCGAGAAGAACGTGCTGTTCATCGCCGACGAGATCCAGTCGGGCCTCGGCCGCGTGGGGACGACGTTCGCATGCGACCGCGAGGGCGTTGTGCCCGACGTCTACTTGCTCGGGAAGGCGCTGGGCGGCGGGATCCTGCCCGTCTCGGCCGTGGTCGCCGACGAGGACGTGCTCGGCGTGATCAAGCCCGGCGAGCACGGCTCGACGTTCGGCGGCAATCCGCTGGCGGCGGCCGTGGGCCTCAAGGTCGTCGAACTGCTGCAGACCGGCCGCTTCCAGGAGCGCTCGGCCCAGCTGGGCGAGCACCTGCGCACGCGCCTCGAGACGCTCGAGGGCATCACCGGCTTCCGTCAGGTGGGTCTGTGGGCGGGCGTCGACATCGACCCCGCGCACGGCACCGGGCGCGAGGTCGCCGAGCGGCTGCTGGCGCGGGGAGTTCTCGCCAAGGACACCCACGGCCAGACCCTGCGCCTGGCCCCGCCGCTGGTCATCCGCGCGACGGAGCTCGACTGGGCCCTCGAGCAGGTGCAGCTGGCGATCCACGGCTGAGGCGCCGCGGGAGGCCGAGGCGTTTCGACTCGCTGCGCTCGCTCAACGAACGAGGGGCGGGCGCAGCGGGCGAGCGCAGCGGGTGTGAACTCCGTGGCGGGTCAGCGCACGGCGAAGCGCGCGTCGATCCAGCTGATCAGGTCGGCGCGCACCTCGGCCTGCTGCACCTCGTTGAAGATCTCGTGGCGCGCGCCCGGGTAGACGATCGTGGTCACATCGGTCAGCCCCGAGCGCTCGCGGTAGGCCTTCTCGAGCTTCGCCACCGAGCGCGGGCCGCCCACCGGGTCGTCGGACCCCACCAGCAGCAGCATCGGCACGTCGGGCAGCCGGCGCCGCGGCAGGCCGTAGAGGCGCAGCGCGTTGGCGAATCCGAACAGCTTCAGCAGGGGCGCCGACGTGTTGAGCGGATCCTCGAGGAACGCCTTGCCGACCGAGAGGTCGGACGAGAGCCACTCGGTGCCGGTCGCGCCGGGGCCCTTCCAGCGCGCGTTGAGGGGCGCGGCGCTCAGCGAGAGCGGCGTGAGCAGCGCCGAGCCGCTCAGGATCACCGCCGAGTAGGCCTCGGGCTGCAGGTTGAACAGCTTCTGCGACAGGAACGAGCCCCACGAGTGCCCGAGCAGGATCAGGGGGCGCCCCGGGTTCTCGTCGCGGATCAGCCGGGTGAACTTCGCGACGGCCGCGACCGCCGCCGAGTGCCCGCCGATGCCGAGGGTGCCGAGCTTCGTCGCATCGCCGCCGTGCTGGGTCATGCCGGTGCGGCCGTGGCCGCGGTGGTCGTCGGCGTAGACCGTGAACCCGGCGGCGGTCAGCGCCTGGATGAGCGCGCCGTAGCGGCCGGCGTGCTCGCCGACGCCGTGCAGCAGCTGCACCACACCACGGGGCTCTCCGGCGGCGGGGTGGACGTCGTACACGATCGCGACCCCATGGTCGTCGATGAACTCGGGCATGGGCCGATCCTGCCATAACGGACCCTTAGCCAAACTAATGAGTTAAGCTAAGGGTCTATGCCTGACCTCCACGAAGCCGCGTCCGAGATCCGCCATGCGACCTTCCGGCTGGCCAGGCACATGAGACAGCAGCGGGCCGTGGCGACGATGCCAGACGGCCAGTTCGCGGTGCTGGGCGCGCTGCGCTGGCACGGCCCCCACACGCTGACGGCGCTCGCCGAGCGCGAGGGCGTCACCGCGCCGTCGATGAACCGCACCGTCAACGCCCTCGAGGAGGACGGCTACATCGTCCGCGTGCCCGACGACGTCGACCGCCGCAAGGTCAACATCTCGATCACCGACACGGGCGCGGCGGTGGTGGACGAGACCATCCGGCGGCGCGACCAGTGGCTCGCCCGGGTGATCGCCGACCTCCCCGCCGAGGAGCGCGCGACCCTGCGCGACGCGGCCCGGATCATCCTGGGGGTGATCGAGCGATGAACGCGATGTTCCGCTCCTTCGCCTCGTTCAACTTCCGGGTCTGGTTCATCGGCGCCCTCGTCTCGAACGTCGGCTCGTGGATGCAGTCGACCGCGCAGAGCTGGGTGGTGCTCACCGAGCTCACCGACAACGACGCCGGCGCGATGGGCATCACGATGGCGCTCCAGTTCGGCCCGCCCCTGCTGCTCGTGGGCGTCTCGGGCTGGGTGACGGATCGCTTCGACCGCCGCCGGATCATGGTGATCACGCAGCTGACGCTGCTGCTGTTCTCGGCGGCGATCGGCGTGCTGCTGCTGAACGGCCTGATGACGCTGCCGCTGATGTACTGCTTTGCGTTCGCGACGGGTCTTGTGGTGTCCTTCGACAACCCCGCCCGCCAGGCGTTCGTGTCCGACCTCGTCACGCGCGAGAACGCGTCGAACGCGGTCGCGCTGAACGCCGCGTCGTTCAACAGCGCGCGCATGATCGGCCCCGCCGCCGCTGGCCTGCTGATCGTCGCGGTCGGCACCGGATGGGTGTTCCTGATCAACGTCGTCGCGTTCGCCGGCATGCTCGGCGCGCTCGCGGTGATCCGATCCGGCGAGCTCATCCCGCGCAAGAAGGCCGCCGCGGGCACGCGCCTCGCCGACGGCTTCCGCTATGTCGCGCGCCGGCCCGACCTGATGGTGATCTTCGCCATGGTGTTCCTGCTGGGTGCGCTCGGCATGAACTTCCCGATCTTCGCCTCGACGATGGCGATCGAGTTCGGCCGCGAGGCCGACGGCTTCGGCCTGCTCTCCTCGATCCTCGCGATCGGATCCCTCGCGGGGGCGCTGCTCGCCGCCCGTCGCGCCCGCGCGCGGCTGCGCGTGGCGATCATCGCGACCGGCGCCTTCGGCATCGTGGCGATCGTGTCGGCCATGATGCCCGTGTACTGGATGTACGCCGTGTGCCTGGTCTTCATCGGGTTCACGATCGTCACCACGCTGACCACGGCGAACGGCTACGTGCAGACCACGACCGACCCCTCGCTGCGCGGGCGGGTGCTCGCGCTCTACGTCGCCGTGCTGATGGGCGGCACCCCGCTCGGCGCCCCGCTGGTCGGATGGGTCGCCGCCGAGTTCGGGCCCCGGGTCGCGATCCTCGTCGGCGCCGCCGGTGGGCTGGCCGCCTGCGCGATCGGCCTCACCTGGGTCATCGCGTCCGGGCGCCTGCGCCGGCGCGCGGGGTCGCGCCTCGGGCTCGAGCTCGCCGAGACGCGCCCCATCGAGATCATCACGCGCGCGGTGCCGGTGGTCGCCCCCGAGCAGTTCAGCGAGCAGGGCGCGCAGACCACGCCGATCCGCCTGACCGACGACGACTGACGCGCGCTTCGCGTCGCTCGCGGGGCCGGTCAGGCCAGAGCGGCCCGCAGCGAGGCGACGGCCTGGGCGATGGCGGCCTGAGCGGCGGAGGTGCCGTGGAGGCCGTGCACCATCACGAAGTCGTGGACGATGCCGAGGGCGCGGAACGCCGTGACCTCGACGCCGGCGGCGCGCAGCTTGGCGGCGTACGCCTCGCCCTCGTCGCGCAGCACGTCGGCCTCGGCCGTGATCACCAGAGCGGCGGGGAGGCCCGCGAGCTGCTCGGTGGTGGCGCGCAGCGGCGACGCGGTGATCTGGGCGCGGTCGGCCTCATCGGTCGTGTACTGGTCCCAGAACCACTTCATGCCGTCGCGGGTGAGGAAGTAGCCCTCCGCGAACTCGTGGTAGCTGGCGGTGTCGAACGACGCGTCGGTGACCGGGTAGAACAGCACCTGGAAGCGGAACGACACGTCGCCGCGCTCCTTCGCCATCAGGGTCAGCGCCGCCGACATGTTGCCGCCGACCGAGTCGCCGGCCACGGCGATCCGCGATCCGTCCAGGCCCTGCTCGGAGCCCGAGGTCGTGACCCACTGCGCCACGGCGTAGGCCTGTTCTATCGCGTGCGGATAGCGCACCTCGGGCGAGCGGTCGTACTCGGGGAAGACGACCGCGGCGCCCGTGCCCACGGCCAGGTCGCGCACCAGGCGGTCGTGGGTGTGGGCGTCGCCGAACACCCATCCGGCCCCGTGGATGTAGAGGATCACGGGCAGGTCGCCCGTCGCGCCGACCGGCTTCACGATGCGCACCGCGACGGTGCCGGTGGGGCCGCCGGGGACGTCGATCCACTGCTCGTCGACCTCGGGCTTGAAGATCGGCTCGTCCTGCACGCCGTCGACCGCCGCGCGGCCCTCGGCCACCGGCAGCTGGTACAGGAACGGCGGCGTCGAGGTGGCCTCGACGAACGCCTGCGCGGCCGGCTCGAGCGAGATGTGGCGGGGGTTTGCGGACATGGCCTGCTTCTTTCTGGAGGGGATCCGGCGTGGATCCGGTGGGTGCGGGAGAGGATCTCCGACCTGAGAACGTTCGTTCTCTGTCCTGGTCCTCACTGTATGAGAACGTCCGTTCTCCGCGCAAGAGGCCGACGGGCCGGGCGTGTCGCGCCCGGCCCGGTGCTGGTGGTCAGCAAACGCCGCGCGACGATCCCGCCGCGCGGCGTTTCGTGACTAGGAGCCGCGGAGGGTGGTGAGGAACAGCTCGGCCACAGCGTCGGCGTCGACCTCCAGCGCCACGTCGGCCCGGGGCCAGGGTGCGGCCCCGAGGTAGTCGCCCTCCCCGGGCTCGCGCCGATCGACGATCAGCTGCCCGCGGCTGTAGGTGCCGCCGAGCTCGACCTGCACGGGCAGATCCTCGAAGCGGAACAGCCCGGGCGCCACCAGGGCGCACAGCGCGCCGGCGTCGCCGATCATCGCGTAGGTGAAGGTCTCGCCGCTGGCCGGGTGCACGGCGGTGTAGCCGAGGAGCCGCCCCGCGAGCCGCTCGACGTCCGACCCGGATCGCAGGCGCGCGATCCGATCCGGCTCGATGACGACCCGCTCGAAGACGTCGAGGCCGTACATCGTCAGCGGGACCCCGCTGTTGAGCACGACATGCGCCGCCTCGGGGTCGTGCCAGACGTTGAACTCGGCCACCGCGGTCGCGTTGCCGCGCGACGCCGATCCGCCCATGTAGACCACCCGCTCGATCCGGTCGATGACCTCGGGATGCATCCGGATCAGCAGGGCCAGGTTGGTCATCGGGGCGAGCGTGACGACGGTGAGGGGCTCGGAGGCCTCGGCCAGCGTGCGGCGCATCAGCTCGACCGCGTGGATGTCGGCCGGGTGACGGGGCGAGGCCGGCAGGGCCGTGCCGGCGAGCCCGTCGGGGCCGTGCACCCACGCGGCCTCGCGCGACGGCTCGACCAGCGGCTCGCGCGCGCCCGCGGCGACGGGTATGTCGCCCGCGCCGGCCACGTCGAGCACGGCGAGCGTGTTGGCGACCACGTTCTCGAGTGACGAGTTGCCGTCGACGCAGGTGATGGCGCGGACATCGAGGTCGGGATGGGCGACGGCGAACAGGATCGCCAGCGCGTCGTCGATGCCGGTGTCGACGTCGAGGATGACAGGGAGCATGAGGGGGCCTTTCCGGCGGGGGTGGTCAGAAGACGCCGTGCGGCGTCGGGGCAGGGGGTGAGGGACTACGAGCCCGTCGCCCAGTCGGCGAGGCGCCCGAGCAGGTCCCGGTGCGCGGCGGAGTCGAACGAGCGGGCGCTGTGGCCGAGCAGGTCCACGGCGACGCGGGCGGCACCGTGGCGGCGGGTCCAGACGACGGGGTGGGTGTGGCCGGCGTGCTCGTGCGTCGCCACCACGTCGCTGTCACCCACGGCCTGCAGGAACGAGTAGCGCTCGTCGAACACGGCCAGCGGCTCGGCCCCCGCGAGCGGGTGATCGGCCCAGTCGAGTTCGGCCTCGCCGATCTCGGGGTGCATCGACACCTCGGGGAGCCACACGCGCCCGATCGCCGGCGCCCAGGACGCGTGGTCGCGCAGCGACGAGGCCGCCGCGTGCAGGGCGAGCACGCCGATCCCGCGCGCGAGCGCCGCCTCGAGGCCCTCGATGCTCTCGCGGGGCGCCCCGAACGATCCCTCGCGCCATGGGTCGCCCGCGTTGACGACCAGCAGGTCTGCGCCCTCGAGCGCCTGCAGCGCGTCGTCGACGGGAAGGATCCGGACCTCGAACCCGCGTTCTGCGAGGATCTCGCGCACGCGCTCCGTCGTCTCATCGAAGGGATGCCAGGGGTCGCGGTAGCGCCCCTCGGCGGTGGCGATCACGGCGATGTGACTCATGGCTTCATTCCACACCCTCCGCGGTCGGAGCGTCGCGCGCCCCGGGGACGCGGCGGCGGGCGGCGACCTAGGCTGATTGCATGCACGGTGAATACAAGGTCCCCGGGGGCAAGCTCGTGGTCGTCGACCTCGAGGTCGTCGACGGCAGGATCAGCGATTTCCACCTCGCCGGCGACTTCTTCCTCGAACCCGACGACGCGCTGCTCGACATCAACGCCGCGGTCACCGGGCTGCCCGAGACCGCCGACGTGCCCACCATCGCCGCGGCCGTGCGCGGAGCGCTGCCGGAGGGCGCGCAGCTGCTGGGCTTCACCCCCGAGTCGGTCGGCACCGCCGTGCGCCGTGCCCTCGTGACCGCCGCCGCGTGGAGCGACTTCGAGTGGGAGGTCGTCGACGACCCCGCCGTCTCGCCCAACATGAACCTCGCCCTCGACGAGGTGCTCACCGCCCGCGTCGGAGAGGGGCGCCGCAAGCCCACCATGCGCATCTGGGAGTGGAACGAGTCGGCCGTCTCGATCGGCTCGTTCCAGTCGTACCGCAACGAGGTCGACCCCGAGGGCGCCGCCGCGCACGGCTTCGACGTCGTCCGCCGCATCTCCGGCGGCGGGGCGATGCTCATGGGCGCCGAGCAGATCATCACCTACTCGCTGCACGTGCCGGCCTCGCTGGTGGCGGGCCTGACGTTCGCCGACTCGTACGCGTACCTCGACGACTGGGTGCTGCAGGCGCTGCGCTCGCTCGGCATCGACGCGACCTACCAGCCGCTCAACGACATCGCGAGTCCGACCGGCAAGATCGGCGGCGCCGCCCAGAAGCGCCTGGCCAACGGCGGGGTGCTGCATCACGCCACCCTCAGCTACGACATCGACGGCGAGGTGATGGCGCAGGTGCTGCGCATCGGCCGCGAGAAGCTCAGCGACAAGGGCACGGCGTCCGCCGCGAAGCGGGTGGATCCGATCCGCCGTCAGACCGGCATGACCCGTCGCGAGATCATCGACCGGCTGATCCAGTCGTTCCAGTCCTTCACCGGGGCGACGATGGGGACGATCTCGGCCGACGAGTACGCCGAGGCCGAGGCGCTGGTGGCGTCGAAGTTCGCCACCGACGCGTGGCTGCACCGCGTTCCCTGAACCGGTTGCGTGCGTTCGGCCCGCGGCGCCCGCCGCGGCCGATAGCCTGACGAACGTCCGGCACGGCGGCCGGAGCGAACTCGAGGAGAGCAAGGATGCGATTCGGAACCTTCATCCCGCAGGGCTGGCGCTTCGACCTGGTCGACATCGACCCGGCAGAGCACTGGAGCACCATGAACACGCTCGCGCAGCGTGCCGATGCGGGCCCGTGGCAGTCGCTGTGGGTCTATGACCACTTCCACACCACGCCCGAGCCCAGCGAGGAGGCCACGCACGAGGCCTGGACGCTGATGAGCGCCTTCGCCGCGTCGACGAGCCGCATCCGCCTCGGCCAGATGTGCACCTGCATGGGCTACCGCAACCCCGCCTACCTCGCCAAGGTCGCCGCGACCGTCGACCACGTCTCCGGCGGCCGCGTCGAGATGGGCATCGGCGGCGGCTGGTACGAGCACGAGTGGCGCGCGTACGGCTACGGCTTCCCCGAGATCCCGGACCGCCTGAAGATGCTCGGCGAGGGCGTCGAGATCATGCAGCAGGCCTGGACGACCGGATCGGCGACGCTCGACGGGAGGTACTACCAGGTCGACGGCGCGCAGGTGCGCCCCCTGCCGATCCAGCAGGGCGGGATCCCGTTCTGGATCGCCGGCGGCGGCGAGAAGGTGACGCTGCGGATCGCGGCCAAGTACGCCTCGTACACCAACTTCAACGGCGGCCCCGAGGCGTTCGCGCACAAGAGCGAGGTGCTGCGCGGGCACACCGACAGGCTCGGCCGTGACTTCGCCTCCATCACACGCTCGGCGAACTTCAACACCGTCGTCGCGGACACCGAGGCCGAGGTCGCCGAGCGCCTCGACGCGATCTTCGCGCGGGTGAAGCCCTTCCTCTCCGACGGCGGCTACGAGCACTTCACGCACGCGTACACCGCGGGCGAGGCGCTCGTCGGCACCGTCGAGCAGGTCTCCGAGAAGCTCGCCGCGATGCAGCAGGCCGGCATGGGCTACGCGATCCACTACTTCCCCGAGGCCGCCTACGACCTCAGCGGCGTCGAGCTGTTCGAGCAGAAGGTCATCCCCGCCTTCGGCGGCTGAGCGTCCCCGCTCGGCCACCGGGCGCCGCTCTCCTCCTCGCTCGTTGAGCGAGCGAAGCGAGTCGAAACGCCCCCAGCCGCCCACGGCCTGACAACGAGGCGGGGTTCCGAATGTCGGAACCCCGCCTTACTGTCTTCCCATGAGCGATCCGGCGACGCAGGACGGCACCGCGCTGGCCCTCGCCCCCGAGGGCGGGTTCCGCACGTTCCTGCACGTGCTCGTGAACACCGCGATCGCGAACATCACCACGAGCTTCCTGTGGTTCGGGCTCACGTTCTGGGCCTACCAGGAGACCCGCAACGTCATCGCGACCGGCGTCATCGGCGGCGCGTACATGCTGTTCATCGCGCTGTTCAGCATGATGTTCGGCACCCTTGTCGACCGGTTCCGCAAGAAGGCCGTGATGCTGTGGGCCACGGTGATCGCCTTCATCGTGTTTGCGCTCGATGCGGCGTTCTTCTTCGCCATCGGCGAGGGCACGATGTCCGATCTGACGCTTCCCTGGTTCTGGATCTTCGCGGTCGTCATGCTGGCGGGTGCGGTCGTCGAGCAGCTGCGCAACATCGCGCTCTCGACCACGGTCACGCTGCTCGTCCCCGTCGAGCGCCATGCCAACGCGAACGGCATGGTCGGCACGGTGCAGGGCGTCTCGATGCTCGTCACCAGCGTGTTCAGCGGCCTCGCGATCGGCTTCCTCGGCATGGGCTGGACGCTCATCATCGGCCTCGCCGTGATGCTGCTGGCCATGCTGCACCTGGCGGCCCTGCGGATTCCCGAGCGGGAGATCGTGCACGTCGAGGGGCAGACGAAGTGGGTCGACATCCGCGGCGGGTGGCTTGCCGTGCTCGCGGCGCCGGGGCTGTTCGCGCTTGTGCTGTTCTCGACCATCAACAACTTCGTCGGCGGCGTCTACATGGCGCTGATGGATCCGTACGGCATCGACATGTTCGAGGTGCAGGGCTGGGGCATCTGGTTCGCCGTGGCCTCGACGGGCTTCATCGCGGGTGGCGCCGTGATCGCCGTGACCGGCCTCGGCAAGCGGCCGATGCGCACGATGCTGGTGCTCGCCGCGCTGATCGGTGTGCTGGGTGCGGTGTTCACGATCCGCGAGTGGGCGTGGCTGTACATCCTCGGCTGCTGGCTCTACATGGCGGCCATCCCGGCGATCGAGGCGGCCGAGCAGACGGTCATCCAGAAGGTGGTGCCGTACGAGAAGCAGGGGCGCGTCTTCGGTTTCGCCATGACCTTCGAGGCCGCGGCCGCGCCGATCACGTCGCTGCTGATCGCGCCGCTGGCGCAGCTGTGGGTGATCCCGTACATGCGCGGCGACGGCGAGGCGCAGTGGGCCTGGCTGCTGGGTGAGGGCGAGAACCGCGGCATCGCGCTGATCTTCCTCTTCGCCGGTCTCATCACGACCGTGATCGCGCTGCTCGCGTTCCTCACTCCGCAGTACCGCACGCTGTCGGCGCAGTACGCCAGGGCGCCGGCCGAGACGGCCGCCCCGGGGGAGGCGGCCGCGCCGACGGAGGCGACCGAGGCGACCGCGCCGTCCGACACCGCCTGACGGCGAGCGCCCCACCCCTCCGCGCACGAGAGAATCGGGGGATGAGCGATCAGCGACGACTGCCCAGGACCTCTCCCGAACGCGCCGGCATCGGCGGTGTCGAGCAGCTGCTCGCCGCTTTCGAGGCGCGCGGCGACGTGCACTCGGCGATGATCCTGCGCGGCGGATCCGTCGCGGCCGAGGCCTGGTACGCCCCGCACGCTCCCTCCCACCACCACCGGCTGTTCTCGGTGTCGAAGGCCTTCACCGCCATGGCGGTCGGCGTCGGGGTGGGCGAGGGGCTGCTGCGCACCGATGACCGTGTGGTCGACCTGCTGCCGGACAAGCTGCCCGACGTCGTCAGCGACAACCTCGCCGCGATGCGCATCGAGCACCTGCTCACCATGACCACGGGCCACGCGAAGAGCTCGATGGACGGCGTCGGCCTCACGCTCAGCCGCCCGGAGGACGACTGGACCCGCGCGATCCTGGCCGAGGAGGTCGCCCTCGAGCCCGGCTCGCAGTTCGTCTACGACACGGGCGCGACGTACCTGCTCTCGGTGATCCTGCATCGCCTCACCGGCGAGCGGCTGCTCGACTGGCTCACACCCCGCCTGTTCGAGCCGCTCGGGATCACGGGCGCGACGTGGGAGCAGGATCGCGACGGCATCGACGTCGGCGGCTTCGGGCTGTCGCTGCGCACCGAGGACATGGCCGCGTTCGGGCAGCTGCTGCTGCAGCGGGGTCGCTGGGGCGACGCGCAGCTGATCCCCGCGGAGTGGGTGGATCGGGCGGGCAGGCCGCTCGTGGAGGCCCACCCGCAGGGCTGGGACCCGGACTGGGCGCAGGGCTACGGCTACCAGCTGTGGGGCTGCCGCAACCGCGCGTACCGCGCGGACGGGGCGTTCGGGCAGTTCATCATCGTCTGGCCCGAGCACGATGCCGTGATCGCGATCACCTCGGGCTCGTCGGCGACCCAGGGGATCCTGGATCTCATCTGGTCGACGCTCGAGTTCGGCGAGCCGGGCGAGGGCGGCGAGACCTTCGCGCCCGCGCTCAGCCTTCCGCTGCCGGAGGGGTCCGCGACGTCCCCGCGTGAGAACGATGGGCCGCTGCGCCGCGTCGGCGATGTGCTCGAGATCACCCACCGCGGCACCACGCTGCGCGCGTGGCACGGCCAGTGGCTGATCGACGGCGCCTTCGGAGCCGCCTTCGCCTGGGCCGATGACGACACCCTGCGCGTCACCGCGCACATGCTCGGCACCCCCTTCTCGTGGTCCGGCACCGCGACGTTCGGCCCCGCCTCGGTCGAGCTCGCCTGGTCGCAGAACGTCATCTTCTCGGGCGACACCGCGTGGGCGGAGTCCCTCCCGCTCTGATGCCCCACCCCGCTCGGCGGTCGTTGAGCGAGCGGAGCGAGTCGAAACGGCCCGAGCCTCGTACGCCCTGAGCCCGTGGGCGCCGTGTCCGTTTCGACTCGGCGCTGGCGCGCCTCGCTCAACGAGCGAGGGTGGGTTGGGGCGCGATGCAGAGCGGCGCTGGGGCAGTCAACGCCGTGCGCCCCGGTGGCCCTCGCCGCCCCCCGGCGGTCGTTGAGCGAACGAAGCGAGTCGAAACGGCCGAGCCTCGTACGTCCTGAGCCCGTGCGCGCTGTGCCCGTTTCGACTCGGCGCTGGCGCGCCTCGCTCAACGAGCGAACGCGGGTCAGCGGCGCGGGGTGGAGTCGCGGAGCACAACCTCGAGGGGGAGCGCGGCGGCGCCGTCCCAGTCGTCCGAGACGGCGGCCTCGAGCGCCTGGGCGCCGAGGGCCTCGAGCGGAACGGTGACCGTGGTGATGCCCGGCACGATGTCGCGGCCCGCGGCGATGTCGTCGAAGCCGGCGATGGCGATGTCGGCCCCGGGGACGCGGCCCGCGTCGCGGACGGCCGAGATGGCGCCGATGGCGACGACGTCCGAGATGCCGAACAGCAGCGTGCCCTCGTCCAGGCCCTCGGCGAGCAGCGCGGCCGCGGCCGTGTAGCCGGCGTCGCGCGAGATGCCCGCGCGCACCACGCGGGGCGCCGATCCGCCCGCGGTGGTGAAGCCCTCGGTGAACCCGGCGACGCGGTCGTCCGAGGTGCGCACCCCCTCGGCGGCGGCGATGACCACGGCCGAGCGGTAGCCGAGACCCGCCACGGCGGTCCCGAGCGCCCGCGCCCCGGCGAGGTTGTCGATCGGCACGACCTGCGAGCCCGCCACCCCGGCGCCGAGCGTCACCACGCGCGCGCCGTGCGCGACGGCGGCTTCGAGCTCGCGCGCGAGGGGAGCAGGATCCGAGGCGTCCCGCGAGGTCGCGAGGATGATTCCGCGGGGGCGCTGGCCGCGCAGCGTCCGCACGAGCCGCAGCTCGCGCTCCGCGTCGCGGTCGGTGATCGCGATCGTGGTGATGAGGCCCGCCGCCTCTGCCGCGCGGGTGACTCCCGCGGCGAGCTGCCCGAAGTACGGGTCGGCGATGTCGGCGACGAGCAGCGCGACCACGGCCGAGGTGCCCCGGGCGGTCGTCTGAGCCGACAGGTTGGCCGTGTAGCCGAGGCGCTCGGCGGCGGCCTGCACGCGCACGCGGTAGTTCTCGGCGACCTTGCGCGATCCGTTGAGCACGCGCGAGGCGGTCGCCAGCGAGACGCCGGCCTCCTGCGCGACATCGCCGAGCGTGGCGGCGCGGGTCACGGCAGGCGGGGGCGTGGGCATGCGCAGAGCCTACCGAGCCGCAACGCGCGCGAGATGCGGCGCCACGGCCGCGTCGAATCCGTCGATCGTCCGCTGCACGGCCAGCGCCGGATCCGTGTCCCAGATCGCCTGGTTCAGCAGCTCGACCTCGATGTCGCCGTCGTAGCCGGCGGCCTCGACGGCACGCGTCATGGGCCCGAAGTCGATGACGCCGTCGCCGGGGTAGTGGCGCGAGAGCAGGTTGTCGGCCTCGAGCGGGGTCTTCCAGTCGCACACCTGGTAGGTGGCGATGCGACCCTCGCGCCCGGCGCGCTCGATCTTCGGCAGCACCTCCGGATCCCACCACAGGTGGAAGGTGTCGACCGTGACGCCCACAACGGCAGGATCGAACGGGGCGGCGAGGTCGAGCGCCTGATCCAGGGTCGACAGCACGGAGCGGTCGGAGGCGTACATCGGGTGCAGCGGCTCGAGGGCGAGCGTGACGCCCGCCGCCTGGGCGTGCGGCGCCAGCTCGGCCACCGCATCGGCCACGCGCCCGCGGGCACCGACGAGGTCGCGCGATCCCGCCGGCAGACCGCCGACGACCAGCACCAGGACGGATCGCGACCCCGCGGCGCCCGCGGCGGCCAGCGTCGCGGTCTCGTCGATCGCGCGGCGGTTGTCGTCGATCGCCGCGCGCCGATCCGGGCCCTCCGGGGCGGTGAACCAGCCGCCGCGGCAATGCGTCGAGTAGCGCAGGCCCGAGTCGGCGAGCATGCGCGCCGACTCGGCGAGACCGGCGTCCTGCACCTGCTCCCGCCAGAGGCCGATCGCGCCGATGCCGGCCTCGGCCGTGACGCGCAGCGCCTCGGCGACGGTCGTCTTCTTGATCGTCGCCTGGTTGATCGAGAGGCGGGGGTGCGGGATCCGCGCGGCGTCGGTGGTCACCGGGTCACTCCGTTCAGGTCGAGCAGGGCGTGCCAGCGGGCGGCCGCGAGCTCGGGGTTCTCGAGCGCGCGCGACGCGTTGGCGAGGCGCACGATCTCGGACAGGTGGGGAAGGCTGCGCGCCGAGTGCAGGCCGCCGACCATCTGGAAGGCCGTCTGGTGGCCGTTCAGCCAGGCGAGGAACGCGACGCCGGTCTTGTAGAAGTACGTCGGCGCGGCGAACACCTGGCGCGAGAGCGCCTCGGTGGGCCCGAGCAGCGCGAGGTAGCGGGCGGGGTCGCCGGCATCCAGCGCCTGGATGGCCGCCGATGCCACGGGCGTGATCGCCGCGAAGGCGCCGAGCAGCGCGTCCGAGTGCGCTCGCGCGCCCGCGGTGCGCTCCGGCTGCGGCGCGTCGGGAACGTCGGCGCCGCCGATCAGTCCCACGTAGTTGAAGTCGTCGCCGGTGAACATGCGCACGTCCGCGGGCAGGCGCTCGCGCACCCACACCTCGCTCGCCGCGTCCAGCAGGCTCATCTTCACCCCGGCGATCCGGCCGGGGTTCGCCTCGATGATCCGGATCAGGACCTCCGCGGCCTCCTGCCCGTCGCGCGATCCGAAGTACCCGGCCAGCTCGGGGTCGAAGGCGGCCCCCAGCCAGTGCAGCACGACGGGGGCGGTGCCCGAGGCGAGCACGGCGTTGTAGACCCGCTCGTAGTCGGCGGGCGACCCGGCGGCGCGGGCGAGGTGGCGCGAGGCCATCAGCACGGGCCCTGCGCCCTGCTCCTCGGTGAAGTGCAGCTGGTCGGTGTACGCGCCGATGATCTCCTCGAGCGAGATGAGGTGATCCTCGACGTGGTCGGTGTTGACGCCGACGACGACCGATCCGCCCTCCTCGCGCGCGACCTCGGCGGAGCGACGGATCAGCTCGCGCACCGCGGCCGGATCCAGCCCCATGTTGCGCTGTGCGGTGTCCATGGCGTCGGCGACGCCGAGGCCCCAGCGGTACACGTTGCGGCGGAAGCCGAGGGTGGCGTCCCAGTCGATCTCGGCGGCGCGACCGGGGGTGTTGTCGGCCCAGGCGTGCGGCACCACGTGCGCGGCGGCGTAGGCGACGCGCGAGCGCAGTGGGGTGCTCGGCCGCGTGAACGAGGCGCCCTCCTCGAGGGCGACGCGCGTGACGGATCCGGTGGGATCCAGCAGCGACAGCGTCACAGCGAGAGCTCCTCGAGGGCCACCTTCGCGCCGGTGCGGCTCGACTCGAGGCCGGCGATCGCGAGCTGCACGCCGCGGGCTCCGGCGAGCAGGTCGAAGGCGTAGTCGGTGCCCAGCACGTAGGAGGTCAGGTACTCCTCCCACTGCTGGCGGAAGCCGTTGAGGAACACGTCGTTGGCCGGCACCGGCTGCCAGTCGGCGTCGTAGTCGTGCGAGTCCTCGAGGTCGGGGTTCCAGACGGGCTTCGGCGTCGCGTTGCGGTGCTGGATCCGCGCCTTGTGCAGGCCGACCACGGCCGAGCCGTGTGTGCCGTCGACGTGGAACTCGACGAGCTCGCCGCGGTCGACGCGGGTCGTCCACGACGAGTTGATCTGGGCGATGATCTGCTCACCGGCGCCGCCCTCGATCTCGAAGATGCCGTAGGCGGCGTCCTCGGCGTCGGCGTCGTAGTGCTCGCCCTTCTCGTCCCAGCGGTCGGAGATGTGCACCGCCGCCTGGGCGTAGACCGACGTGACCTCGCCGAACAGGTTCTCCAGCACGTAGCTCCAGTGCGGGAACATGTCGACGATGATGCCGCCGCCGTCGGCGACCCGGTAGTTCCACGAGGGGCGCTGGGCGGCCTGCCAGTCGCCCTCGAACACCCAGTAGCCGAACTCGCCCCGCACGGAGAGGATGCGGCCGAAGAAGCCCGAGTCGATCAGGCGCTTGAGCTTCTGCAGCCCGGGCAGGTAGAGCTTGTCGTGGACGACGCCGCTCTTCACGCCGGCCGCCTGCGCCAGGCGGGCCAGCTCGAGCGCCTCCTCGACGCCCTCGGCGGTGGGCTTCTCGGTGTAGATCGCCTTGCCCGCGGCGATGGCCTTGCGCAGCGCCGAGGCCCGGGCCTTGGTGACGAGGAAGTCGGCGTAGATCTCCCACTTCGGGTCGGCGAGCGCCGCGTCGAGGTCGGTCGTCCAGTCCTCGATGCCGTGCTGCGCCGCGATCTCGGCCAGCTTCGTCTCGCTGCGGCCCACGAGCAGGGGGCGCACGGTGACCTTCGAGCCGTCGGGCAGCTCGATGCCGCCCTGGTCGCGGATGGCCAGGATCGAGCGCACCAGGTGCTGGCGGTACCCCATGCGGCCCGAGACGCCGTTCATGATGATGCCGACTTCCCGGGTTCCTTCGGGACGGGGGGTCGTGGTGTCAGTCACAGTGGCTTCCTTGCTGTCGGGCCGCGTCTCTGCGGGCCTGGGGTGAAAGTCTGGGAGCACCTTCGGTAAGCGCTTTCCCAAAGGGAGTCTCGCACGGCCGATCCGGATCGCGCAAGCGTCTCGGATCGCCGGGCGGCGGCGCCGACGGGCGGCCGTCAGGCGGTGTGGACGAACGCGTGCCCCTGCGGGGGCAGCGTGCCGACGCCGCCGAACGCGACCTCGACGGGGTGGTCGGTGTGGTTCACGATCGTCACGAGCGATCCGCGCCGTGCCGCCTCCACCCCCGTCGGAAGGCCCGGGACGACCGGGGCGACCCCGGCCTCGTCCAGAATCGCCCCGACGAGCGCGTCGATGCCGGAGGCATCCGGCTGGGTGGCGACGTACCAGGCATGGCCGCTGCCGTGCGCGCGCCGCGTCAGCGCCGGGCGCGACGCGGACGGCCCGTCGTCGAAGGTCGCCCGCACCTCGGCCCCGAGGGGCACCAGCGCCTCGGCGAGGAAGGTGCCGCGGAAGGCCAGGCCCTCCCCGGACACCTGCACGCTCTGACCGCCGCCGCCGCCCGAGGCCTGGGCCTCCTGCCCGGCGCGCTCGGCCGCGCCGCCGAGCACGGGCGGGACGAGCGCGCGGAAGTCCTCGAGGCCCACGCCCAGCACCGGCCCGAGCTGGGTGAGGAAGCCGCCGGGGCGGAACCGGTCGCAGTCGTCGACGACGTCCGTGAAGGGCCCGGCCAGCAGCGTGCCGCCGGCCGCGACGAACGACTCGAGCTGCTGCGCCCCGGGGGAGCGCAGCAGGTACAGGAACGGGGCGATCGCGGCCCGGTAGCGGCCGTCGACCTTCTCGGGCGGGACGACGTCGACCATCACACCGCGCGCGTGCAGCGCGCCGTACCACTCGCGGATCACGCCGAGATAGTCGACGTGGACGGGCTTGGCGTCCTCCTCGACGGCCCACCAGCTCTCCCAGTCGAAGACCAGCGCGACCGGGGCGTCGTCCCCGGGGGCCGGCAGATCGCCCAGATCGGCGAGCGAGGCCCCGAGCGATGTCACCTCGCGCCACGTGCGCGTCGGCTGCCCGCCGATGTGCGTGCCGGCCTGCGGCACCATCGCCGAGTGGAACTTCTCGACCCCGCCGCGCGACTGGCGCCACTGGAAGAACATCACGCCGTCGGCGCCGCGCCCGATCGCCACCGCCGACTCGGCCGACAGCTGTCCGTCCTTCTTCGACGGGTTCGCGGGCCGCCAGTTGACGGCGTCGGTGGCCTGCTCCATCAGCAGCCACGGCTGCCCGCGCTTCAGCGAGCGCACGAGATCGCGCTGGAAGGCGACGTTGCGCACCCGGTGCGGATCCAGCGGATCCGGGTAGCAGTCGTCGGTGATGACGTCGATGTGCTCGGCCCAGGAGGCGTAGTCGGCGGGCTTGAACGGGCCCATCATGTTCGTCGAGATCGGCTGGGTCGCCCCGCCGGCCCGGATGATGTCCCGCTCCATGCGGTAGCACTCGAGCCACATGTCCGACATGAACCGGTGGTAGTCGAGCACCTGCGACGGGTTGCGGGTGTACGGCGCGCGCCGCGGCGGGAAGACCTCGTCGAGCGAGCCGTAGCGCTGCGACCAGAAGTCGGTGCCCCACGCGGCGTTCAGGGCGTCGACGGATCCGTACCGCTCGTGCAGCCAGCGGCGGAACGCATCGCGCGCGTTGTCGGAGTACTCGACGGGCAGGTGGCAGCCGAGCTCGTTGGAGACGTGCCACATCACGACTGCGGGGTGGTCGGCGTAGCGCTCGACCAGCCGTCGTACGACCTCGGACGCCAGGCGCCGGTACGTCTCGGACGCCGGCGAGTGGTGCTGGCGGGCGCCGTGCCAGTAGGGCGCGCCGAACTCGTCGGCCGCCAGGACGTCGGGATGGTGCGTGGTGACCCACGGCGGCGGCGACGCGGTGGGGGTGGCGAGGTTCACGGCGATGCCGCCGGCGTGCAGCTTCTCGATGATGCGGTCGAGCCAGCCGAAGTCCCACACGTCCGGGGCGGGCTGGATCCGCGACCACGAGAAGATGCCGAGGCTGACGGTGGTGACCCGCGCCTCCTGCATCAGCCGGATGTCGTCGTCCCAGACCTCCTCGGGCCACTGGTCCGGGTTGTAGTCGGCGCCGTACAGCATCAGCGCTCCACCCCCGCGGCGGGGGTGTGGCGCCGTGCCGCGCGCTCGGGCACCGCCACGACCGCGAGCACCGCGCAGCCGAGCGCCGGGACGAGCAGGGGAACAAGCGCCCAGGTCGCCACCGCGGTGAACGCGGCCGCGACGAAGAGGTAGGCCGCGCCTGCCGGATCGGCGGCGGCCCGCGCCGGCACCTGCTTCACGGCCGCGATCCATCCGGTCTCCGGGGCCCATGCCGAGGCGATCAGGAGCAGCGCCGTGCCGAGGGCGCCGAGGCCCAGCCAGCCGACCAGCGCGATGACCTCGCCGCCGGGCAGCGCTCCGGATCCGGCGATGTCGACATCCAGCAGCAGCACCAGCGCGAGCGCCACCGCGCCCAGGCCGAGGCCCCAGCCGAGGCGCAGGCCGCGCGCGACGTCGCGCCAGAACAGCGCCATCCCCGACTCCGATGCCGAGACGTAACGGCGCAGGTGCCGCACCCCCGCAGCGAGCGCGACCGGCAGCGTCACCACCGGCAGCGCCACGAGCGTGACCAGCACGCCGGTCAGCAGCACCTCGCCGAGCAGCCCCAGGGCGCCGTGCGCTCCGGGGTTGCGGGGCGGCACGTAGTCGGCGGGGGCGGGGCCGGCGCCGGTGGCGACGCCGCGTCGGGCGTCCCGGGCGGCGCGGCGCGTGCGCGCTCCGGCGCGGGTCATCCCTTCAGCCCCTGCGTCGCGACTCCCTCGATCAGGAACCGCTGGAACACGAGGAAGAACAGCAGGATCGGCACCAGCGCCAGGAAAGAGACCGCCACGGTGGCACCGTAGTCGCTCGACGAGGTCTGGTCGTTGTAGAGACGCAGCGCGATCGGCAGCGGGTAGTTCTCGGGGCTCGAAATGTACAGCAGCGGCGAGAGGAAGTCGTTCCACGTCCAGATGAACGCGAAGATCGCGCAGGTGATCAGCGCCGGCTTGATCAGCGGCAGCAGGATCGACCAGAAGATCCGCCAGTGGCCAGCGCCGTCGATGCGGGCGGCCTCGTCCATGTCGCGCGGGATGGCGCGCATGAACTGGACGATCAGGAACACGAAGAACGCCTCGGTCGCGAGGAACTTCGGCAGCAGCAGCGGCCAGTAGGTGTCCATCAGGTCGAGCCGGTTGAACATGATGTACTGCGGGATGATGATCACGTGGAACGGCAGCAGCAGCGTGCCGATCATCCCCGCGAACAGCGCCCCGGCGCCCTTGAAGTTCACGCGCGCGAACGCGTAGGCGGCCAGGGCGGAGGAGGCCACCGTGCCGATCACCGCGCCGACCGCCAGCACCAGGCTGTTGAAGAAGAAGCGCCACAGCGGCACCCCGCCGATGCCCTCGAGCACCTTCAGGTAGTTGCCGATGGTCGGGTTGTCGGGCAGGAGCCCCGGGTTCTGGCCGAACTCGGCGTTCGGCTTGAACGTCGCGAACACCAGCCAGATCAGCGGGTAGAGCACCAGCAGCGTCAGGGCGGACAGCGCGACGAACCAGATGATCGTCTGCACGCTCTTGCGCTTGATGCGGGGGCGACGCTCGGCCGATCCGGTCACGAGCAGCTGGGTGGCGGTCATCGGTTGTCCCCTGCGTAGTGCACCCACGACTTCTGGGTGCGGAAGAGCAAGGCGGCGAGGATCGCGACGACGATGAGCAGCACCCACGCCATCGCGGCGGCGTAGCCCATGCGGGCGTCGCCGAAGCCGGTCTTGTAGAGCATGACGGTGAAGAAGTTCGTCATCCCGGCGGGGCCGCCGGAGCCGTTGGAGATGATGTACGCCGGCGCGAACACCTGGAACGCGTTGATCAGCTCAAGCACCAGATTGAAGAAGATGACGGGCGACAGCATCGGGATCGTCACGTTCCAGAAGCGCCGGATCGCCCCCGCGCCGTCCATCTCGGCGGCCTCGTAGAGATCCTGCGGCACCTGCTTCAGGCCGGCGAGGAAGATCACCATCGGGGCGCCGAACTGCCAGATCGCCAGGATGATCATCATCGGCACCACGAGGTCGACGTTGCCGACCCAGCCCCCGAGGTGGATGCCGAACAGGCTGAGGCCCTGGTCGACGGGGCCGTCGGTGTTGAACATGGCGCGCCACACGATCGCGACCGAGACGCTGGCGCCGATGAGGCTCGGGGCGTAGAACGACGAGCGGAAGAAGCCCGCGCCGCGGTCGCGGTAGTTCAGCAGCAGCGCGATCCCGAGCGCGGCGGCGAGCTTCACGGGCGTGCCGACCAGCACGTACACCAGCGTGATCATCGACGAGTGAGCGAACTCGGGATCGTTGGTGAACAGCCGGATGTAGTTGTCCAGGCCCACCCATTTCGGGGCCGTGAAGATGTTGTACTTCGTGAACGACAGGTACAGCGAGTAGAGCATCGGGCCGAGCGTCAGGCCGAAGAAGCCCAGCAGCCACGGCACGAGGAACCCGTAGCCCGTGAGGGTCTCGCGGATGCTGCGGGCGCGCAGCGCGGGCCGGGCGGGGCCTCGTGATCCGGATCCGGGGCGCGTCGCGTCCTTCGTCACGATGGTGCGGGTCTCGGTGACCGTCATCGTTCGTCCTTCCCAGACGTCCTCGTCTGTCGTGTCGCATGCCGCGGCCCAGGTGGAGCGGGTCCACCTGGGCCGCGGAGAGGAGAGGGGGCGGGAGGAGCGCCCCTTCGAGTGGCGTCAGCCGTTGAGGGTGACGTCGATCTTGTCGAAGAGACGCTTCACCGCGTCGTCCACCGACAGGGTGCCGTGGCCGAGCTCCTGCCCGATGAGGCGGAACTCCTCCTCGATCGTGCCGTAGCCGACGATCGGCACGGGCGGGGCGTCGCCGAGGCGGTCGGCGATCGAGGCCTCGTACTCCTGGATCTGCGCGTCCAGACCCTCGAGGTTGGCGCCCGAGAGCGCGGTCTCCGAGGCGGGGAGCCCGCGGTTGGTGCCGAAGATCTCGCCCGACTCGGGGCTGTTGACGAGGAAGTCGATCAGCATCGCGGCCTCGGCCGGGTGCTCGGTGTTCGCCGATGCGGCGTGCAGCATCGACGGCTTCTGGTACAGATCCTTGGCGCCCTCGACCGTGACGGGCGGGGCGACCAGGCCGAGCTCGGTGTAGCCCTCGCCGAGGTTGCCGAGGTAGCCGCCGCCGAAGTTGTCCCAGGTGAGCTCGCTCGCGGTGATGGCCGCGTCGAATGCCGACAGGGGGTAGATCTCCTCGAGCTTCTGCGCGCCGACGACGCCGGTCTCGCGGACCTTCTCGCCCTCTTCCCAGAACGCCTTGAGGTCGTCCTCGGTGAAGCCGAGCTCGCCGTCCTCGCTGAAGAGGAACTTGTCGTGCGAGCGCAGCTGGATCTCGAAGTTCTGGATGCGCCCGGTGTAGTCGGTGCCGCCGAAGACGGTGCCGCCGGAGGCCTCGGTGACCGAGGCCATCCACTCGGTGTAGTCGTCCCACGACCCGCCGGCGAACTCCTCGACGCCCGCGGTCTCGAGCAGCTTGGGGTTGGTGTACATGCCCCAGGCGTTCGTCGAGATCGGGATGGCGAACTGGCCGTCGGCGACCTTGCCGATGTCGAGGACGCTCTCCTTGAGCGGGTCGGTCTGGATCGCCTCGCCGAGGTAGGGCGTGAGGTCGAGAAGCAGGCCGTTCTCGGAGTACTGGCGCAGGTACGAGTAGTCGAACTGCATCACATCGGGCAGACCGCCGCCGGCCGCCTCGGTCTGACGCTTCTCCCAGAACTCGGGGAAGCCGAGGAACGACTCGTTGACGGTGATGTTCTTGTGCTCGGCCTCGAAGGCGTCGATGACCTGGGAGTACAGCTCGGCGCGCACGTCGTTGCCCCAGAAGGCGAAGTCGAGGGTGACCTTCTCGTCCGGATCGGCGGGCTTGGCCGGATCGGGGGAGCCGCCGCCGCCGGCGCAGCCGGCGAGGAGCGTCGCGGTGGCGGCGACGGCCGCGACGGCGATGTAGGGCGTGAACCTGCTGCGGAACGTCATTGTTCTCCTTGGTGTCTGCTCGTCTGCCGACGCGGGGACTGTCGGCAAGCGCTTTCCCGTAGCGTAGGCTCCAGATCTGCGGGTCGTCAAGAGGCGACCTTTGAAACGTTATAAGGAGGTCCCGTGGTCCTGGAGCGCTCCCCGCTGCGCGTCGCCCTCGTCGGCACGGGTGCCGTCGCGCACCTTCACGCCGAGGGCGTCGCCGCCTTCTCGGGTGCCGAGCTGGTGGCGGTCGCCGATCGCTCGGCCGACGCCGCGCGGGCGTTCGCGACCCGATGGGCGGTGCCGGCCGTCCATCCGGACCTCGGCGCGCTGCTGGCGGCCGAGCGCCCGGACGTGCTGCTGATCTGCACGCCGCCCTCGGTCCATCTCGCCCAGGCGCGCGCCGCCTTCGCGGCGGGTGCCGACGTGATCGTCGAGAAGCCCCCGGCCGCCTCGCTCGACGAGCTCGACGCGATGGAGGAGGCGGCCGCCGCCGCGGGCCGCCGGCTCGCCTTCGTCTTCCAGCAGCGATCCGGATCGGCCGCAGCACACGTGCGCGGTCTGCTCGATTCGGGCGAGCTGGGGCGCCCTCTGTTCGCGACCTGCGAGACCCTGTGGCACCGCGACGCCGAGTACTACGCCGTGCCCTGGCGCGGCAGGTGGGAGACCGAGGGCGGCGGCACGGTGCTCGGCCACGGCATCCACCAGCTCGACCTGCTGACCCACCTGCTCGGCGACTGGCAGAACGTCGAGGCGCGCCTGTGGCGCCTGGCGCGCGAGACCGAGACCGAGGACGCCGCCACGGCCACCGTCGCGTACGCGAACGGCGCGATCGCGGCCGTCACGGTGAGCGCCGTCTCGCCCCGGCAGAAGAGCGGGGTGCGCATCGACGCCGAGCACGCCACGGTCGAGGTCGAGCACCTGTACGGACACGGTCACGCGCACTGGCGGATCACCGCCGCCCCGCACGTCGACGAGGCCACGGCCGCACGCTGGGCCGCGCTGCCCGAGCGCGAGGTGCCGAGTGGGCATGTCGCCCTGCTGGCCGAGGTGCTCGCGGCGCTGCGCGACGGATCGGATCTCCCCGACATCGCCACGGGCGCCTCGCGCATCTTCGGGCTGGTCGCCGCGCTCTACGCCTCGGCCGACGCCGACGGGGCGCCGGTCACCCCGGCGGGCATCGCCTCGCATCCCACGCACCGTGCCTCGTTCCGCTCGCGCGTGATCGATCGTCGCTGATCCGGCTCCGCCGCGGCGGAGCCGGATCAGTTCGCGACGGGGACCGGCACGGGCGCCGTGCTGCCGCGCTCGACGAGGGTCGTGGCGAGCTCGATGCGCGTCATGGCAGGCCGGTTGCCCTGCGAGAGATCGCTGAGCAGGCGCACGGCCTGGTCGGCCATCTGCGCGAGCGGCTGGCGCACGGTCGTGAGCGACGGCGAGAGGTAGCCGCACAGCACGGTGTCGTCGAAGCCGATGACCGAGAGGTCGTCGGGGATCCGGATGCCGCGCTCGTAGGCCGCGTGATAGACGCCCATGGCCTCGAGGTCGCTCGAGGCGAGGATGGCCGTGGGCGGCTCGGCGAGGTCGAGCATCGTGCGGGCCGCGACCTCGCCGCTGTCGATCATGAAGTCGCCGGGCTGGATCAGCTCGGCGTCGACCGCGAGGCCGTTGCGTCGCAGGGCCGAGGTGTACCCCTCCTGGCGCTCGAGCGAGACGGTGGCGTTGGGGTCGCCGCCGATGAACCCGATGCGGCGGTGGCCCAGGTCGATGAGGTGCTGCGTGGCATCGCGCATGCCGGCCCAGTTCGTGACCCCCACCTCGGCGGTGCTGCCGGAGGGCGAACCGGCGGCGTCGAGGCGCACCACCGGGATCCCGGCGGCGCGCAGGCGCTCCAGCTCGACGCTGTCCGCGCGCGAGGTCGCGACGATCACGCCGCTCGAGCGGTGCGCGAGCACGGAGGCGGCCCACGCCGACATCGAGAACGCCTCGTTGCCGAGGTTGGTGACCACCAGCGACTTGTCGTGCAGGGCGGCGGCCTGTTCGGCGCCGCGTACCACCTCGAGGGCCCAGAGCGTGCCGATGCCGCCGATGAGCAGCTCGATCAGGCCGTGCGGGTCGCCGGTGGCGGCGCCGCCGCGGGGCTGCCAGCCCAGCGCCTGGGCCGCGGCGAGTACACGCTGGCGCGTCTCCTGAGCGATGTCGGTGCGGCCGCTGAGCACCTTGGACACGGTGGAGATCGAGACCTCGGCCTCGGCGGCGATATCGGCAAGGCGCACTCGCGATGCGACCACGGGGTCCTCTTTCACATGCGGATCGGGGTGCGTCGGGCGCGCCGCCGATCGGGGTCGATCCCCATGCTAGGTGCGTTCGAAAGATTTCCGCAACAAAAGCCCCGTTCGGGCGGGAGTCCCCGTGATCAGCGGTACCGGTACAGGGCGATCCGCTGGATCGTGAACCGTCCGGGCACAAGCCGCAGGTGGCGCCCCTGGTGGGTCTCGTCGCCGTTCAGGCGACGGTGCGTGACCCACCGGCCGTCGGCGTCGAAGCCGCCTTCGTCGCAGCTCAGGATGCCGACCTCGCCGTCGCCCTCCTCGGCGGGGTCGAACACGATCGTGGTGCCCATGCCGGCCGCGACGAACTCGTCCGGCCCCGTCTGGATCACGATGGCGCCGGCCGGCAGGCGGGTGAGGTCGGCGGGACGATCTCCGGACTCGTTGATGACGCCGTCCGCGAGGCCCGGCGCGACGGTGCGCTCGTACGTCGCGTTCAGCAGCAGGCCGCCGAGGCGGGCGCGGTGCGCGGCGCGCGGGTGCTCGACCGGCGGCAGCAGACCGAGCATCGTGCCGCGGCCGACGTTCTCCGCGATCAGCGGCGACAGCTGGCGCAGCACGTCGTAGCTCTCGGCGAGAAGCTGCTCGGCGTGGCCCTCGATCTGCTCGATGCCGAACGCCGAGAACCCGATCGCGCCGTGCGCGCCGAAGGCGTAGAGCGCGTTGACGGCGGCGTCCGTCGAACGCAGCGCCTCGGGCACGAACAGCGGGTTGCCGCTGTCGACGTAGCGCGCGGTCCACTCGGCGAACTCGGGGAAGTAGATGTCCGGCGCGAGGAAGTCGAGCGAGGGGGCGCCGGCGCGCCAGATCTCGGCGAGGTGCGGCAGCGGGCCGGCGCTCGGGTACTGTCCGGGCTCGTAATTCTTCCTGATCAGCGCCGCATTCGTGTACATCGGCAGGTCGAGCTGGGCGCGACCGGCGGCCGTCACGGCCTCGACGTAGCGGGCGAAATGCCAGGCCATAAACGCCTCGGAGGCCGCCGGTCCGTCGCCGAAGACCTCGCGCCAGGTGCCGCCGTCCGGGCGCCCGAGGGCGGCGGTCAGCTCGGCCGGAACGGGCGCGGCGAAGGCCTCGGTCGCGGCCTCGCAGTGGTCGCGGGCATCGGGGATCATGCCGATCTCGTTCTCGACCTGCACCATCACCACCGTGTGCTGCGGGTCGGCGTCGCGCAGGTGCCCCATCAGCGCGGCGAAGGCGCGCGCATCCGCGTCGCGGTTCTCGTCGGAGAACGGCGTGAGGATCTCCAGAGCGCGCCCGCGGGCGTCCCGCGAGCGGGGGAAGCGGGCGCTGTCGGTCTTCACCCACGCCGGTGCGTAGCAGGACATGGAGTTCTTCCAGCTGCCGAACCACAGCAGCACGATGCGCATGCCGTGGGCAGCCGCGTCCTCGATCAGCTCGTCCACCGACGTCCAGTCGAACACCCCCTCGCGGGGTTCCACGAGCTCCCAGTACGCGGGCGCGACGATCGCGTTCAGCCCGAGCCGTTCGAGCTTCTCCCACCGCTCGGCGAGGTAGCCGCGGTGCGCGGCCGAGTTGCCCAGCTCGCCCCCGCGGATGAGGAAGGGCGCGTCGTCGACGATCAGCCGCGCGGCGGATCCGATCGTCTCGAGACGCGGAAGGGGGGTGGCATGAGCGTCGGCGGTCATGGATCGATCCTCGCAGTCGGGTGGATCGGGCGGATCGCCCGAAAATCACGGATGCGAAACTTTCTGCAAGTTGTCGCAATATGTTGTTGACGAAAGCATATGCCGTGTCGTACCTTCGGGGAGGTCGCCGCCCCCGGATCCCCACCTCTCGGGCGGAGACGGCGACAGAACCCGGGCGACGGCGCCCGGGCCGAGGAGGAACGAATGTCACTGAGGACAGTCACGCGGACGGAAGTCATGCGGACCGCCCCCGCGCAGGGGAGGCGAGCGACTCCTCGCGTCCCCGGCTGGAAGCGCGCGCTCCGCCGCGACTGGCGCCTCTACTCGCTGGCCGTGCTGCCGGTGCTGTTCCTGCTGCTGTTCAAGTACGTGCCGATGCTCGGCAACATCGTCGCCTTCCGCAGCTACACGCCCGGCGGCTCGATGTTCGGCGACGAGTGGGTGGGCTTCGAGTACTTCGAGGCGGTCTTCGGCGATGCGATGTTCTGGCGGGCGTTCGCCAACACGGTCATCATCGGCGGCATCACGCTGATCTTCGTCTTCCCGCTGCCGATCATCCTCGCGCTGCTGCTGAACGAGGTGCGCCTGCGCTGGTTCAAGCAGCTTGTGCAGACGGTCAGCTACCTGCCGCACTTCATGTCGATCGTCATCGTCGCGAGCTTCGTGAAGGAGCTGACCTCACTCGACGGCACGATCAACGCGATCGTGGGGGCCTTCGGCGGCGACCCCGTCAACTGGCTGCAGGAGCCGGACTACTTCCGGGCGATCTACGTGATCTCCGAGGCCTGGCAGACCGTCGGATGGGGCACGATCCTCTACCTGGCGGCGCTGACCACGATCGACGAGGGCCTCTACGAGGCGGCCAGGATCGACGGCGCCAACCGCCTGCAGCAGACCTGGCACGTCACCCTCCCGGGGATCCGCCCGACCATGATGGTGCTGCTCATCCTCAACATCGGCCAGTTCATGGCCGTCGGGTTCGAGAAGATCCTGCTTCTCTACAACCCCCTCACGACCGAGACGGCCGAGGTCCTCTCGACCTACGTCTACACGATCGGCATCAAGTCGGGCGTGCCCTCGTACGCCACCGCGATCGGCCTCTTCGAGGCGATCATCGGCCTGGTGCTCGTGGTGTCCGCCAACACGATCTCGCGCAAGATGACCGGAGCCTCGCTGTGGTGACCCTCGACCAGACCCCCGACCTCGCCGCCGTCCGCACCGAGCCGCGCACGATCAAGCCGACCACGAGCTACCGGATCTTCACGGTCGCCAACGTGATCATCCTGATCCTCGTCGGCGTGGTGACGCTCTACCCCTTCCTGAACCTCACCGCGCGCGCGTTCTCGTCGCAGGCGGCGATCGCCGCCGGCCAGGTGTTCGTGTGGCCCGTCGGGTTCAACCTGACGACGCTCGAGACCGTTGTGCAGCAGGAGCGCTTCTGGGTCAACTACGGCAACACCGTCGTCTACACGTTCGTCGCGACCGTGATCTCGATGATCCTGACGACCACGTTCGCGTATGTGCTGTCCAAGCACCACCTGCGCGGCCGCAGCGTGCTGGTGGGCCTCGCGCTGTTCACGATGTTCTTCGCCGGCGGCCTGATCCCGAACTACCTGCTGATCTCGGAGCTGGGCTTCAAGAACACGCTGTGGGCGGTTGTTGTGCCCCAGGCGATCAACGTCTTCAACCTGCTCGTGATGAAGTCGTTCTTCGAGAACTTCCCCGCCGAGCTCGAGGAGGCCGCCGCCATCGACGGGCTGTCGACCTACGGCATCTTCCTGCGCGTCGTCCTGCCGCTGTCGAAGGCGATCATCGCCACGATGATCCTGTTCTACGCGGTCGCCTTCTGGAACTCGTGGTTCCCGGCGTTCCTCTATATGGACGACCCGGATCTCTACCCGGTCTCGGTGTTCCTGCGCAACATCATCGCCGGCGCCTCCGGCACCGGCGAGGGCCTCGGCGGCGACGCCGTCCAGATCGGCTCGAACGTCAAGGCCGTCACGACGATCCTCACCGTGCTGCCGATCGTCTGCCTCTACCCCTTCATCCAGAAGCACTTCGTGTCGGGCGTCATGCTCGGCTCGGTCAAGGGCTGACGGATCGCCGCACCTGCTCCATCCCCATCCATCCCCGCATGTCACGCACTGCCCGTCTTGAACGACGACGTTCTCACAGCAACGGAGGAATCATGAAGATCCGCTACAAGGTGCTCGCCCTGGGCGCCGTCTCGACCCTGGCCCTCGGCCTCGCCGCCTGCTCCGGCGGCGGCGGAGGCGACAAGCCCGCCGAGGGCGACGCCGCCCAGATCGCCGACGCGCAGTCGGTCGGCGCCATGGAGGACTTCGAGGTCGGCACGACCTTCAAGGCCACCGAGCCCATCGAGGTCGGCCTGATGTACCGCGACCACCCGAACTACCCCCTCAAGGACGACTGGTCGATCCTCCAGAACATCGAGAAGAACCAGAACGTCACCTTCGACATCCAGTCGATCCCGCTCGCGGACTGGGGCACCAAGCGCACGCAGCTCATCCAGACCGGCGACGCGAACGACATCATCCCCTCGACCTACGTGGCCGACGTCCAGAACGTCACCGCGGGTCTCCTCCCCCTCTCGGACTACCTCGACTACATGCCGAACTTCACCGACAAGGTCGAGAAGTGGGGCCTCGAGGACGAGCTCGACCGCACGCGCGACGCCGACGGCAAGTTCTACGTCCTTCCCGGTCTGCTCGAGAACGCCAAGCCCGACTACACGATCGCCATCCGCCAGGACTGGTGGGACGCGGCCGGCCTCGAGGACCCGAAGACGTGGGACGAGTTCGCCGAGCAGCTCCAGGTCATCAAGGAGGCTCACCCCGAGCTCTCCTTCCCCTACACGGAGCGCTGGAACACCACCAACAACAACCAGCCCATGGCCGCGATCCTGCAGGCCGCGTCGGGCAACTTCGGCACCGAGGCCGGCTGGGGCTTCGGCGACGGGGTGACCTGGAACGGCGACGAGTACGAGTTCTCGGGCACCCAGGAGGGCTTCAAGGAGCTGCTGACCTACTTCCACGGTCTCGTGGAGGACGGCCTCCTCGACCCCGACGGCATCACGCAGGATGACGACACCGCGAAGGCGAAGTTCACGACCGGCAAGGTCGCGGCGATCTCGTCGAACTCGCAGGTCATCACCGAGTACCGCAGCGGCTTCACCGAGGCCGGCAACGCCGACGCCGTCGTCCGCAACATCGTCGTCCCCGGCGGCCCCGCCGGCGACGTGATGGACGCCACCACGGGCGGTCACTTCGAGTCGGGCGTCGCCCTCTCGAAGGACGCGGCCGACAAGCCGTACTTCAAGGCGCTCCTGCAGTACGTCGACTGGCTGTACTTCTCGGACGAGGGCCTCGAGTTCGCCAAGTGGGGCGTCAAGGGCGAGACGTATGACATCAACGCCGACGACAAGCGTCAGCTCCTCGAGGGCATCGACTGGAACGGCACCAACCCGGATGCCGGCGCCGAGCCCAAGATGCTCAACACCGACTTCGGCTTCTACAACGGCGTCTTCCTGCTGGCGCACGGCTCGACCGCCGACCTCGTCCAGTCGACCCTGAACCCCGAGGTCGCCGAGTTCCAGGCCACGATGAACGAGCGCAAGGAGGTCGCCGAGGGCGGCCCCGCGATCCCGCTCACCGAGGTGCAGCGCACGAAGATCGCCGTCGCCCAGGCGAACCTGACCGGTGCCGTCCACACGGCCACCGCGCAGTTCATCAAGGGCGACCGCGACCTGGCCGACTGGGACGCCTACGTCACCGAGCTCCAGGGCCTCGGCATGGACGACTACGTCGCCACCATGAACGAGGCGGCGGGCGTCAAGTAAGCCCGTCGCCCCGGGAGGCGCTCGACCGAGCGCCTCCCGGGCCACACGAGGGGGCGGGGATTCCGATCCCCGCCCCTTCGTCCTGTCCTCCTCCTCTCTCTTCTCCCCTCTGGAGCGCCCCGTGGTCACCACCGTCGTCCCCGCCGACCCGATCGGCGTCCTCTCCGACGCCTGGCGCGAGTGCGTCGGCACGGGACGGTTCAACCTCGCGCTGCGCTCGGACTATCGCGACTCGCTCGCCCTCGCGCAGAGCGAGATCGGCTTCCGCTACATCCGCGGACACGGGCTGCTCTCGGATGACATCGGCATCCACCGTCCGTACGATGCGGCCGGGCACAGCGGCACCCGCTACTCGTTCACCTACGCCGACCAGGTCATCGACATGTACCTCGAGCTCGGCATCAAGCCGTTCCTCGAGCTCGGCTTTATGCCGCCGGGCCTCGCCTCGGGCGACCAGACGGTGTTCTGGTGGAAGGGCAACGTCACCCCGCCCGCCGACTACGCCGAGTGGAACAGGCTCATCCAGGCGCTGCTGCGCCACCTCATCTCGCGCTACGGCCTCGACGAGGTGCGCACCTGGCCCATCGAGGTCTGGAACGAGCCGAACCTCACGCACTTCTGGAAGGACGCGGATCAGGAGGAGTACTTCCGCCTGTACGAGTCGTCGGTGCGCGCGATCAAGGAGGTCGATGCCGCCCTGCAGGTCGGCGGCCCCGCGATCAGTCCCGGCGCCGAGGACTGGTGGCTGCCGTTCGCCGAGTTCGTCACCCGCCGCGACCTGCCGACCGACTTCCTCTCATTCCACGCCTACACGTCGGGGCCCTCCCAGCACGTCCCCTTCGGCGTCTACCAGACCCTCCGCCATCCCTCCGACCTGCTGGATCAGTTCGGCCGCCCCGCCCGGATCCTCGCGGGCACGGGGCTGGAAGGCCTGCCGTACCACGTGACCGAGTTCAACACGAGCTATCGCCCCGACAACCCCGTGCATGACACCGCCTACAACGCCGCCGCCCTCGCGCCGGTGCTGGCGCGCGGCGGCGACCTCGTGCGCTCGTTCGCCTACTGGACCTTCTGCGACGTGTTCGAGGAGGAGAACATCCCGACGGCGATCTTCCACGGCGGTTTCGGCATGATCGCGCACCGTCAGATCAAGAAGCCGACCTATCACCTGTACGCATTCATGGCGCGCATGGGATCGCAGATCCTGGCGCAGGGCGATGACCACCTGGTCACCCGTCACGCCGACGGTCGCGTGACGGTCCTCGCCTGGCAGCCGGTGGGCGGCACGGACGACGCCGAGGAGCCCGCTGAGCACCGCCTCTCGCTCTCGATCCCGGTCGCCGGCGACGCCGTCTACGTCCGCCGGTCGGACGTCGATGAGCACCGCGGCAACGCCTTCACCGCCTGGCGCCAGATGGGGCGACCCGCGTCGCCGTCGCGGCGTCAGCTCGACGCGCTTCGCGAGGCCGCCGAGCCGGCGCGCTCACACCAGGCGCTCCCCGTGGCCGACGGCCGCGCGCGCGTCGACATCACCGTCGAGCGGCACGGCGTCGCCCTGCTCGAGCTGGACGTCGTGACCGACGAGACGCCGGCATGGGTCGATGACCGCCGCATCCTCGGGCGCGGGCTGTGACGGGCGCGCCGCCTCCCGCAAGCGCGCGGGCGCAGCGCCCCGCGCCGCCTAGGCTGACCCCGTGAGCGACGAGCAGACCCAGGGCCCGACCGGATCCGGATTCGGCACGGGTGCGCTGTCGAAGATCACCGCCTTCATCTACTGGCACCTCATGGTGCTGGTGTTGATGTGCGTGGCGTCGCTGCCCGTGGTGGCGCTGTTCCTGCTGCTCGCGCGGGCGCCCGGCAACCTGCCGCTGGTGCCGCTGATCCTGATCCTCTACGGTCCGGTGCTGTCGGCGGGGCTGTACGCGATGCGCGACCGCACCCGCGTCGAGGAGCTCGCGCCCGCGCGCTCGTTCGTCAAGGGCATCCGGATCGGCTGGCTCGACGCGCTGAAGGCCTGGGCGCCGCCGATGGTGTTCGAGGCCGTGATCCTCGCCGGGCTCGCGATCTCGGGCGACGCCGTCGGGGGCGCGATCTTCGGGCTGCTCGCCATGATCGGCGTCATCGTGCTGCTGTGGGGCCTGAACGCGCTCGTCATCGCGACGTTCTTCTCGTTCCGCTGGATCGACATCGCCCGACTGGCGATCTACTACCTCGGCCGGCGCTGGATCGGCACCCTCGGGCTTCTCGCCCTGCTGGTGGTCGCCACGGCGCTCGTCCTGTTCGCCAGCGAGGGCGCCCTCTGGCTCTTCGGCGGAGTGTTCGTGGCCTTCCTGTGGTCGATCGTGCAGCCGACGGTCGCCGACATCCAGGAGCGCTTCACCACCGCGGCGCCGTAGCGGGCGGGCCGGCCGGGTGCCGGCGCGCACCGACCGGCACCCGCCGGATCCTCGTCTGGTAGGCCTTCTTCCATGACGTCCACGGTGGAATCGCTGTTCCCCGACGTGCGCGACGATGCGGTCGCCTGCCTCCGGGACGGCGTGAGCGTGAGCATCGCGGGGCTGCCCGGCAGCGGGCGCAGCGCCCTGCTGCGCGACGTGCGGCGCGCCCTGGTCGAGCGCGGGTGGGAGGTCGTCGAGATCCCGGGCGTCCGCGGCCTCCGGGGCCGCCCGCTGGAGGCACTCGCGGTCGCGGGGCTGTTCGACGCCCGCGGGGCCGGGGCCGGCACCGCGCTGTCGTCGGCGGTCGGGGCGATTCGTCGTGCGGTCGAGGATCGAAGGCCTTCGGGTGGCCGACGATCGCAAGCTCTCTCCGGGGCGGGTCTGATGACGCGTCGGGAGGTGTGCAGCCGTGACGGCGCGCATGTCCTCGCACCGTGGTCGTGGGGACGACGGAAGGGCAGGTGCGGGGAGCCAGACGAGGGGGACTGGGCGACCCACAGGAGAGAGCAACGGATCAGCGGAGCGCGCCGGCATCGGGGGATGCGGCGCCTCCGCTTCTCCGCGTCTGCGCTCAGTGGATGCGGCGCCCGTGCGCGTCGGCGATGCCCGACTTCCGCAGGAAGTAGGTGTTGACCTGGTCGCGCCATTCGATCGCGCTCCGCAGCTGCTCGGCGAGGCGCTCGTTCACCCGCGCAGCGAGATCCTGATCCGCGAGCGAGCCGCTCACCGCGTTCCACGCCTCGACATTCGCGCGCACCCGCTCGACGCCCTCGAAGTGGGTGTCGTAGATGTGCTGGATGACGCTCTTCCCGCTGTGGAGGACATGCGTGTACGGCACGTGATGGAAGAACAGGATCAGCTCGTCGGGCACCGTCTCGAGCGACTCGTAGGTCTCGCGCCAGGGCGACGGGTACAGGCCCGCGTAGCCCGTGCCGGTGGCGACCGTGCGGTCGACGCCGATGCCGTCGCGATCGGCGAAGTGGTACGTCCCCCATGGCGTGTACTCGTAGCCGTCGACGTCGGGCCCGTAGTGGTGGCCCGGGCGCACCATAAAGCCCACGCCGAGGGGCGTTGTGTACATCTCGTAGGTCAGCCACGACTGCGCCAGGATCACGCGCACCGTCCGCGCGACGGCGGCGTCCTCGGCGGCGAAGGTCTGCGCGATCCACTCGTCGAGGAGATCGTCGGCATCGGCGAGCGGGTCCCAGCTCAGGCGTCCGTACGCGTAGAGGTTGGCCTGGGCGAACGGGTGCCCCGTCCAGAACTCGTCGGCGCCCACGTTCGCGACGGCCGCGAAGCCGCCCTGCGCGAGCGAGGCCACGGTCTGCCCCTCGCCGAAGTCGAAGCGCATGATCTCGGCCCACTGCGGGCCGAGGTAGACCGCGTGCTTCTGCTGGCCGGTGTACTCCTGGGTGACCTGCAGCTCGAGCGCCACCCGCGTCTGCGGCATCGCGGCCAGCACGGGTGAGACGGGCTCGCGCACCTGGAAGTCCATCGGCCCGTACTTCACCTGCACGATGACGTTGTCGCGGAAGCGGCCGTCGAGCGGGGCGAAGTGGTCGAACGCCGCGCGGGCACGGTCGGTCGAGCGGTCGCGCCAGTCCTGCGTGTGGTTGTAGACGAAGGCGCGCCAGTGGATGATGCCGCCGTGCGGGGCGACCGCCTCGGCGAGCATGTTGGCGCCGTCGGCGTGGTCGCGGCCGTAGGCGAACGGCCCCGGCTGCCCCTCGGAGTCGGCCTTCACGACGAAGCCGCCGAAGTCGGGGATCGCCGCCCACACCCGGTTCGAGGCCTCGGCCCACCAGGCCCGCACGCCCGCGTCGAACGGGTCGGAGGTCTCGAGCCCGCCCAGCATCATGGGCGAGGCCCACGACACCGCGAGGTGAAGGCGCACGCCGTAGGGGCGCAGCGTGTCGGCGATGCGCGCGACGTGGGGCAGGTCGTCGGTGAGCAGGCGCGCCTCGCGGGCGTGCACGTTGACGTTGTTGATCGAGAGGGCGTTGATGCCGATCGAGGCGAGCAGGCGCCCATAGGCGCGCACGCGCGAGAGGTCATCGCGGATCGTGCCGCTGCCGGGCAGACCGTCGCCGGCGTCGAAGAAGATCGACGCCCCGGCGTACCCGCGCTCGACCGCACCCATGACCGGGTGGAGGTCCATGTTGTCCCAGTGGTCCAGGATCCGGATCGCGCCGGCCGGGGCGTGCGTCTCGCTCGCGACGCCGGCGAAGGCCGCCTCGCCCAGGCGCACCAGGTGGAAGTAGCCGTACAGCAGCCCGCGGCCCGTCGAGGCGGCCACCGTGACGGATCCGTCCGCGCGGTCGATCCGGTACGCCTCGTCGGCGAGCCCCTCCGCCAGCGTGAAGACGACCTCCGCCCGCGGGGCGTCGCCGGCGAATCGCGTGATCGATCCGCCGTGGGCGGCCACGGCCTCGGCGGCCTCCGCGGCGACCGTGTCGGCGAGCGGGTCGCCCTCGATCACGGCGATGCGGCGGGATCCGAGGGTGGCGGTGGCGGCGGTGGGCAGCCAGGCGGGATGAGCGGCGTCTGTGGCGATCACCCGTCCATTCTGCCGCACCACGGGGTATTTGTGGCCATCGACGACAAATTAGTGGGCGGACTCGGGGCCCGGTTTCACCCCGTGTTCACCCCCGTCCGCTGTGATGTCTCCGTGGGACGCACGCGGACGGCCATCATCGCGGTGTCGGCGCTCGCCGCGGCCGCGGCGGCGACCGTCGCCGGGCGGCTGCTGCTCGTGCGGCAGGCCGCCATCGCCCGGCGGCGCATCGGCAAGCCGCTGGGCGAGGACGCACTCGATGCCGACCGGGTCTGGCGCAGGCGACTGCCGGGTGAGCCGGTCGAGCTGCTGATCCTGGGCGACTCGATCGCCGCCGGCCTCGGCGCCCAGCGCCGCAAGGACACCCTCGGCGCGCGCATCGCGAAGGGCGTCGCCCGGCTCGCGGGCCGTCCCGTGCGGCTGACCACCGGCGCGGTGCCCGGGGCCGAGACGTCGGCCCTCGCCTCCCAGATCGACGCGCTCGATCCGGAGCGCCGCGTGGACGTGGCCGTGATCGTCGTCGGCGGAAACGACGTCACGCACCGGGTGCCGATCTCGGTGTCCGTCGAGCACCTGACCCGAGCGATCCAGCGCCTGCGGGGTCGTGGCATCGCGGTGGTGGTCGGCACCTGCCCGGACCTCGGGGCCCTGCGGCCGGTGCCCCAGCCGCTGCGCCACCTCGGGTCGCGCGTCTCGCGGGCCCTCGCGCACGCGCAAGCCGACGCCGCGCTCGCCGCCGGAGCCCTGCCCGTCTCGCTGCGCACGGCCGTGGGGCCCGTGTTCATCTCGAACCCGGACGAGATGTTCTCGCTCGACCGGTTCCATCCCTCGGCCCTCGGCTACCGTCGCACGGCCGAGGCGCTGATCCCGGCGGTGCTCGCCCAGCTGGGGCCCGCCGCGCGCTGACGCCGCCCCGCACCGGAGGGGATCCCGGATTCTCAGGGTGCGGATCCGGATCGCCGACCTGAGTTCCCGATATCCCCGGAGAACGCGGCCGCCCGAACGACGGAAGGCCCGGCCCCGCGAGGGGGCCGGGCCTTCCGTCGAGGCGGATCAGGCGGCCGACCAGCCGCCGTCCGAGGCGAGGATCGCTCCGCTGACGTTGGTCGAGTCGTCCGACAGCAGCCAGGTGATCGAGGCAGCGAGCTGGTCCGACTGGGCGACGCCCGGCAGGATCGCCATGGCTCGCTGGATGCGCTCGGCGCCGAGCGACGAGGCGAACACCGCGCCGATGTTGGTGGCGACGCCGCCGGGGCAGACGGCGTTCACGCGGATGCCGGAGCCCGTGTACATAAACGCGGCCGACTTGGTGAGGCCGACGACGGCGTGCTTCGACGCGGTGTACGCGGCACCGGCGGCCGAACCGCGCAGGCCCGCCTCGCTGGCGACGTTGACGATCTGGCCCGCCGCGGCGGCCTGCATCGCGGGGATGACCGCGCGCATGAGCTTCATCGTGCCGGTGACGTTGACCTTGAAGACGCGGTCCCACACGGCGTCGGTGACCTCGCCGACGGGGGTCATGTCGTCCATGATGCCCGCCACGTTGGCGAGGCCGTCGATCTTCTCGCCCGCGGCCTCGACGATGGCGGCCACACCGGCGTCGTCCGAGATGTCGGCGACGATGACCGTGATGTCGGCGTCGGCGTGCGCGGCCTTGAACTCGTCGAGGCGCTCCTGGCTGATGTCGACGCCGATGACGCGGCCGCCCTCGCGTGCGACGCGCGACGCGGTGGCGCGGCCGATGCCCGATCCGGCGCCGGTGACGATGATCGTCTTCCCGGCGAAGCGGCCCTCCGTGACCTTCTCGACGAAGGGAGCGGGTGCGGGAGCGGCGGGGCGCTCGTCACCGGCACCGGCGTCGCCGCCCACGGCGGCGATGAGGCCGTCGGCCATCTCGTCGGTGAACTGCCCCTGGCTCATGCCCACGAGCTGCCCGAGGGTGAGCGGCTTCGCCTGCTCGAGCGAGTCGACCGAGCCGAGGAGGTCGACGAGCGCCTGGTGCCCGGCCGGGTCGGCCAGCCAGTCGCCGATGGTCGAGTTCTTGCTGAGTGCCATGAGGGTCCTTTCACCGACGAGCTACCGGACAACCGTGTCCGGTAGCTAGGCTACGCCGATGAGCCCTTCACGTCCACGAAGGGGCGCCGTTTCACAGCCCGCTCCGAACCGCGGCCCGGCCGCGGCCGAGGACAACCGCCGCGCCCTCATCGCCGCCGCCCGCGAGATCTACCGCGAGGAGGGCCTGGGCGCCCCCTTCAGCGCCGTCGCCAAGCGCGCGGGCGTGGGGCAGGGCACCCTCTACCGGCACTTCCCGGACCGAATCGCCCTGGCCGCGGCGGTGTTCGACGAGAACGTCGCCGCCCTCGAGGCGGCCCTCAGCGACGACGGCACGATCCTCGGCCTGCTCGATCTCGTGATCGACCAGGCGGCGGTCTCGACGGCGTTCATCCGGCTGCTGAGCGAGCAGCAGAACGACCCGCAGGCGGCCCTGCTCGCCGAGCGCTTCGATCGGCTCGTCGAGCTGCTGCGGGCCCGCGATCAGACGGAGGGCAGGATCGACGCGCACGTCACCCGCGTCGACATCGAGCTGGCCGTGAGCATGCTCGCCCACGAGCTCGCCTCCACGCCGCCCGCGGACAGGGCCGCGGTCGCCGCGCGTGCCCGTCGCCTGTTCGAGCTCGCCTTCGCCCCACGCTGATCCACCGGGCCGACGGCGCACCGGGGTGGAGTGGACGGATGTCGGCCGCCCCAGACAGGATGGGGTCATGTTCTGGAAGCGCCGCCGCACGCCCGTCGTCACCGTCTCGGCGCCTCCCGCGCGTCCCCCGCGCACCCTGTGGAACGACGGTCTCGGCACCTTCGCCACCCGCGCGATCCAGATCATCGCGATCGTGCTGCTCGTCGCGGGCGCGGTGTGGGGCCTGCGCATCCTGAGCGTCGTCGTCATCCCCGTCCTGCTCGCGCTCATCCTCGCCTCGGCGTTCGAGCCGCTGATGCGCGGGCTGCGCGGTCGCGGCATCGGGCCGATGCCGGCGACGCTCATCGTGCTGGCGCTGATCCTGGTGGTGCTCGGCGGCGTGGGCTGGCTGGTCACCGCCGCGGTGCGCTCGCAGTGGGACGAGCTCTACACGCAGGCGCGTGAGGGCATCGATCAGGTGCTCGCCTGGGTGCGCGGCCTGCCGTTCCAGATCGACGACCAGCAGATCCAGGACTGGATCGATCAGGGCGTCGACTTCCTCACCAGCGCGCAGTTCGGGTCGGGGGCGCTGGCCGGGGTGGGTGTGGTCGTCAACTTCATCACGGGCCTGGTGCTGATGGTCGTCGTCCTCTTCTTCTTCCTGAAGGACGGCCCGGTCATCTGGGAGTTCCTCAAGCGCCCCTTCACGGGCCGGTGGCACTCGCGCGCGCAGCGCGCCGGTCGTGCGGCGGTCGTGACGTTCGGCGCGTACATCCGCGGCACCGCCACGGTGGCCGCCGCCGACGCGGTCGGCATCTCGATCGGTCTCGCGATCCTGCAGATCCCGCTGTGGCCGGCGCTGGGTGTGCTGGTGTTCGTGCTCTCGTTCATCCCGATCGTGGGTGCGGTGCTCGCCGGCATCCTGGCCGCGCTCATCGCCCTCGTCACCCACGGGGTGGTGCACGCGCTGATCGTGGTCGGCATCGTTGTGCTGGTCAACCAGCTCGAGGGCAACTTCCTGCAGCCGGTCCTGATGGGCCGCGCACTCAAGCTGCACTCCCTGGTGATCCTGATCGCGCTGACCGTCGGCACGCTGCTCGGCGGCATCGTCGGCGCGGTGATCGCCGTGCCGCTGACGGCCGTCGCGTGGGGCGTCGTCAAGGTCTGGGACGGCCCGGATCTCCCGGCGCGCTGGGCCCGCCGCAAGGACGTCGTCTACGACATCGATCGCTGACCGCTCGCCCCGCGCCGGCGCCCGTGAGGGACGCATGAGGGCGCGCGGGGGCGCAACCCCCTTTCGGCGGCGGGCGGGATCCGGTCCGATGGGGGCATGACCGCGTACGGATATCACTCCTCCCACGAGCAGATCCCCCCGTCCCGGCTCCTCCGCCACGTCGTGCGCGCGCAGGAGGCGGGGTTCGATGCGGCGATGTGCTCCGACCACCTGTCGCCGTGGCTGCCGGAGCAGGGGCACAGCGGCTACGCGTTCGCGTGGCTGGGGGCCGCGCTGCAGGCCACCGACCTGCCGTTCGGCATGGTCACCGCGCCGGGCCAGCGCACCCACCCCGTCACCACCGCGCAGGCCCTGGCCACTCTCACCGAGATGGCGCCCGGCCGGTTCTGGGCCGCCCTCGGATCCGGTGAGGCGATGAACGAGCACATCACCGGCGATCCCTGGCCCGATCACGAGACGCGCCGTCGGCGCCTGCACGAGTGCGTCGAGGTGATCCGCGCGCTGCTGGCGGGCGAGGAGGTCACGCACCACGGTCTCATCACCGTCGACCGCGCCCGCGTCTGGTCGCTGCCCGCCGAGCCGCCGGCGCTGATCGCCGCCGCGGTGTCGCCCGAGTCGGCCGCCGCGCATGCCGGCTGGGCCGACGGGCTGATCACCGTCGGGAGCGACCCGCGCGCGGCCGCTGAGGTGCTGGCCGCCTACCGCGAGGCGGGCGGGCGCGGCCCGGCCCGGCTGCAGGTGCACCTGGCGCTGGCGTCCACCGACGACGAGGCGCTCGCGATGACCCGACGGCACTGGCGCAACGCCGCCGTGACCGCGCCCGACTCCTGGGATCTCGACACCCCGGAGGCCCTCGCCGACCGCGCGGCCGGCGCGACCGACGAGCAGCTGCGCCAGGCCGTGATCATCTCGTCCGATCCGTCGATCCATCGCGACCGCATCGCCCAGCTCGCCGACGTGGGCTTCGACGCCGTGATGCTGCACCAGGTCGGGGCAGACGCCGCCGACCAGGAGGCCTTCATCGACGTCTTCGGCGAACGGGTCCTCCCCGAGCTGCGAGGTGCCGAATGACCCGCTATCGCATCTCGCCCGAGCAGATGCTCGCGGGTGCCGGCCGCACCCCGATCCCCATCGACGCCGCCGACCTGTGGTGGCGCCATGCGGTGTTCTACTGCCTCGACATCGAGACCTTCCAGGACTCCGACGGCGACGGCGTCGGCGACATCCCCGGTCTCATCTCGCGCCTGCCGTACCTGGCCGACCTCGGTGTGACGTGTCTGTGGCTCATGCCGTTCTTCCCGACCGCCGATCGCGACGACGGCTACGACATCACCGACTTCTTCACGGTCGACCCGCGGTTCGGCACCCTCGGCGACATGGTCGAGCTGATCCGGGTGGCGCGCGGGCTCGGCATCCGGATCATCATCGACTTCGTGATGAACCACACCTCGGTCAACCACCCGTGGTTCCGCCAGGCCCGGCGCTCGCTGGACGACCCGAAGCGCAACTGGTACGTGTGGCGCGACGAGCCGCCGGAGAACCCGGATCCGCCGGTCTTCCCCGGCGAGCAGAAGTCGACGTGGACCCGCGACGACAAGACCGGCCAGTACTACATGCACCACTTCCTCGAGACGCAGCCCGACCTCAACGTGGCGCTTCCCGAGATGCGCCGCGAGATCGACAAGAACCTCGGGCTGTGGCTCGAGCTCGGCGTCTCCGGGTTCCGGATCGACGCGGTGCCGTTTATGTTCTCGAGCGGCGAGAGCGACTCGGGCACGGGCGGCTCGAACGCCGGCGGCACCGGCGCCGACGGCACGCGCGGCCACGCGTACAGCGGAGCGGATCACCTGTCGCGGCTGCGGGGCTTCGTGTCGCGTCGCAGCGCGGAGGCGTTCCTGCTGGGCGAGGTGAACATGCCGTACGACCAGCAGGTCGCGTGGTTCGGCGAGGCCCGTGACGGTCTTCAGCTGCAGTTCGACTTCCCCGCGATGCAGCGTCTGTACCTCTCGCTCGCGCGCGGCGACGCCCGGCCCCTGGCCGACACCCTGGCCGCGCGGCCCGAGGTGGACGTCTCGCAGCAGTGGGCGAACTTCGTGCGCAATCACGACGAGCTCACGCTCGACCAGCTCGCCCCGAAGGAGCTCGAGGAGGTGTTCGAGGTCTTCGCGCCGGACGAGGACATGCGCGTCTACGGCCGGGGCATCCGCCGCCGGCTGCCCCCGATGATCCGCGACGAGCGCGCCGTGCGCATGGTCTACGCGCTCACCTACGCGCTGCCCGGCTCGCCGATCCTGTTCTACGGCGAGGAGATCGGCATGGGCGAGAACCTCGGCATGAAGGGCCGGCTCGCCGTGCGCACGCCCATGCAGTGGACGCGCGAGGGCGGGTTCTCGAGCGCGCGGCCGTCGCGGTGGGTGCGGCGCTCGCCCGACGGCGAGTACGGCCCCGAGCACGTGAACGTCGAGGACCAGCTGGCCGACTCGGGATCGATGCTGTCGCACGTCCGGGAGCTCATCGGGCTCTACCGCTCGACACCCGAGCAGGCCTGGGCGGCGCTCGAGGTGCTCACGGGAGGCCCGGGCGAGGTGCTCGCCCACGTCTGCCGCGGCGAGGACTGGGCGATGCTCGCGCTGCACAGCTTCTCGGGCGAGGGCGTCTCGGTCCGCGTGACCGTCGACGCCGACGATGCGCTGCTGACGGACCGGGTCACGGGGGAGCGGATCGACGCGGTCTCGCCGGTCACGATCGATCTCGAGCCCTTCGGCTGGCGCTGGTTCCTGCTGCATCCCGCCGACGCCCGGGTCCGCGTCCGCTGACCCGGGCCCGGCCCCGGCCCGGGCCCCGCGCCCGATCCTTCGCTCGCCCATCCCTCGCTCGCCGATCCCTCGCTCGTTGAGCGAGCGCAGCGAGTCGAAACGCCGCAACCACCCGCGCCCCCGGCCCGCCCCTGGGTCCGGCCGCGGTCACCCCCCGGCGACGATGCGCGTGAGCTCCTCCAGGTAGCGCTGCGCCTGCACGGTGGGCTGGACCCCGGTGGGCGCGATCCACCCGATCTCGATGGTCTCGTCGACGTCGAGGGGCACGGCGACGATCTCGCTGTGGTCGAGCTCCGAGCTCAGCACACCCGTCGAGATCGTGTACCCGTGCAGGCCGACCATGAGGTTGAAGATGGTGGCGCGGTCGCTGACGCGGATGGCCTTCGGGGCGATCTCGGTGCTCAGGATCTCCTCCGCCAGGGCGAACGAGTTGTGCTCGCCCTGGTCGAACGACAGCCGCGGATAGGGCGCGAGATCGTCGAGGCGCACCTTCCGCTTGCGGGCGAGGGGGTTGCCGCGCGAGACGAACACGTGGGGCGCCGCCGTGAACAGGGGGGTGAAGGTCAGCCCGCGGTCGTGGAACAGGCGCTCCAGCACCGAGCGGTTGAAGTCGTTGCGGTACAGGATGCCGAGGTCGCTGCGCAGGGTGGCGACGTCCTCGATGATGTCGTGGGTGCGCGTCTCGCGGAGCGTGAACTCGTACTCCGAGGCCTCGGTCTGGGACACCATCCGGACGAAGGCCTCGACGGCGAACGCGTAGTGCTGCGTCGAGATGGCGCACAGCCGCCGCGAGGGCTTGCGGCCCGTGTAGCGCTGCTCGAGAAGATCGGCCTGCTCGACGACATGCCGCGCGTACCCGAGGAACTCGACCCCGTCCGGGGTGAGGGTGATGCCCTGCGGGGTGCGGCGCAGCAGCTCGACGCCGACCGACTGCTCGAGGTCCTTCATGGCCTTCGACAGGCTCGGCTGGGCGATGTACAGCTCGGTCGCGGCGCGTGTGACGGATCCGGCCTGGGCGACGGCGATGAAGTGCCGCAGCCGCTGCAGGGTCAGGTTCGGTTCCATCCGGTCAGTATCCCGGAACCCGCCACCGGATGCGGGCTCCGGGATCAGGATCAGGCGCGCGTCACCTGGATCACCGAGGGTCGAGGGCCGCCCCATCGGCCGTCGCGCAGCGCGCCCGGCTCGATGTAGTCGGGGAAGTACGACGCCTGCGCGGCCCAGCTGCCGTCCTCGCCGGGGTGCTGCACGGCCACGAACACGCTGCCGTCGCGGTCGTGGATGACCGGGCCGCACGTCTCGCCGTCGCGGGGCACCGAGAGGAACTGCTGCACGCGGCCGCGATCCGGGCCGGTGAGCGGCACGAGGAACAGCCCGTCGCCGTAGCCGATCACGCCCGGGGCGCCGTCCGTCGAGATCCACAGGTCGCCGCGCGAGTCGAAGGCGAGGTTGTCGGGGCAGGAGATCGGCGACACCCGGTCGGCGGGGAAGCCCGCGAAGTACGTCAGCGGGTTGCGGGCGGGGTCACCGGCGAGGATCAGGATGCTCCAGCCGAAGGCCGTGGCCGTGTGATCGCCGCCCGCCTCGGTGATCTCGATGACGTGCCCGTCGCGGTTGGTGTTGCGGGGGTTGATCTCGGTCGCCCCCTCCTTGCCCGCCTTGCCGCGGTCGGTGTTGTTGGTGCACGCGACGTACACACGACCCGACACCGGGTTGGGCTCGACGTCCTCGCAGCGGTCCATCTTGGTGGCGCCCACCGCGTCGGCGGCCAGGCGGGTGTGGACGAGCACCTGGTCGATGGTGAAGCCGGGGACGGCGCTCCTGCCGTCGATCGCGAGCGCCACCCACTCGCCGGCGCCGTCGAAGGATCCGTCCGAGGGCAGCGCCCCCGTGCCGGTGATCTCCGAGACGGGCGAGTCGCCCCGGAAGCGCGCGACGTACAGCGACCCCTCGCTGAGGAGGGTCTTGTTGTGCGCGCGGGCTTTCGCCGACTTCCCGGGACGGAAGGTGTTCTTCGAGACGAACTTGTACAGGTAGTCGAAGCGCTCGTCATCGCCCATGTAGGCGACCGCGTGACCGCTGGCGCTGATCGTGACGTTGGCGCCCTCGTGCTTGAAGCGACCGAGCGCGGTGTGCTTGACCGGCGGCTCGTCGGGTGCCTCGGGATCGATCTCGACGATCCAGCCGAACCGGTTCGGCTCGTTCTCGTAGCCGGGCTGGCGCGCATCGAAGCGCGGGTCGACGGCCTCCCAGCCGTACGCCGACGGGTTGGCGCTGAGGCCGTACCGCTTGTGCTCGGGGCTGGTGCCGGCGGCGCGGAAGTAGCCGTTGAAGTTCTCCTCGCCCGACACGACCGTCCCCCACGGGGTGGTGCCGCCCGAGCAGTTGCCGAACGTCCCCACGGGGTGACGGCCTGACGGATCCTCGACGGTCGTGAGCAGGCCGGATCCGGCCGCCGGTCCGTCGAAGACGAACGTCGTGTCGGCCGTGATGCGGCGGTTGCGGCGGCCCCCGACGACGTACTTCCACACGTCGCCGCGGCGACGGCGCGTGAGCTCGACCACGGCGAGGCCGTGCGCGGCCTTCGCGACGCGCAGCTGCTCGAGGCGCTCGTCCTCGGACGCCGCGGGCGGGAACATGATGCCCGCGTTGGTGTACTCCTGGTTGGCCACGAGCACGGCCTCGCGACCGTGGGGCTCCACGAGGATGTCGAGGTAGTCGTTGTTGTACCCGAACTGCCGGGCCTGCTTCTCGGCGGTCTGCGCGTTCGGGTCGAACCTGTCGGCGCGATCGAACAGCGGGTCTCCCCAGCGGATGATCGGCGTCCAGCGCCATCCCTCGGGCACCGTGACGGCGTCGACCTCGGCCGGCACCGGGGCGATGGGCCGGAAGCCGAAGGCCCGACCGCCGTCCCTGCCCAGCACCGCGGCGGAGGCGGGGGTGCCGCCGCCCGCCACCGAGGTCAGGGCGAGCGCGCTCGCCGCCGCCGCGCCGCCCGCGACCACCGCGCGCCGGCTGAGGACCGCGCCCGCGATGTCGCGGAAGTACTCGTTCTCCGAGGTGTTCGGGACGGGGTGGAAGCAGGCGTTGTCGCACTTGTAGAGGCAGGTGACGGCGCTGCGCTTGCCGTGTGTGCGACCCGTCATCAGCAGGTTCAGCAGCGGGCGGCCGGCGCCGGGCGTGGGGGTCGTGAGGGTCATGCGCTCAGGGTCGTCCCGGCGTCTGAGGGGAACGCGACCGCACGGTGAACGGCGGATGAACGACCGAGGGGCCGGGTGGGGAGATCTCCCCACCCGGCCCCTCGCGGTCGATCCGCTCGGTCAGTCGCCGAGGGCCGCCGCGACGACGGCGCGGGCCTCCTCCTGCACCTGCCGGAGGTGCTCGTCGCCGCGCAGCGACTCGGCGTACAGCTTGTAGACGTCCTCGGTGCCCGAGGGGCGTGCGGCGAACCAGGCGCTCGCGGTCTGCACCTTCAGGCCGCCGATGGCCGCGTCGTTGCCCGGGGCGTGCGACAGCTTGGCGGTGATCTCCTCGCCGGCGAGCGTGGTGGCGGTCACCGACTCGGGGCTGAGCTTGCCGAGCGTGGCCTTCTGCTCGGGCGTCGCCGGGGCGTCGACGCGCTGGTAGGCCGAGGAGCCGAACTCGGCCTCGAGCTCCGCGTAGCGCTGCGACGGGGTCTTCCCCGTCACGGCCAGGATCTCGGCGGCCAGCAGGCACAGCAGCAGGCCGTCCTTGTCGGTGGTCCAGACGGTGCCGTCCTTGCGGAGGAACGAGGCCCCGGCCGACTCCTCGCCGCCGAAGGCGACGGATCCGTCGATCAGTCCCGGCACGAACCACTTGAAGCCCACCGGCACCTCGAGCAGCGTGCGGCCGAGCGAGGCGGCCACCTTGTCGATCATCATCGACGACACCAGCGTCTTTCCGATCGCGGCGTCGGCCGACCAGCCGGGGCGGTGCGAGAACAGGTAGTCGATGGCCACCGCGAGGTAGTGGTTCGGGTTCATCAGGCCCGCGTCGGGGGTGACGATGCCGTGGCGGTCGGCGTCGGCGTCGTTTCCGGTGAGGATGTCGTACTCGGACCGCTTCGCCACGAGCGAGGCCATGGCCGAAGGCGACGACGGATCCATGCGGATCTTCTCGTCCCAGTCGAGCGTCATGAACCTCCACGTCGGGTCGACGTCCGGGTTCACGACCGTGAGGTCGAGGCCGTAGAACTCGGCGATCAGGGCCCAGTACTCGACCGAGGCCCCGCCGAGCGGGTCGGCGCCGATGCGGATGCCCGCCTCCCGGATCGCGTCGATGTCGATGATCGACGCCAGGTCGCGGACGTACGCGTCGCGGAAGTCGTATCCGGCGATCGCGTCGAAGTCGATGTCGGCGAAGCTCACTCGCTTGACGCCCTCGAGGCCGGCCTCGATGAGGTCGTTCGCGCGGGAGGCGATCCAGGACGTCGCGTCGGTGTCGGCCGGGCCGCCGTGGGGCGGGTTGTACTTGAAGCCGCCGTCGGCGGGCGGGTTATGGCTGGGCGTGACGACGATGCCGTCGGCGCGGCCGGCGTCGCCCGCATCGCGTCCCCTGTTGTAGGTCAGGATCGCGAGGCTGAGCGCCGGCGTCGGCACCCATGCGTCACGGGCGTCGACGCGCACGTCGACGGCGTTCGCCACAAGCACCTCGATGGCGCTGCGCTCGGCGGGAAGCGACAGCGCGTGGGTGTCGCGGCCGAGGAACAGGGGCCCCTCGATGCCCTGCGCGGTGCGGTAGTCGACGATCGCCTGCGTGGTGGCGAGGATGTGCTGCTCGTTGAAGCTGGTGGAGAGACTCGACCCTCGGTGACCGCTGGTGCCGAAGGCGACGCGCTGCGTCGACACCGACGGATCCGGGATCCGGTCGTAGTACGCGGCGATCAGCTCGTCGACATCGATGAGGTCGGATGCTTCGGCGGGGAGTCCGGCTCGGCTCGTCATGGGCCACAGTCTCCCACGTCAGTCCGCGACGACGAACGCCCCGCTCACATCCGGGAGCTCGTCGATCAGGCCGTAGCGCACGAGGTCTTCGCCGTGCGCGGTGAACTCGGCGATCCGCTCCGGGGTGATCGGCTCGAAGACGAACGGGGGCCACTGCGCGATGTCTGAGAGCACGTCCTCGCCGGCGCCGAGCTCGCGGTAGAAGTCGGTGACGAGGGTCGGATCCTCGCTGGTTTGGTCCGAGACCTCCTCGAGCCCGGCGATCAGCGCCTGCACCTGGTCGGGGTGGGCGTCGGCGAACGCCCCGGTGACCCAGTGGAAGCTGAGGTTGCGGCTGTCGAGGTCGCCGGCGGTGGCCACGACCCGGGCGCCGGGCTGCTGCGAGGCGGTTGAAAAGTACTGGTCCCAGATCGCGATCGCGTCGACGGCGCCGGCCTGGAAGGCGGCGACCGCGTCGGCCGGCGGCAGGAACTCGAGGGTCACCTCGCTCGGATCGATGCCCGCCCGGTCCAGCGCGCGCAGCGCCAGGTAGTGGCCCGTGCCGCCCTGGTTGACGGCGATCGAGTGGCCGGCGAGACCCTCGATGCCCGTGATGCCCGAGGCGCCCGTCGCGACGATGCCGGACGACTGATCCGACGATCCGGCCTCCACCCCGATCGCCCGGATGTCGGCACCGGACAGCAGGGCCGTGAAGAAGTTGGTGCCGCCGCCGGAGGACGCATCGATCGCCCCGGCCTGCGCGGCCTCGAGGGCCGGCGCGAACGCGGGGAGGCCCGTGACCCATTCCACGGCGGTCCCGTCGGGCAGCTCGGCGCCGAGCCCCAGATCGCGGGCGATCGCGAAGGTCGAGTAGCTCGTCAGCTGGCCGAGGCGGATGGCGCCCGCGCCCTCTGCCGAGGCGCCCCCGGCGGCCGGGGCGGCGGAGGACGGCGCGCACGCGGTCAGGGCCAGGACGGCGGCGGCGAGGAGGACGGGGATCACGGGGCGCAGGCGCATCGGGGCTCTTTCACAGTGGGGGGCGGTGGGGCGGGCAGGCGGGGTCAGTCGGCGGCGGCGGCGGCCGGACGCCAGCTCAGCAGGCGTGCCTCGAGCAGCCGGACGAGGAGGTCGGTGAGCACCCCGAGCAGGGCGTAGACGACGATGCACACGATGACGACGTCGGTGCGGCTGTACTGCCGGGCGGTGGTGAGGAGGAAGCCGATGCCGCTGGAGGCCGCGACCGTCTCGGCCACGATCAGCGCGATCCATCCGATCCCGAGGCCGAAGCGCAGGCCGGTCAGGATCTGCGGCAACGCGGCGGGCAGGAGCAGCTTCCGCCACAGCATGAGGCGGCCCGCGTCGAGCACCCGCATCACCTCGACCAGGTGCCGGTCGACGCCGCGGATGCCCGCGTACGTGTTCAGGTACAGCGGCACCGCCGTGCCGACTGCGACGAGCGCGATCTTCGGCAGCTCGCCGATCCCGAACCACAGGATGAACAGCGGCGTCAGGGCCGTGAAGGGCACCGCCCGCACCATCTGCATCGGGCGGTCGACGATGTCCGATCCGAGCCGCGACGATCCGGCGACGAACCCCAGCAGGATCCCGGTGGCGGCGCCCGCGACCGTGCCGATCGTCGCGCGCGGCAGGCTCGCGGCGAGCGCCGCGGTCAGCTCGCCGTCGGCGATGAGCGTGCCGGCGGCGGCCAGCACCGCGACGGGGCCCGGCAGGATCCGCTCGTTGAGCAGCCCGAGCGCGGCGGCCAGCTGCCACGCCGCGACGATGGCGACGGTCGACAGCCACGGGCGCAGGCCGCTGCGTGCGGCCGCGCGGGCGGCCGCACGCAGCGAGCGGCCATCGGACGTGCGGAAGATGCCGCCAGCCTAGGGAAGCGCGCGGATCCGCGGGATCGGGCGGCGTCATCCGCCGTCATCCGGCCGGACCCGCGGGTCTAGGCTGATCCCCATGCCGTCGGATGCCGCTCCTCGTCGCACGTACAGCTACCTGGGCCCCGCCGGCACGTTCACCGAGGCGGCGCTCGCCCAGGTGCCCGAGGCGCGCGGCCAGATCTGGCGCCCCGTGCACAACGTCGCCGAGGCCCTCGCCGATGTGGCCGAGGGGCGCAGCGACGGCGCGATGATCGCGATCGAGAACTCGATCGACGGCGGTGTCTCGACCGCCCAGGACGCCCTCGCGAAGATCCCGAACCTGCGCATCGTGGGCGAGTACCTCGTGCCCGTCTCGTTCGTGCTGGTCGCCAAGCCCGGCACGAAGCTCGAGGACGTCACGCTCGTCTCGGCCCACCCCGTCGCCTACGCGCAGTGCCTCGGCTGGCTGAGAGAGCACCTGCCCGAGCATCAGCACGTGCCCGCGGCGAGCAACGTGGCCAGCACCATCGGCGTGCTCGACGGCACGTCGGGGGCGCAGGCGGCGATCTCGCCCCCCGGGATCACCGACCACCACGACGTCGCGGTGCTGGCCGACGGCCTCATCGACAACCCCGACGCCGTCACGCGCTTCCTGCTGGTCACGGGCCCCGTCACCCCGCCCGCGCCCACCGGTGCCGACAAGACCAGCGTGATCGTCGAGCTGCCCTCGGATCGCGCGGGAACGCTGCTCGAGATGCTCGAGCAGTTCTCGACGCGCGGCATCAACCTGAGCCTGATCCAGTCGCGGCCCATCGGCGACGCCCTGGGCCGCTACCGATTCGTCATGGACGCCGACGGCCACATCGCCGACGAGCGCATGGCCGACGCGCTGATGGGGCTGCGGCGTTTCAGCCCCAAGGTCGTCTACCTCGGCTCGTACCCCCGGGCCGACCGCGCCATCATCAAGTACTCCGACCACTACAGCGACGAGGTCTTCGTCGAGGCCCGCGACTGGCTGCGCGGCCTGCTCTCCGGCGAGCCCGACGTCTGAGGGCCCGAGCCTCAGCCCGCGAGCAGCTCCAGGGTGCGGACGCGCCCGGTGGACTGATCCATCGGCTCGGCCGCGTACGAGCCCGCGGCGGGCGAGACCATGACCTCGTCGACGCCGTGCTTCGCGGCGAACTGCGCGAGCTGCGCGCGCACGTCCGCTCCGGTGCCCACGAACCAGCGCGCGCGGTTCTGCGCGACCATCGTCTGCTCGATCCCGTCGGTCTCGGCGTCGAGCGCCTCCTCCACCGTCTCGAGCGGACGCATGGGCTTGTTGGTGCGCAGGCGCGCGAACTGGCGCAGCTGAGGCAGGGCGCGGGCCTCGGCCTCCTCGGCGGTGTCGGCGGCGACCACGTTCGCGGTGATGAACGACTTCGGCGCCGCGAGCGTCTCGGACGGCTGGAACTGCGAGCGGTACAGCTCCATCGCCCGCTCGAGGCCGTCGCCGGCGAAGTGGTTCGCGAACACGTAGGGCAGGCCGAGAGCGGCGGCGAGGGTGGCCGAGTAGTCGCTGGATCCCAGCAGCCACACCTCGGGGGCGCCGGTCGCGGCCGGAGTCGCGTGCACGGCGTACTCGCCGCCGCTCGTGAAGCGGACGGTGGATCCGTCGGGGCTGGTGAGGGCGAGGATGTCGCGGATGTGCTGCGGGAACTGGTCGACGTCGCTCGTTGTTCCGGTGCGACGCAGCAGCTGGGTGATCACGGGGTCGCTGCCGGGCGCGCGGCCGATGCCGAGGTCGATGCGCCCCGGGGCCACGGCCTCGAGCGCGGCGAACTGCTCGGCGACGATCAGCGGCGCGTGGTTGGGCAGCATCACGCCGCCGGATCCCACCTTGATGCGCCGGGTGCGCACCGCCGCGGCCGCGATCAGCACAGGAGGAGCGGTCGATGCGACCGCCGGCATGTTGTGGTGCTCGGCGAACCAGTAGCGCCGGTAGCCCAGCTCGTCGGCGCGCTGGGCGAGCCGCATCGAGGCCTCCACCGCCTGCGCGCTGCTCTGACGGGTGCCGTCGGGCAGCGAGCGCACCGGCACCAGGTCGAGGACGGACAGGGCGGGGATCGTCGACTCGCTCATCGCAGAGAGGCAACCGCGCGGGCCGGCCGGGCATTCCCTCCCCCTCGATACCCTTGACGGCATGAACGCCGAGATCTTCTACGTGCTCGTCGGTGCGCTCGCGGTCGGGGCGTTCTCGCGATGGCGTGGATGGCCGGCTCCCCTCGTCGTGACGGTCGCCGCGGCGCTCGTGTCGCTGATCCCGGCGATCCCCGTGATCGACATCGACGGGCACCTGCTGCTGAACCTCACGCTGCCGCCGCTGCTGTACTCGGCGGCGCTGGATGTCTCGTTCGTCGGCTTCGCCCGCAGCATGCCGCACATCCGCCGGCTGGGGGTGGGGCTTGTGCTCACCACCGCCGTGGCCGTGGGCCTCGTCGCCTGGTGGATCCTGCCGGAGATCGGGCTGGCCGGGGCGCTGCTGCTGGGCGCCATCGTCGGCCCGCCCGACGCGGTCTCGGCGGCCGCGATCGGCCGCAAGCTCGGCCTGCCGCGGCGGCTGATGACCGTGATGTCGGGCGAGAGCCTCATCAACGACGCCACCTCGCTCGTCCTGGTGCGCGTGTTCGCGGCGATCGTCGCGGGCGCCACCGTGACGGTGTGGGACGGCATCTGGCAGTTCATCGTCGCCGTGGTGGTCGGGGTCGGCATCGGCCTCGGGTTCGGCTTCGTCCTGCACACGCTGCGCGTGCATCTCGACGACCCGGTGGTCGTCGGCACCGCCGGCCTGATCGTGCCGTTCGGCGCGTACGCCATCGCCGAGCACCTCGGCGGATCCGGTGTGCTCGCCGTGGTCGCCATGGGCCTGTTCGTCGGGTTCCAGTCGCCGAAGACGGACTACACGACCCGTCAGCAGGAGCGCCCCATCTGGCTCTCGGTCGACTTCCTCCTCGAGAGCTTCGTGTTCGCATACATCGGACTGCAGCTGCCGCACGTGCTGCGCGAGCTCGGCCGCGACAAGGCGGGCGTCACCGTCGCGCTCGCGGCGGGGGTGCTCGCGACCGTGCTCCTGGTGCGCCCGATCTTCGTCTACGCCAGCTACGCGTGGGGGCGCATGTGGCGAGGGGTCAAGATCATGCGCTGGAAGCACAGCGTCGAGGCCTTCCGCCAGAACCCGGATCATCCGGGCGCCCGCCTGATCAAGAAGCGCCGGGCCGCACTGGAGCGTCGTGGCATCGAGGTGAACGAGCGCAACCTGCGCCAGCACGCATTCGAGCCGACGCTGTCGATCCAGGAGCGCGCCGTGCTGTCGTGGGCGGGGATGCGCGGGGTGGTCACCCTCGCGATGGCCGCGGCGCTGCCCGACCTCACGGGCGACGCGATGCCCACCTCGCACGTGCAGAAGCTCGTGGTCGTGGCGTTTGTGGTGACCGTCGGCACGCTGCTGCTGCAGGGGCTCACCCTGGCCCCGCTGATCCGGCGCCTCGGCATCGGCGCCGATGACGAGCGCAAGCAGGATCTGCGGCAGATCGACGCGATCCAGGCCCGCAACCTCGAGGTCGGCAAGGCCTACCTCCGCGCCCATCGCGAGCGCTGGATCCAGAAGTACGGGCCCGAGTCGGTGGCCCGCTTCGACGAGCTGGCGCTGTCGCTGGTGCGCGTCGAGCGCGGCAGGGATCGCGCGGCCGAGGTCTTCGAGGCCGGCGAGGGGTCGCCGAGCTACCAGGACGTCGTCGCCCTCCGCCGCGGCTGGCTCGAGTGCCGCCGCGCGACGCTCATCGAGGAGCGCGACCGGGGCAACCTCGGCGAGGAGGTCATGCGCGAGCTGATGACCGCGCTCGACGCCGAGGAGCTCGCCCTCGACACCCGGGGCGCCCTGCCCCGCGCCTGACCCCCGGGCGGTTCCCGCACACACACGAAGGCGCCCACCCCGCGGAGGTGGGCGCCTTCGGTGTCAGGATCGGACGCGGTCCGATCCGTGCGGATCCGCGGGTCAGACGCGGGCGGCCGGCGCGCGGTCGCCTTCGGTCGCGTCGCCGATCTCGTTGTCGTCCTCGTCGTCATCCGCGAAGGGCACGTCGCCGCGCGGGGCGTCGTAGAGCTCGCGGTCGAGGATGCCCTCGCGCTTGGCGACGAGCGTCGGCACCAGCGCCTGGCCGGCGACGTTCACGGCGGTGCGGCCCATGTCGAGGATCGGGTCGATCGCCAGCAGCAGGCCGACGCCCTCGAGCGGCAGGCCCAGGGTCGACAGTGTGAGGGTGAGCATCACGGTCGCGCCCGTGGTGCCGGCGGTCGCGGCGGAGCCGACGACCGAGACGACCACGATCAGCACGTACTGGATGAACGACAGCTCGATGTTGAAGAACTGCGCCACGAAGATCGCTGCGATGGCGGGGTAGATGGCGGCGCAGCCGTCCATCTTGGTGGTCGAGCCGAACGGCACGGCGAACGACGCGTACTCGCGGGGCACACCGAGGTTGCGCTCGGTGACGCGCTGCGTGAGCGGCAGCGTGCCGAGCGACGAGCGGCTCACGAAGCCCAGCTGCACGGCGGGCCACACGCCCGTGAAGTACTGGCGGATCGACAGGCCGTGCGCCTTCAGCAGCACCGGGTAGACGACGAACAGCACGAGCACGAGGCCGATGTAGATCGCGAGCGCGAACCAGGCGAGCGAGGTGAGCTTCTCCCAGCCGTACTGCACGACCGCGTTGCCGATGAGGCCGATGGTGCCGATGGGGGCGATCCGGATGATCCACCAGACCACGCGCTGGATGACCTTCAGCAGCGACTCGGTGAAGACGAGGAACGGCTCGGCCTTGCGGCCGGCGCGCAGCGCGGCGATGCCGATGACGACCGAGACGACGATCACCTGCAGGATGTTGAAGTTGACGCTCGAGGCGAACACGCCCTCCTCGGGGGAGTTCGTCGAGACGCCGATGCCGAGGAAGTTCTGGGGCACCAGGCCGATCAGGAAGTCCCACCAGGATCCGACGTGGCTGGGCTCGGCGGTCTCGAGGTCGGCGCCGGCGCGGGCGCCCGGCTGGAGGACGAGGCCCAGGACGATGCCGATGCTCACGGCGATGAACGCGGTGATCGCGAACCACAGCAGCGTCTGGCCGGCCAGGCGAGCGGCGTTCTGCACGCGGCGCAGGTTCGAGATGCTGGCGACGATCGCGGTGAACACCAGCGGGACCACCGCGGCGCGCAGCAGCGTGACGTAGGTGCCGCCGATGGTGGCCAGCGTCGCGGCGAGGCTGTTGGGCTCTTCGTTCGGGCCGTCGCCGATGGCGCGGGCGACGAGGCCGAGCGCGATGCCGACGATCAGCGCGGCGATGATCTGGAATCCGAACGAGGCGTAGAACGGCCGCTTTCGCGCCGTCGCCTTCGCGGTGGTGGTGCTCATGTGACGCCCGGCGGCCCGCCGCTGCTGCGCGGATCCGGATATCCGCACCGATCCGGATCCTTCGGCGTCAACCATCCGGGACCGTGCAGATCCCCGTCACCGTGCAGGCCGCCGCGCCGCGCCCGCGCCGCCCGCCGCCCCACCCCCGCAGCCCGCGCCTATATGCCCACGGCGAACAGCGGCCTACGGCGCCCGCCCGCTGGCTACCGTTGAATCACGGCGCGGCCCAGGTGCGGCCGAAGCCGCCACTGGCCCCAGCGCCCAGGAGGAGTGAGATGTTCGAGAGATTCACCGACCGTGCCCGTCGTGTGGTCGTCCTCGCCCAGGAAGAGGCGAAGATGCTCAACCACAACTACATCGGCACCGAGCACATCCTGCTCGGCCTGATCCACGAGGGCGAGGGCGTCGCCGCCAAGGCTCTCGAGTCGCTCGGCATCTCGCTGGACGCCGTCCGCGAGCAGGTGCAGGACATCATCGGCCAGGGTCAGCAGCAGCCGACCGGCCACATCCCCTTCACCCCGCGCGCCAAGAAGGTGCTCGAGCTGTCCCTGCGCGAGGCGCTGCAGCTGGGCCACAACTACATCGGCACCGAGCACATCCTGCTCGGCCTCATCCGCGAGGGCGAGGGCGTCGCCGCCCAGGTGCTGGTCAAGCTCGGCGCCGACCTGAACAAGGTGCGCCAGCAGGTCATCCAGCTGCTGTCCGGCTACCAGGGCAAGGAGCCCGTGGGCGTCAACGCCGGCGGCAACCAGGAGGCCGACAGCGCGAAGGGCGGCTCGCAGGTCCTCGACCAGTTCGGCCGCAACCTCACGCAGGCCGCCCGCGACAACAAGCTCGACCCGGTCATCGGGCGCGAGAAGGAGATCGAGCGGGTCATGCAGATCCTCTCGCGTCGCACCAAGAACAACCCCGTCCTCATCGGCGAGCCCGGCGTCGGCAAGACCGCCGTCATCGAGGGCCTCGCGCAGGCGATCGTCAAGGGCGATGTGCCCGAGACGCTGAAGGACAAGCAGCTCTACTCGCTGGATCTCGGATCGCTGATCGCCGGATCGCGCTACCGCGGTGACTTCGAGGAGCGCCTCAAGAAGGTGACGAAGGAGATCCGCACCCGCGGCGACATCATCATCTTCATCGACGAGATCCACACCCTCGTCGGCGCGGGTGCCGCCGAGGGCGCGATCGACGCCGCCTCGATCCTGAAGCCGATGCTCGCCCGCGGCGAGCTGCAGACGATCGGCGCGACCACGCTCGACGAGTACCGCAAGCACTTCGAGAAGGACGCGGCGCTTGTGCGTCGCTTCCAGTCGGTCAACGTCGCCGAGCCGTCGCTGCCGCACGCCATCAACATCCTGAAGGGGCTGCGCGACCGCTACGAGGCGCACCACAAGGTGCAGATCACGGACGGCGCGATCGTCGCCGCCGCGAACCTCTCGGATCGCTACGTCAGCGACCGCTTCCTGCCGGACAAGGCCATCGACCTGCTCGACGAGGCCGGCGCCCGCCTGCGCCTGTCGATCCTGTCGTCGCCGCCGGAGCTGCGCGAGTTCGACGAGAAGATCGCCCAGGTCCGCGAGGCGAAGGAAGCCGCGTCGGAGGAGCAGGACTTCGAGAAGGCCGCGTCGCTGCGCGACGAGGAGAAGTCGCTGCTCGCCGAGCGCCTGCGCCTCGAGAAGCAGTGGCGCTCGGGTGATGTCACCACGGCCGCCACGGTCGACGAGGGCCTGATCGCCGAGGTCCTGGCGCAGGCCACGGGCATCCCGGTGTTCAAGCTGACCGAGGAGGAGACCTCGCGTCTCGTCTTCATGGAGAAGGCGCTGCACGAGCGCGTCATCGGCCAGGAGGAGGCGATCGCCGCCCTGTCGAAGACGATCCGCCGCCAGCGCGCCGGCCTCAAGGACCCGAAGCGTCCGTCGGGCTCGTTCATCTTCGCCGGCCCCACGGGTGTCGGAAAGACCGAGCTGGCCAAGGCGCTCGCCGAGTTCCTCTTCGACGACGAGGGCGCGCTGATCTCCCTCGACATGTCGGAGTTCGGCGAGAAGCACACGGTCTCGCGTCTGTTCGGTGCCCCTCCCGGGTTCGTCGGATTCGAGGAGGGCGGCCAGCTCACCGAGAAGGTGCGCCGCAAGCCGTTCTCCGTGGTCCTGTTCGACGAGATCGAGAAGGCCCACCCGGACATCTTCAACTCGCTGCTGCAGATCCTCGAGGAGGGTCGTCTGACCGATGGTCAGGGCCGGGTTGTCGACTTCAAGAACACCGTGATCATCATGACGACGAACCTCGGCTCGTCGGCGATCGCCGGTGGCCCGGTCGGCTTCCAGGTCGAGGGCGACACGACCACGACGTACGAGCGCATGAAGGGCAAGGTCGACGAAGAGCTCAAGCGCCACTTCAAGCCCGAGTTCCTCAACCGCGTGGACGACATCATCGTGTTCCCGCAGCTGAACAAGGCCGAGCTGGTGCAGATCGTCGACCTGTTCACGAAGCGCCTGAACACGCGCCTGCTGGACCGCGACATGACGATCGTCCTGTCGCAGGCCGCCAAGGAGCGTCTCATCGAGATCGGCTTCGACCCCGCGCTGGGTGCCCGACCGCTGCGTCGCGCCATGCAGCACGAGATCGAGGATCAGCTCTCGGAGCGCATCCTGAACGGATCGCTCGACACGGGCCACCACATCGAGGTGGACGTCGAGAACGGCCGGTTCGTGTTCGCGAACGCCCCGCGCGGCGAGAAGGTCGCCGTCGGCGTCACCACCGCCGGTGCGATCTCGGCCACGCCGGACATCGCGGCCAGCTGACCGGATCCGGTCCGCGTTCCACGAAGGGGCGTCACCTGCGGGTGGCGCCCCTTCGTCGTGCCTGCGCGGTGATCCCGCGCCGTGACCTCAGGACCCGGAGGGCAGCGGCCCGGTCGACTCGCGCCAGATGATGCGCATGAGGCTGCGCTCCTCCGGCTGGGTGTCCTCGTGCCCGAGCGCGGCGACGAGCGTGCGCATGGCGCGGCGGCCCGCCTCGCGGAAGTCGACGTCGACGGTCGTGATCGACGGGGTCGTGTAGGCGCCGAACTCGTGGTTGTCCCAGCCCGTGACGACGAGGTCGTCGGGCAGGGTCCAGCCGCGCTCGGCGGCGCCCCGCAGCACGCCGATCGCGAGGTCGTCGTTGCCGGCGATCACCGCGATCGTGTCGTCCTGCGCCGGGAGCTCCAGGATCGCGCGGCGCCCGGTCTCGGCGCCCCACCCGCCGCCGATGAGGCCGAGCGAGTGCAGCCCGAGCCGCTGCACGGCCTCGGTGTAGACGGCCGACCGCGCCCGGGCCGAGACGTACTGGTCGGGCCCGCTGACGTGCACGAACGTGCGGTGGCCGGCCGCGGCCAGCCGCTCGACCAGGTCGCCGATCAGCGTGCCGTCCGCGAGGGGGCCGACGCTGTGCAGATCGGCGTCGAACGTGGCCGCCGGCACGATGAGGCAGTCGCTGCCCTGCGGGGGCTCGAGGTCGTCGGGCACCGGGGCGATGGTGAGGATCCCCTCGTACTGCCCGCTCGCGGCGAGGTCGAGCACCCGGTGCCCGCGCTCGTCGGGGGTGCCGTCGACGTGGTGGCTCTCGGCGGCGTAGCCGGCGTCCTGGGCGACCTCGGCCGCGCCCGCGAGCAGGCGCAGGTGGGTGTCGATGCCGGCGCCCATGATCACCGCGATCCGCCCGGACCGCCGGGTGCGCATCGAGCGGGCGGCCTGGTTGGGCCGGTAGCCGATGGACGCGGCGATCTCGAGCACCCGCGCGCGGGTCGCGTCCGAGACGTTGCCGCGGCCGTTCAGGACGTACGACACCGTCGTCTGCGAGACGCCCGCGATCTGGGCGACGTCCCGGCTGGTCGGCATGTTCATGGGTCCCCTCGATCCCTTGACATGGATGGTGCTTCCCACCATAGTGATCCGTAACACGTGTTACGTATCACTTTTTCACTGACGAAGACGTGTCGGATGTCTCGATGAGGAGGTGTTCATGTCCATCGCCGAACTACGGCAGCTCGCGCAGAACCGCGGGCGGGGTCGCTCCGCCCGGTCGACGCCCGACAACAAGGCGGCGCTCGCGTTCCTCGGCCCCTGGGTGATCGGGGCCGTGCTGCTGACCCTCGGCCCGATCCTCGCCTCGCTGTACCTCGCGTTCACCGACTACAACCTGCTGGAGAGCGCGAACTGGATCGGCACGGCGAACTTCGAGCGGATGCTCACCGACGCGCGCCTGCACAAGTCGCTGCTGGTCACGTTCGTCTACGTGATCGTCGGCGTCCCCGGCCAGCTCGTCGTCGCCCTGGGTCTCGCGCTGATGCTCGACCGCGGCCTGCGGGGCCGCGCGTTCTACCGCTCGGCGTTCTACCTGCCGAGCCTGCTCGGCTCGTCGGTGGCGATCGCGGTGCTGTGGCGGCTCGTGTTCGGCGGCGACGGCCTGGTCAACGCGAGCCTCGCGCTCATCGGCATCCAGACCGACATGAGCTGGATCGGCAACCCCGACACCTCGCTGCTGACGATCATCCTGCTGCACATCTGGACGTTCGGATCCCCGATGGTGATCTTCCTCGCGGGCCTGCGTCAGATCCCCACCGAGCTCTACGAGGCGGCCGCGACCGACGGCGCGAGCACCTGGCGGCGCTTCGGGGCGATCACGCTGCCGCTGCTGACGCCGATCATCTTCTTCAACCTCGTGCTGGCGATCATCAACTCGTTCTCGTCGTTCACCCAGGCGTTCATCGTCTCGGGCGGCACGGGAGCCCCCTCCGACTCGCTGCTGTTCTACACGCTGTACCTCTACCAGGAGGGCTTCGGCTCCTTCCGGATGGGGTACGCGTCGGCCCTCGCCTGGCTGCTGGTGCTGATCATCGGCGTCATCACCGGCATCAACTTCTGGCTCTCGAAGTACTGGGTTCACTATGACGACTGAGATCGACACCGACCGCACGCTGAACGGCGGCACCGACCGCGTCAGCACCCGCACGCTCACCACGGCGGGTGTGGCCCGCCGCCGCCTCCGCGACCCCAGCCGGCACCCGGTGCGCAGCGCACTGAAGCACGTCCTCCTCGGGCTCGGGGTGCTCACCACGCTCTACCCCGTGCTCTGGATGGTCGTGAGCTCGCTGCGCCCGGACGGGCAGATCTTCGGCAACCCGTCGATCATCCCGACCGACTTCCACAGCGAGAACTACGCCTACGGGTGGACGGCTCTCGGCAAGCCCTTCAGCCTCTACCTGTGGAACTCGGCCATCGTGGTGGCCGGCTCGATCGTCGGCAACCTCGTCAGCTGCTCGATGGCCGCCTACGCCTTCGCCCGCCTGCGCTTCCGGTTCCAGGGCCCCGCGTTCGCCTACATGCTCGTGACGATCATGATCCCCGTGCACGTGCTGATCGTGCCGCAGTACGTTCTGTGGGCGCAGCTCGGTCTCGTCGGCACCTTCCTGCCGCTGATCCTGCCGAAGCTGCTGGCGACCGACGCCTTCTTCATCTTCCTGATGGTGCAGTTCATCCGCGGTCTCCCGAAGGAGCTGGACGAGGCCGCCCGGATCGACGGGGCGGGTCACGGGCGCATCTTCTTCCAGATCCTGCTGCCGCTGATGAAGCCGGCGCTCGCGACCACCGCGATCTTCACGTTCATCTGGACGTGGAACGACTTCTTCACCCAGCTGATCTACCTGACGGATCCGAAGCTCTACACCGTCCCGATCGCGCTGCGGTCGTTCATCGACGCGCAGTCGCAGTCGTCCTTCGGCGGCATGTTCGCGATGAGCGTTGTGGCCGTCATCCCCCTCATCCTCGCGTTCGCCTTCGGCCAGAAGCATCTGGTCCAGGGCATCGCGACCACCGGACTGAAGTGAACCCCCTCTCGACACCGCAGGACACGGCGAAGGAGCTGTCATGAACACCACCATCCGCCGGATCTCCGTCGGCATCGTCGCCGCCGCGTCGGTGCTGGGACTCGCCGCGTGCGGCGTCTCGAAGGCCCCCGCCGCCGGGGGAGGCGAGGCCGCCGAGCTCAGCGACGAGCCCGTCAGCCTCCGCGTGATGTGGTGGGGAGGCGACGCCCGCCACGAGCGCACGCAGAAGGTCTTCGACCTGTTCGAGGAGAAGCACCCGAACATCACGATCGAGCCGGAGTTCTCGGACTGGAACGGCTACTGGGAGAAGCTCGCCACGGCGACCGCCGGCGGCAACTCGGCCGATGTCATGCAGATGGATCAGCTCTATCTCGCCTCCTACGCCGACCGCGGCAGCCTCGTCGACCTCGGTCAGTACGACCAGCTGAAGACCGACGGGCTCGAGCCGTCGGTGCTCGACATGGGCCGCTGGGAGGACGCGCTCTACGCGATGCCCATCTCGACGACCTCGACCGCCGCGATCGTCAACATGGACGTCATCGACCAGGTGGGGGTGCCCCTGCCCGACACGTCCACGTGGACGTGGGACGAGTTCGGCGAGTGGGCGGCGGAGGTCACCGAGGCATCCGGCGGCGCCGTGTACGGCACCGCTCAGCTGGGCAACGAGTACCAGCTGCAGCTCGTGGCGCGTCAGATGGAGGACGCGCTCTTCGAGGACGGGAAGATCGCCATCGAGCCCGAGACGCTGGCCGCCTACTTCCAGCTCGGCCTCGACTGGATCACCAGCGGCGCGACCCCCTCGGCCTCCTACATGGCCGAGCAGGCCTCCCTGCCGATCGACCAGAGCGACTTCGCCGTGGGCAAGAGCGCCACGGTGTTCACCTCCTCGACCCTCATCACTGCCTACGCCGCCGCGAGCGGCGCCCACCTCGAGCTGGTGCCGATCCCGACGCTCGACGGCGACAAGACGAAGTACGACTACTTCAAGCCGGGCATGTACTGGTCGGTGTCCTCGAAGTCCGAGCACCCGGCCGAGGCGGCGCTGCTGATCGACTTCCTCGTCAACGACCCGGAGGCGGGCAAGATCATCGGCACCGAGCGCGGCATCCCCGCGAACAGCGACGTGATCGACGCCCTCGAGGCGGATCTGACGGCGGAGGAGAAGAAGACGGTGGCATTCGCCGAGTCGCGCACATCGAAGCTGGGCGAGGCGCCGGCGATCGTCCCCAACGGCGCCAGCGACATCCAGACCATTCTGCTGCGCTACCAGCAGGAGGTGAACTTCGAGCGTCAGACCCCCATCGACGCGGCGAACGCTCTCATCGCCGAGATCGAGTCGTCCATCACCGCGGCAGGATGAGTCACGTGCTGAGAATCGGAATCATCGGGGCCGGCAACATCGCCGGCGCCCACGTCGAGGCCTATCGCCGCTTCCCCGAGGAGTGCGAGATCGTCGCCCTCTTCGACGTGGTGGGCGAGAAGGCCGCGCGCCGCCGCGACGAGCTCGGGCTCGCCCAGGCCGTCGCGTACGACGACCTCGACCGCATGCTCGCGGAGGCGGGGCTCGACCTCGTGAGCATCGCGTCGCCGCCGTCCAGCCACGCCGACCTGGCGATCCGGGCGCTGAGCGCCGGGGTCGACGTGCTGGTCGAGAAGCCCATGGCCCCCTCCCTCCAGGAGTGCGACGCGATGATCGCGGCCGCCGAGGCGAACGGCCGGATCCTGTCGGTCGTCGCCCAGAACCGCTTCCGCGACGACATGGCGACGCTGAAGGAGGTGCTGGACTCGGGCCTTGCCGGCCCGGTCTCGCACGTGCAGGTCAGCTCGGCCTGGTGGCGCGGCCTGCCGTACTACGACCTGTGGTGGCGGGGCACCTGGGAGTCCGAGGGCGGCGGCTGCACCCTCAACCACGCGATCCATCACCTGGACCTCACGCTCTGGATGCTCGGATCGCCGAAGGCCGTCACCGCGGTGCTCACCAACGCCGCGCACGAGAACGCCGAGGTCGAGGATCTGTCGGTGGCGATCCTGCAGTACGACCGGGCGCTCGCCGAGATCACGAGCTCGGTCGTGCATCACGGGGAGGAGCAGGCCATCGTGGTGCAGGCCCGCGACGCCCGCGTCTCGCAGCCCTGGAAGGTGACGGCCTCGACGTCGTCGCCCAACGGCTTCCCCGAGCCCGGGGGCGACCCTGAGCTGGAGGCCCGGATCGAGGCGCAGGCGGAGGCCCACGTGGCCCTCGCCCATCAGGGGCACGCCGGGCAGATCGGCGACGTGCTCGCCGCGGTGCGGGATCGCCGTGCGCCGGCGATCGACGGGCGCGCGGGCCGCGCCGCCGTCGAGCTCGTCACCGCGATCTACGAGTCGGGCATCGAGGGGCGCACCGTCGCCCTGCCGCTGACCCCGTCCGATCCCTATTACCGATCCGGCACGCTCGTGAGCCGGGCGCCGCGCTTCTACGCGAAGACGGCGTCGGCGGGCGAGCTGCCGGGTGAGATCATCGTCGGCGGCAGCGCAGAGCCGCGCACCGCCTGAGAGGAACGCATGAGCAACGCGAGTGGCGCGCAGTACGCGCCCGATCCGATCCCGGCCCCGGTCGTCGAGGAGGGCGAGTTCGTCTTCGGCGCCATCGGCCTCGACCACGGGCACATCTACGGCATGACCGGCGGCCTCGCCTCGGCCGGCGGCACCCTGCGCTGGGTCTACGACCCGGATCCCGCGAAGGTCGCGGCGTTCCAGCAGCAGTTCCCGCACGTGCGGGTCGCGCGCAGCGAGGCCGAGGTGCTGGACGACGCGGAGGTGCGGCTCGTCGCGGGGGCCGCGGTGACCTCCGACCGCTGCGCGCTGGGGCTGCGGGTGATGGAGGCGGGGAAGGACTACTTCACCGACAAGGCGCCGCTCACCACCCTCGAGCAGCTCGATGCGGCCCGCGAGGCCACCGCCCGCACGGGGCTCAAGTACGCCGTGTACTACTCGGAGCGGATCCACGTGGAGGCGGCGGTGCTGGCCGGCCAGCTGATCGATCGCGGCGCGATCGGGCGGGTGATCCAGGTGCAGGGTCTCGGGCCGCATCGCCTCGGAACGGGACGCCCGGACTGGTTCTTCGAGAAGGAGAAGTACGGCGGCATCCTCTGCGACATCGGCAGCCACAACTTCGAGCAGATGCTGCACTTCGCCGGGGCCCGCAGCGCCGAGGTGGCGTACTCGGCCGTCGGCAACTTCCAGCACCCCGATCACCCGGGCCTCGACGACTTCGGCGAGGCCTCGATCGTGATGGACAACGGGGCGAGCGGCTACTGCCGCGTCGACTGGTTCACCCCCGACGGCCTCAGCACCTGGGGCGACGGGCGCACGTTCATCCTGGGCACCGAGGGCTACATCGAGCTGCGCAAGTACGTGAACATCGCCACGGGCGAGGGCCCGGGGCACGTGTTCCTGGTGGACGGCGAGGGGGAGCACCACATCGTCGCCGACGGGACGGTCGGCTTCCCGTTCTTCGGCCAGCTGATCCGCGACTGCCTCGACCGCACCGAGACCGCCATGACGCAGGAGCACGCGTTCGCCGCGGCCGAGCTCAGCGTCCGCGCGCAGCTCGGCGCTCGCATCCTGGCGCCCTGACCGGCGGCCGGTGCCTCTTGCGTGCGTCGACTAGTCCTCCGCGGCGTCACTAGTCCAGGCGGGACCAGTAATTCCGCGGAGGACTAGTCGACCACCGAACCGCCGGCCGCCCATAGGCTGGAGGGATGACGGAGACGGCGACCCAGGCCTTCACCGTGCGCCCGGCGCGTGCGGCCGACATGGCGCACATCCACCGCCTGCTCGAGCCGCTCGTGCAGCAGCGGATCCTGCTCGGCAAGGATCTGGTGTTCCTGTACGAGGCGACGCAGGAGTTCCTCGTCGCCGAGGCCGACGGGCAGGTGATCGGCTGCGGCGCCCTGCACGTGATCTGGGACGACCTGGGCGAGGTGCGCACGCTGCTGGTGCACCCCGACTGGCTGCGCCACGGGGTGGGCCGCGCGATCGTCGAGGGGCTCGAGGACCGCGCGCGCGAGCTCGGTCTCTCGCGCCTTTTCTGCCTCACGTTCGAGGTCGACTTCTTCACGCGACGCGGTTTCTCGCCCATCGGCGAGCAGATCGTCGATCCGGATGTCTTCTCGCAGCTTGTGCGCAGCCCCGATGAAGGTGTGGCCGAGTTCCTGGATCTCGCGCACGTCAAGCCGAACACCTTGGGCAACACGCGCATGCTCAAGCTGCTCTGACGACGGCCCGCTTAACCTGGGATCGTGGGAGATCAGCCGCGACGTCGACACTCGCCCGCCGTGTACCGGCGGCGGCGACTTGTGGTGCTCCTGCTCGCCCTCGTCGTCATCGGCGGCGTGGTGTGGGCGGCCGTCGCGCAGCCCTGGCGGGGTCTGACCGATGCGGCCGAGCAGCCGAAACCCGCGCCGACCGCGGCCGTGACGCCGGTCGGCACTCCGTCGCCCGCCGCCACGACACCGGCGCCCACCCCGCAGCCCACTTCGACCGATCCGCCCGTGCCGCAGCCCTGCGACCCCGAGACGATCGACCTCGTGCCGATCGTGCACGGCGAGACCTTCGAGACCAAGCCGGTCACGCTCGGCATGCGCCTGACGAACACCGGATCGGTCGACTGCACGCTGGATGTCGGAACGTCCAAACAGCGCTTCGTGATCACGAGCGGCCAGGACACCTGGTGGCGCTCGACCGACTGCCAGAGCGAGCCGTCCGACATGGTCGTGACGCTGACGGCCGGGCAGACGGTCGAGAGCGCGGCGCCGCTGACGTGGGATCGCACCCGCTCGGACGTCGGCACCTGCGCGAACGAGAACCGCCCGCGCGCGCCCGGCGGGGGTGCCGCGTACAACCTCACGGTCGAGCTCGGCGAGATCAAGGGTGCCAAGAGCGCGCAGTTCTACCTGCGCTGACCCGACTGCCCGGACCGATCGCTCCCAGTCTTCGGGACGGATTCCTCTGGCGGGCGGGGCGCGACCGTTCTACCGTGGGCGCATGGGCACGCTCTTCTACGGCTCCCAGGGGACGCCGATCGACATCAATGACCGCGCGCTGTCGCACATCAAGGTCGTCATCGTCGCGAAGCTGCGCCGCGGCGAGGCGTTCACCCTGTCGCTGCAGCATGAGGGCAGCGGTGGGCGCAGCACGGTCTGGCTGAGCCCCGCCATCCCGCTGCGCTTCGCGTTCGAGGAGTCCCAGCGGCCCGAGCTCAACGCGCAGTGGATCGAGGAGCTGGCCGAGTCGGCCAATCTGCTGGGCGGCATCACGCTCGTGCCGGAGCGCCTCGACCGCGAGTGAGGCTCGGAGCGGGTAGCGGAGACGGAGAAGGCCCGGAGCGATGCTGCCTCCGGGCCTTTCACGTCGTCCCGCGCAGGTCCCCAGGGCGATGAACGCCAAACCTGCTGTGAGAGTGCGGTAGATCCACCAGTCCCCACCGATGCCGCACCCCGACGGGCATGACAAGAGTATCAATGGCGTTTTCGCGAACCTGACAGAATGCTTGATTGATTCTGTCCAGAATGTTAGATCTGCATAGCCATAAGCTGAACGGGTGGTGTCCAAGAAGCGCGGGAAGAAGCCGGTCGACGTCGAGTTCCGCTCCGAGGCCCTCGCGCAGGCCCTCGAGCGCCAGGACATGGCCGCAGTGGCCCTGGCCCTGCGCAACGGCAACACCGTTGTTCCGCTGCTGAAGCAGGGGCAGCGCGACAATCCGCTCGATGCGGGAGAGGTCTGGACCTACCGCGACCCGGCCACCGGCGACGTCGCGCTGCTGCTGTTCAGCGACGCGGCGCATAAGCCCGAGAACCTGCCCTCGGGCATCGGCCTGTTCTCCCCCGACTGGCTGCGCCGGTTCCTCACGGTCCACGCCGGCACCATCACCACGGTGTTCCTCGATGTCGCCGGCCCGTACCCGATGCAGGCCTCGCCCGCCGAGCTCTTGAGGGCCCTCGACCTCGGCGCGTAGCCTCTCGGCCATGGAGATCCTGCTGGGCGTGGTGTGCGCGCTCGGGCTGCTTGTGCCGCTGGCGCTGGTGGCGCTGCCGAGCCAGCGGCGCCGTATGAGCGCGCGGGCGCCGCGCGTCCGCTGAGGCTCGCTCCGCGGTGCCCGCGCCCTGCGGGGTGGATCAGAAGGCCGGGACGTCGTGCAGGGCCGGCACGCCGGCGGTCTGGATGTCGTCCAGGGCGGCGCGCAGGCGCCCCGACCGGTTGTCGATGACGCGCTTGTAGCCGAGGCGGTTGGCCTCGGCATGGCGCAGGCTCGCCTGGCCGACCGGGCGCACCTCGCCCGCGAGGCTGAGCTCGCCCACCGCGGCGACGCCCTGCGGTGCCGCCCAGTTGCGCACGGACCCTGCCACCGCGACGGCGATGGCCAGATCGGCGGCGGGCTCGGTGAAGCGCACGCCGCCGACGGTCGAGACGTACACGTCGAGGTCGCTCGTCTTGATGCCCGCCTTGCGCTCGAGCACCGCGAGCACCATGGCCACGCGCGACGCGTCGACCCCGTGCACGATGCGGCGCGGGTTCGGGGCGTTCGTGGGGATGGTCAGGGCCTGCACCTCGACCGGCAGCGCGCGCCGGCCCTCGAGGGCGATCGCCACGCAGGTGCCGTTCTCCGGGTTGCCCTGCGAGAGGAACAGCTGGCTCGGATCCGGGACCTCCTTGATGCCGTCGCCCGTCATCTCGAAGCAGCCGACCTCGTCGGTCGCCCCGAAGCGGTTCTTCAGCGCGCGCACGAAGCGCAGCGCGGTCTGCCGGTCGCCCTCGAAGTGGCACACGACGTCGACGAGGTGCTCGAGCAGGCGGGGGCCGGCGATCTGCCCGTCCTTGGTGACGTGACCGACGAGCACGATCGGCAGATCCCGATCCTTCGCGACGCGGATCAGCGCCGAGGCCACCTCGCGCACCTGCCCCGGCATGCCGGCGGCGCCGTCGGAGGTGGACGACGAGATGGTCTGCACGGAGTCGACGATGACGAGCTGGGGATCGACCTGCTCGATCTGCCCGAGCACGGTGGCGAGGTCCGTCTCGCTGGCGAGGAAGAGCTCGTCGTGCAGTGCGCCGGTGCGCTCGGCCCGCATGCGCACCTGGGCGGGCGACTCCTCGGCACTGACGTACAGCGTGCGGTGTCCGGCCGCCGCCGAGCGCGCCGCGACCTCGAGCAGCAGGGTCGACTTTCCGACGCCGGGCTCGCCGGAGAGCAGGATCGCCGCGCCGGGCACGATGCCGCCACCGAGGACGCGGTCGAACTCGCCGAGCCCGGTCTCGCGGCGCGAGGCCTCGGTGGTCGTGATCTGGGTGATGGGCCGGGCCGCCGCGGTCGGGATGAGGGGAGCGACGCGGCGGAGGATGCCCGTCTGCTCGGCCGCCTCGATGACCGTGCCCCACTGCTGGCACTCGGCGCAGCGGCCGACCCACTTCGCCGCCGTCCACCCGCACTCGGTGCACTTGTAGGGGGCGGGGGTGGGACGCTTGGTGGCCATAGAAGAAGCGTAGGCGGGGGTTCGGACATTCGTTCGAACCCCCGCCTGCGCGGGTGTGGCGTGGCGGCCGGTCAGCCCTTGCGCACCTCGGCCAGCGTCGCCTTGATCGCGTCGGCCGACTGGTGCAGCAGTGCGAGCTCGGCCTCCGAGAACGGCGCCTCGAGGATCGGGGTCGCTCCGGTGGATCCGACGATGTGCGGCACTGAGAGGGCGACGTCCGAGAGGCCGTGGTAGTCGTTCAGCACGGTCGAGACGGGCATCACGGCGTGCTCATCGCGCAGCACCGCCTCGGCGATGCGCGTGGCCGAGAGGCCGATGGCGTAGTTGGTGGCGCCCTTGCCCTCGATCACCTTGTAGGCGGCGTGGGCCACCTCGTAGGCGAGCGTGTCGAGCTCCTCGATGGTGAAGGGCTCGCCGTTCTCGGGGCGCCAGTCGAGCAGCGGCACCGTGCCGATCGTCGCCGTCGACCACATCGGGAACTGGCTGTCGCCGTGCTCGCCCGCGATGTTGGCGTGCACCGAGCTGGCGGCGACGCCGGCGCGCTCGGCGAGACGCCAGCGCAGACGCGACGTGTCGAGCACCGTGCCCGAGGCGAACAGGCGCTCCGGCGGCAGGCCGGTCTGCTCCTGGGCCAGCACCGTGAGCACGTCGCACGGGTTCGAGACGATGACGAACACGGCGTTCGGCGACGCCTCCACCAGCTCGGGGATCATCTTCGAGAAGATGCGGGCGTTGGTGCCGACGAGCTGCAGGCGCGTCTGGCCCGGCTGCTGTGCGGCGCCCGCCGTCACGATGACGACGTGCGATCCCTCGGTGACCGCGACATCCGCCGATCCGGTGATGTCGCTGGTGCCGGTGAAGAGAGACCCGTGGGCGAGGTCGAGGACCTCGGCCTCGACCTTCGCGGCGTTGATGTCGTACAGGGCGACGTGGCGCGCGGCGCCCCGGATGAGAGAGGCGTATGCGGTGGCGGCTCCCACCGCTCCGGCGCCGACGACGGTGATCTTCGCGTTCTCGATGACGGCCATGCGCTCATCCTGTCAGCGCATCCCCGGACACGCGAGGGCCTCTCGATTTGCCGCTTCCGCCAACGGTACGTAAACTCGATCCCGGTGACGTGTCCGAGCGGCCGAAGGTGCAACTCTCGAAAAGTTGTGTAGGGTAACCCCCTACCGTGGGTTCAAATCCCACCGTCACCGCCACCACGAAGGCCCCGAGTTCCTTGAGAAATCAAGGGAATCGGGGCCTTTGTCATGTTGGCGCTCCGGCTCCTGGCAACACTTTGGCAACAACCGCCGCCCGCTTCGCCTGATCGAGCGCCGTCGCGACGCCGTCGAGGTCGTCGTCGAACAGGTCCGCGTACGTGTCGAGCGTCATGCTCGCCGATGCGTGCCCCAGCATCCGCTGCACGGCCTTCACGTTCGCGCCGGCGCTGATCGCGAGCGACGCCGCCGTGTGCCGCAGATCGTGAGGCGTCACGCGCGGCATCCGCGGTGGCTCCGGATCACCGTTCGCCTTCGCGAGCGCCGCCGCTTCCGCTTCCGCGTCGAGCACCCGGCGCACCGCGGCCGCGAACCATCCGTCGCGCGAGTTTGGGAGCCGCAGATGCATCGTGCCGTCACCGAACAGCAGCTCGTCGCGGCCCTTGCCCTCGCAGAGCTTCGCTATCGGCAGCGCCAGGAACTCCGGGTACGGCACCGAGCGCGTCTCGTGCGTCTTCGGCGTGCCGACATGGATCACGCTGCCAACCATGACTGCGTTCTCCTCGACGCCCACGCGCCGGCGCAACGTGTCAACGTGCTTCAGGCGCAACGCGGTCGCTTCGCCCCAGCGCAGACCGGTGTAGGCCAGAAATAGCACGAGCGTCGGATGTGCAGATGCGTGGGCAAGGGTCTGCACCTGCGCGTGCGTGAGGTAGGGCTTCGACTTCGGCACCTTCCTCGGGAGTGTGGCGCCGCGCGCGACGTTCCGGCTCAGCCGGCGATCCTTCACCGCGACGTCGAGCGCGGCCGCGAGCACGCCGTAGGCGCGCAGCACGGTCGTCGCGGACTTGTCTCGCGCGAGCTCGCTCACCCAGTCCTGCACTTCCGAGTGCTTCACCGTGCCGACCTGTCGCGCGCCCCACTTCGGCTGCACGTGTGTCTCCCACGCGCTGCGCAGCGCGCGGTAGCTCGAGGGCTTCATGACGTGCTCGCGGCCGGACAGCCATCCGGTGGCGATCGCCGTGACCGTCTCGCGCGCGTCGGCGGGGTTGACGTAGTCGCCCTTCGCCTTCCCGACTTCGACCTCGGCGAGCCGCAGCTCGGCGTCCCGCTTCCGCGTGAAGCCCCGCTCCTGTGTCTGCCGGTTGTCCGGGCGGCGGTACACGATGCGGTAGAGCTTCTTGCCGGCTTTCGTCTCGTAGGCGTGGACGCTACCCATCCGCGATTTCCCCTCTCTCCTTGCAGAGGTTGACCCATCGGTGTGCGGTCGCCCGAGAGATCTCGTAGCTCTCCATCACGGCTTTGATGGGGGGTAGGCGCAGCGCGCGGGCGAAATTGTACGTCTGAGCCACGTCCGAGACCGCTGTCATGGTGGGCCAGGCCTTGCGAATCGCGCCAGCCACCTCAGGGCGAACTGGGAAGCTCCATCCCGAAGAATGCACGGCGACGAAGCTCTGCAGATGCGTCCGGATGAGGTCGACAACGCGAACGCTGCGCAGATCGTTCGTGGTGACCTCCTCGGGTCTGAGGCTCTCGACCTTCACCGACGACACGGCCAGAGAGTCCACATTCCACCGGAGTTCGATGTGGGTCATGAGGTCGGCTCGAGGATGATCGGGAACCACCAGGGTGCCCGGAAGTCGCAGCGTGACGCCGGGCCCTCCGAGCTCTACCCACTTCGCCCACTCGGGCGCCTCATAGACGACCGTCGTGGGGATGCCCACAATCTCGTCAAAGAGTCCCAAATCGCATCCGCCCTTCAGTGATACATGCTTGCGCAAAGAGTATCAGTGTGATTTCATCCTCATTGAGACAGTTACCGAACCGATGTCTCATACGATCTGAGGAGGAACACATGGAGGAGTACCTGAGCGCTGATGAGGTCACGGGCCTCATCCCCGGGATGACGAAGTCGAATCTGGCGCAGCTGCGATTCAAGGGGCAGGGGCCGAAGTTCTTGCGCCCGACGCCGCGCACCATCGTCTACCGCCGAACGGACGTGATCGCGTGGCTCGAGGCGAGCGAGCGCACGAGCACAGCGGACCTGGCGTCCTGATGACCGGCGCCGATGACCCGCTGATCTGGCTGTCCCCGGCTCAGGTGTGCGAGCTCGTCCCCGGCATGACTGAGCGTCGGCTGCGCGGACTCCGCGCCAACGGCGCCGGACCCCGCTACTACAAGCCCTCGCTCAAGACCGTGATCTACGAGCGGTCAGAAATCGAGGCATGGATCCGCGGTTCCGTGCACACCACCCGGGACCACTCATGACTGGTGAGAAGAACGCCCCCGAGGCCGGCCAGGGCTTCGAGGGCAGTGTCAGCTCTGAGCAGAGGCTTGACGAGAACATGATGACAGATTCCCTGAGCCCCTACGAGGGGTGGATGAACACAGACGAGTTGCCGTTTCAGCTGATCTGGTCATCCACCGTGGCCAAGCGACTCGCCGAGTATGTCGAGACGCATGGGGGCCCGAGTCTCTTCGTGCGGACACCGGTCGGCGCAGACCCTCGAAACCGGAACCTCGTGCACCCGGTCCTGGCCGAGGCGGTCCGCCGCTGGTGCGAGGACATGCCGTCGATCATCGCGCAGTACCTTCCGTCCGACACGGAACTCAGCTCAGTCGTGATCGGTTCGGAGGTGAGGTCATGACTGCGATCGCCGAGCAGGAGACGACCGCCACCCAAGCTCGAGGGGACTCAACGGTTCGGATCTGGACGTCGAACGTGGTCCACCTGCGACAGCTCAGGAAGCTGCAGAACGCAGGCGGTTTTCTGAGGGAGGTTCGTTCCGGGGATGACTGGGGCGAGTTTGAGGTTAACGCCGAGAATTTCGCCCTACTCAGGGCGATTCGAGCGAAGCGGACGCTGTCTGAGGCAGAGCGAGCCGAACGCGCCGCGCGCCTCGCGAGCGCTCGCGAAAGGCGGGTGTGAGCGTGTGGCCCGCATCACGACACGGTGGCTCGCGCGCGGCGGGCTCAAGTCACTCGGCCTGTCGATGCACGAGGGATGGGTGCTCGTCGCTCTCATCGACCGTGCGGACCGCGACGGAATCGCCTGGCCGTCGCAGTTGCGCCTCGCGGCGGATCTCGGCATCGCTCGATCGACCGTCCAGATCGCGCTCGCGCGGCTGCTCGAGGCTGGCGCGATCGTCGAGCAGGAGCCGGGCCGACCGGGCCGGTCTACGCGGTACCGGATCTGCGATGTCAGGGCGCCTGAACCTGCCCGACAGTCGGGCAGGTTGGTCGCGCTCAACCTGCCCGATTCACGGGGCAGGTTGGCAGTGGGAGACCTGCCCGGCAGACGGTCATGAAGTACTTACTGCTCGCGTGAGCCGCTCTGCTCACGTCTCCGACCGCGCTCCGATGCGTGGCGACGACCTCGCGGCGGTGACGGTTCTCGACGAACCAGGGATCCGGGATTCCTCGTCGCGGATCGGCCGGCTTGCCGGTCGATGCCCCTCCGGCGAGGAGGCTCGGGGCGAGGTCACCTTGGGAGCACGGCAGCAGCTGAACGTCGCGTCTTGCCGTGGCCGGGTCTACTACGGGCTGATGACGAGGAGATCCCGGGCGGTGGGGTCTCCCAGACGGGCTCCCGTCTGGGACGTGAGGACTGCGTTGGGGGCTTCCCAGCGCAACCATCTGCGCGCGCGCGGCGCCGGGACGAAGGGGATGAAGGACATGAGCAGTGAGAATCTGACGGCGATCGGTGTGGATGGGGACGGGCGGATCTTCGCTCTGACGGATCCGCCTGTGCAGCTGGCGCGGTTGCTGATCGACTCGGAGGCATCGGAGATCCTGTTGAAGGCGGCGGCTGATGGCCGTTGATCTGAACAACCTCGACGTGATCGTCGGGGAGATTTTCTACCGACTGTCGCGGCTCGAGTCCGGGTCGATGCTGGAGAACGCGGCGATCGACCGCGGGGCGCTGACCGTGAAGTCCGAGGAGGGCCTCCGAGTCGGCACGCCCGAGGATCCCACGGGGTCGGCGTTCGTCTACGGGGTGCTGAAGATCCTCGGGCAGCTGCTGCTCGAGGGTGACATGGACGTCACGGGCGGCGGGAAGATCACGGTCGGCGGGGTCGTGATCGAACCGCTGGGCGGGGGTCGCATCAAGATCGGTTCGAACATCGTCCTGGACGCGGCGACGCGGACGATCAGCATCGGTGCGGGGATCAAGATCACCGCGACGTCAGCCGGCGCCGCGAAGATCGAGGTGGGCACGGGTGCCGACAAGGTGGTGCTCGACAGCTCGTTCGAGACTCCGCGGATCAACTTCGGCTCGGCTCAGATCTCGTCGGCCACGGGTGAGACCTTCACCTTCGGGATGGGCACCGATGTCGTGTACTTCGTGGATGGCACGATCCGGATCCCGGGGTGGCCGAGCCCGCCGGCGAATGCGACGGGGCTGCAATATGCGGTGATCGACAGTCTCGGGCGGGTGTGGGCTGCGCCAGCAGGTGGGCCTACACCCGGTGACGGCGGCGACCCTGGGTCTCCGGGTGAGCCCGGCGACAACCCCGCCGGCTACGTGTACCCGGTGGATCCGTCGCGATGGACCGTGAGCAACACGTTCGCCCAGCATGTGGCACGGAGCTCGCAGGAGCCGGGGATCGACTGGGCAACATCCTGGGGCACGCCGATCTGGGCACCCGGCGACGGAACGATCGTGGACGTGAAGCCGACGAACACGGAGGCCACCGGCCGGTACGTAACGCTCGTGACCACGGCCGGCGACTGGTTCCGGTTCCTGCACCTGTCCTCATTCCCCGTGGGCGTCGGTCAGACGGTCACCCGGGGCGCGGTGATCGGATACTCCGGGGGCTCCGGGAAGGGCTCCGATGCCGGGTACGGGCTGCACGTGCACGTGTCGTTCAAGCGGGGATACACCGGCGCAGGGTGGCCGGGAGCTTCGGCGCTGGATGATCTGCTCGCCTACATGGCGGAGACGGCGTGATGGCGACCCGAGATGAGCGGATCGCCCTGGCGCTCGAGTTGAAGCAGCTGCACGGGCACACGACGTACGAGGTGGAACACACGGAGGACGTCGACGGGATCCCCGCCGGTGTCGGGGGAGGGTTCACGCAGGTCGTCGTGATCTCTCTCGAAGCGCTCGGCCTGACGGCTGAGGACATCACAGCGGCGGAGCTCATCGAGTCCGCCGGCATCGACGAGAGGAACGAAGCATGAGCGAGAACACAACGGGCGACGTCGCCGCGGCCGAAGCCGATCCCGAGGCCGTGGCTGAGGCGGAGACGGTCGAGGAGACGCCGGCCCTCGAGCAGCAGGAACCCGAGAGCGCCCCCGAACCGGAGCCGAAGGCGCCGAATGCCGAGGCGGGGAAGTACCGGACCCGGCTCCGCGCGGCGGAGGCGACGATCGCGGATCACGAGGCGCATATCGCTGAGCTCCAGGACGTCGTGGTCCGAGGTCTCCTCAGGGACCGGCTGGGAGATCCCGCGGTGTTCGCGAAGCTCGTCGACCGGTCGGAGTGGTCAGGCGACGACGGGCGCATCGACCTGGACAAGCTCGATGCTGCGGTGGCTCACCTGCTGCAGGAGCACCCGGCACTGGAGAAGAGGCTCCCCGTGCCGCGGACGAAGCCGCAGATGGCCAAGGGCGAGCCCGTGCGGGAGCCGGGGACGCCGCGGAAGCTCAGTGCGGTCGATGTCGCGTTCGGGAACTCCGGTGCGAGGTGGAGCGACGTGATCGGCAAGGGTGAGCGCGCCGCCGATGCAGGCTTGGAAGCGAAGGTCGGGAAGGCTAGAATCGAGGTGAGCAGGACCCCGGATCTGTGATCCGTCCCTGACTCCAGAAGCTCCTGAGGGGCACGCGAAGCGGCTGAGCCGCAACGTGACACACCAGCCTTACGGCACGTGTCCATCGCGTGCCCCTCATCTTTTTCTTGGAGCTACAGCATGGCTATCTTCACCACCAGCGACGACGTCTCCGGCCTCCTGCCCGAGGACTACGGATCGCTCATCGTCCAGCCCGTCACCGCGGCATCCGTGGCCTTCCAGGTGGCCGACGTCATCCCGACGTCGCTGCACCGGTACATCATCCCGCTCGTCACGGACGACCCGTCCGCATCCTGGACCGCTGAGGGTCAGGAGATCGCGGAGAGCGACCCGACCTTCGACAAGCTCGTCATCGAGCCGGCCAAGCTCGCGGCGCTCACCGAGACCACGACCGAGATGCTCGAGGACGCGGACCCCGAGGCGGGCGACGTCATCGGCGCCAGCATCGCCCGCGACATCGCGAAGAAGGTCGACGCGGCCTTCTTCGGCAACCTCGCCTCGCCGGCGCCGAAGGGCCTCGGATCGATCACCGCGGACGTCAACACCGTCACCGTCAGCGGCGGGGCCCTGACGGACCTGGACGCCTTCGCCGCGGCGATCTCGGCCAGCGCCGACAACGGCGGCAACATCCGGTACTTCGTGGCTAACCCCTCGGACGTGCTGCTCATCAGCACGCTGAAGAAGCAGGCCGACAGCATCGAGCCCGTCCTGGGCGCGAACGTCGCCCGCCCCGGCGCGCAGAGCGTGTTCGGCGTGCCGCTGCTCCGCTCGCCGGCCGTCCCGATCGGAACGATCTGGGGCATCGACCCCGCCTACGCGAAGCTGATCCTCCGGAAGAACGTCGACATCGACACCAGCGAGCACGCCGCGTTCACCCGCGACGCCGTGCTCATCCGGGCCGTGATGCGCGTCGGGTTCGGCTTCCCGCACCCGAAGGCCATCAGCCGCATCAACATCACCGCCTGACATGAGCGACGCAACCGCCGCCTACGAGTACACGCAAAGCGTGCAGACCACAGAGTCCGGCGAACTGGAACTGAGCCTCACGTTCACCTCACGAGGCCCGGTCACTGACGTTGCCGAGTTCCTAGAGGCCTTCCGCGACATCGTCTCGCGCCACCTCCCGGAGTGACCATGGCACACGAGCACCAGTGGAAGCGGCTACCGAACCCGCCACGAGACCGCGTGCAGTGCACGGTCTGCGGCGTGTACGCGCGAGCGATCGCCCCCTTCCGCACCGGTGCCGACGCCTGGCAGTTCGAGCTCGAACCCACCGAGCCGAACACCTAAGCACGGTCGGGAAGCTGCGCTGGACCTAGACGAACCCAGTGCCCGACCCAGAGAGCCGGAGGCGACCTCCTTAACGCCTCCGGCTCTCGCACTACAGCCCGCGACCCCGGGGGTACACCCCCAAGTCGACCTGCCTGCCCACCTCCCGCCCGGTCGTGGCGCGTCTCTCCCCGCACTAATACCGACTGACTCGATTTCGTTCTGACTCGATTAGGAGGGCGTCATGCCCCGTCCGAAGTCCCCGTGTGGCACGTACTCGGCCTACCAACGGCATCTGCGCGCGAAGGAGCCGATCGATGCGGCGTGCAGGCGTGCGCAGCGGGACCACAATGCGAACCGGAGTCGACTGAGCCTGCAGAGCGACACGGCCGTCCAGCCGGCGCCGATCCCGGTGCCGCCGCAGGAGATGTTCCGACGTTGCGCGGTCGATCTGGTGGGTTTCGCGGAGCGGGGCGATCTGTTCGCCGTCGACGACCTCATGGCGGAGATGAGCGGCCTGCTCGATGAGTGGCGCGGGGCCTGAATAGTCGTGACCATGTCCGAGGGCACACCTAGGATCGCGGGCATGGATCCGACTCTGGCCGCTCTGGCAGGTGCTCTGATAGGTGCTGCGGCGACCGCGCTTGTCCCGCTGGTGACTATTCGCGCGCAGCGGAGAGACGCTCAGCAGGAGCAGCGCCGCTCGGACGTGCTTGGCTTGCTGGATGCTCTCATCCGTCTTCTGAAGGCGCGGAGCATTGGCGACGGGCAAGCCGCTATGCACGCTCACTCCGAGGCCGTCGTCGCGCTCGAGCGACTGATGCTCAGCGCCCCCAAGCGCGACGTGGAACACCTACAGCGCGTAACCCAGTTCGCGCTCGAGAGCATCAATGAGAAGACTCACCCCGAGCTGTCGGCTGCTGGCGTCGAAGCCATGTCACAGGTATTGCGACGATGGTGTCGCGGCGAGCTCAGCGGGAAGCGGATTGCGGACGCATACGCGCCGGCGCTGGATGTGCAACTTGATCGCCACGAGGACCGGTGGTCGTGAGCCATGCGCGGCCTCATGTCCGAGTGTCGGAGGCTGGCGCTAACGTCTGTCCATGAGCGAATCATGGTCTGACGAGGACGAGGCAGCCTTCCATCTCGAGTCCCTGCCGGCGTGGCATCCGTCCCTGTTCGTCGACGTGTTTCACACGGCACTCACGGTGCCGGAGACGCACGCCAGCTACCGCATTCTTTCGGAAGCGATGGTCACGCCTGAGTCCGTCGAGTCATGGGGAGATTTCTCGCGGGCCCGGACGGTTCTCGCGGGACTGCGAATTAGCATGACCCCCTTGGCCGCTGAGGGGGCTCCCGATGTCGCCTACGTACGTCTCGTGGAGACCGATCAGCACCTTGTGCGGATGGCTGACACGCCTGCTTCAATGCATGTCACGCTCGTGTGGCGTCCGGAGATAGCGATCGTTCCCGACACCGGCTGGCGTATCCACGCGATCGGTGAGCCTGTGGCGCCGCACCTGCTGACGCGTACAGCGCCCGGTTTCGATCCCTCGGCACCGTAACGCACCCAATCCGCGGACGCCGCAGCGGCCACACGGTACGCTCGCGTCCAAACCAACCCCCTGGAGGTACCCCGTGAGCGCTGCAGACGCGATCAAGAAGATCAAGGACAAGTACGGCGAGAACGGCGCGAGCGCTTGGCTGGCGCTCGACGAGCTCGCCAAGGAGATCGATCGAGTCGAGCGAGAGGCGCCCCGCAAGGCGTCCGAGGAGATCGCGCGTCAGATTCGCTTCTGATTTCAGGCCCACTTCTGAGACGCGGCAACGGGGCCGCGCACACGCTGGTGCCTGGCCGGCGCTCCCGCCCAGAACCCTTCATCGGGGCGGGCGGCGCGCGCGTACGCGGTGCAGAGCTCTAGCACCGGGCACGTGGCGCAGATCGCGGCGAGCTCGGGCAGTTCGCGTGCCTCGAGCCGGTCGGAGGTGAACCGGTCGTCGTTTCGGCACCCGGTCGGTTCGGTCTTCAATGCTTCGGAGAGGGCCCTGTACTCGACCGCGCCGAGGATGGGTTTCATGTCGGCGAGCGGGTCAATCTCGGGACGGGTGGCGGAAACGGCCTTCTTCTCCTCGTTTCCCCCTGAGGACTGCACGTTTTCGGAGGGAACCCGCTTCGCCGCACGTGACAGGTGGGCGGGCAACTCCGGTTCAGGAAGTCCCTGCTCTATGGCACGTTTCCGGATTCGGTAGAAGTGCACGGGCGATGCCTGCAGCTTCCCGCGGAACCATTCGAGCAGCACGTCCTCCCGCACCACGCGCTCCTGGTTGCCGTCTGCGCCGGTGCGCCACGACATGGGCATGCCCTGCCGACCCCATCGGCGAATCGAGTTGCGGTCGCGCTTCACGCGCGCTGCAGCTTGGGTGTAATTCAGCCAGCGTGTTCCGGTGTTCTCTCCCATGGCGAGCATTCTGCGGCCGGTTCCTGAGCGGCGTTGCGCTGGCAACACCGTGGCAACACAACTCGTGATTGGAGAGCGACGAGCCTGCCCCGAGAGAGCGAAACTCTACGGAATCATGCGGCCCAACCTGGGAGCCGCGCAGTTCCGCGTGAGCCATTCGGGTTCAAATCCCACCGTCACCGCCACCCGAAACCCCCGCAGAACCCTTGGAAACACTGGGCTCGCGGGGGTTTCGTCATGGTGTGGGGCGGCGGCTTGACAAGATTCTGACAAGATCCGTGTCAAACGCCGAGCGGGGGCGTGGCGGGCTATGCCTCGGTCGCCTGCGTGCGTGATGAGGCTATCGGAGGCGCGGGCGCGCCTCTGGCGGGCATGGGGCCATACTCGAGCCAGCTGTCAGCGCGGCCCCAGTCTGTCCGAACTATCGCTGGCGGACGGTCGCCGCCAGTCTGGCGCGGCTGAGCGCATCGGCGACGTAGTCGAGGTCATCGTCGAAGAGATCGGCATAGGTGTCGAGTGTCATCGCGGCCGAGGCATGTCCGAGCATGCGTTGCACGGCCTTCACGTTCGCGCCGGCGCTGATCGCGAGGCTCGCTGCGGTGTGGCGCAGATCGTGCGGCGTCACAACCGGGAACGTCGAGTCCTTCGCTCGGGTTCGATTGACCGCCTTGGCAAACCAGCCGTCTTGCGAGTTCGGCAATCGCAGGTGGGTGATGCCGTCACCGAACAGGAGTTGAGTGGGCGCCTTGTCGCGCGCGAGTATTTGCAGTGCGCCGCCGAGGAAGTCGGGGTAAGGGACAGAGCGCGTCACGTGTGTCTTCGGTGTTCCCGTGTGCACCTTGCCATTGACCATGACGGCGTTCTCCTGCACGTGCACACGACGGCGGGAGAACTCGACGTCGGTGATGCGGAGCGCGGTGGCTTCGCCCCAGCGCAGGCCCGTGTAGGCGAGGAAGTAGACGACCTCGGGGTAGTTCGCTTCCGCCGCAAGCTGATCGACCTGGGCGTGCGTGAGGTAGACGCGTCGCTTTGGGCGCTTGCGCGGGAGCTTGATTCCGCGCGCTGGATTCTCGGGGATGCGACGGTCGCGCACAGCGGTGTCGAGGACTGAAGCCAGGATACCGTAGGCGCGAATCACGGTCGTCGCGCCTCGCCTGTTGGAAAGCTCGGTTACCCACGCGCGCACGTCGCTGTAGCGTATCGCGCCGATGGGTACCCTCCCCCATCGCGGCGCAACGTGCACTCTCCACGCCGACTCGAGCGGATGGAGCGACGATGGCTTCAGCACCGCGGCTTGATCCTGCAGCCAAACCTCCGCAAGCGTCGCCACAGTCGCTCTCGAGTCGACGGGATCGATGTACTGGTTCTGCGCGATCGCCACAGAGACTGTCGCGGCGAACTCCTCCGCTTCCCGCTTGGTTCGGAATCCTCTCTTCGAGGTCTGCCTGCGGTCGGGCTTGTAGTAATTGACGTAGTACCGCCGGCCCTTGGCCGTCTGGTACGCGTGGACGCTAGCCACTCGCCGGTCGACCGGCGTTGTAGTTCATACCCGCGAGCCGCCCCGCGGCTCGCGCCGCGATGATCCACGACGAAGCGGTGCGGTGCGGCACACCGAGTTCAGCCTGGATCAGCTTCGCGGGCGGCAGGCCCGCCAGTGCCGCCGATCCATACAGCAGCTCGATCACCTGCATCCGCGCTTCACCAGCCCCACGCCGCACGACCTCGGCAGCGAGCGCCGGTGGCAGCAGGCGGCCCTGTGAGGTGGTGAGTTCCGAGATCGAGAACCACCGCGCGAGCGGGTCCGCTTCGTCGTCGAGCGTCAGGAAGATGCACCGCGGTGCCGCAGTCTGCACGATCGCCTGCATGCCGACCTTCGCGACGGTCGGGTAGTTCAGCTCGATGTCGTCGTCTACCGCAGTGTTGGTGACGCCCTTGATGACGTACCGGCCCGCGGCGGCAGCGTACCGCGCGGTGATGGCGGTGGTCACCCCCATCGGTGCATCAACGGTCGTGGCGATGAATGCGGGAGCGATGCGCAGTGCGGACCCGACGGGCTGGGTCGCAACCTGCGATGTCACGGGGGAGCCTTCGAGCGTTGTCACGTCGACCTTCACCTCCTCAGTCTGTCTAACCGCACGGCGCTTTCGCATTCACCTCTTGCGAAGGGTAGCACATAGTGCTTCGCTAGCGTCTAGCGACGTTGATCATGCGCAAGTGGAGGTGAACGATGGTCACGATCATGCAGGTGCGTTCGGAGGATCCCGAGCACACCTTCCTCACGCCGCAGGAGCTCGCCGACCTGCTGCCCGGCGTCCCGCTCAGCCGACTGGGCTCCTGGCGCCGCACGGGTGACGGCCCGCAGTACGTGAAGTTCGGCCGCACGGTCGTCTACAAGCTCTCCGACATCGAAGCGTGGATGGCGGCGCAGACTCACCGGAGCACCGGCGACACGCTTCCGAAAGCCCTCCGCCGATGATCACCGTGTATACGACGGGTTCTGCCTGCATGCAGTGCCGGCTAACGAAGCAGCTGATGGATGCGGTCGGCATCGCCCACGCGGACATCGACCTCACCGAGCCGGGCAACGCGGCGGCGCGTGAGTACGTCACCGACGACTTGGGGTACTCGCAGGCGCCGGTGGTGGTCATCGACGATCACGACCACTGGTCGGGCTTTCAACCGACCAGGATCAGAGAGCTCGCCGCGCGGATCGGGAGCGACCGATGAGCGACGAAGCCGAAGACCGCGAAGCCCGCGTCGCCCGCGAAACGGAGGACGTACGCCTGCAGATCGCGCACGCCCAGGTGCAGCTGTACGACCGGGCGAAGCGCAAGCGGGAGGCTCGACGCCAGTATGCGCGGGACTACTACGCGCGACACCGCGACGAGCAGCGCGAGTACCAGCGGCAGGCTCGGGCGAAGCAGCGCGCGCAGGATCCGGATGCCTACCGGGACCGCGTCAGGGCACGCAACAAGCGGTGGTACGACAAGCATCGCGAGCAGGCGAACGCTCACCAGCGCGAGAAGTACCACGCCGATCCAGAGAAGCGCCGCCAGCGCCGTCGCGAGGCCTACGCTCGGAACCCCGAAGAGCAACGCGCCAAACGGCGCGCCTATTACGCCGCGAACAAGCAGAAGTCGCTCGCTGCGCAGCAGCGCTGGCGCGATCGAGAGAAGCGTCGCGTCGAGGCAGGCCTCCCCGTCCGGCGACTGCACCGGGTATCCCCCGAGGAGCGTTTCTCGAACCGCGCCGCAGCGGATGAGTTCTTCGACCGGGTGCGGACGAAAGCTGAGCTTGCCGTCGCGCTGCGGGAGATTGCCACACCGCCCGAAATCTTCGCCGCGTGGAAGCGAGAATCCCTTCGCGTTCGCGCGGCTCACCACCTCGCCGTTCAAAAGGAGGAGCTTGAGCGCCTCCGCAAGGCACTCGCTCGTGGACGCCCCGGCCCGGAACCGCAATCGCTCTTGACGTCAGAGCAGATCGAGGACGCGCGGATGGATGCGATCGCGCGGCAGGTCAACGAGCGTCTCCGCCACCGAGAACCTCCGCGACGCCGGCACCACCTCGACCCCGCCGCGCCGCACCCGCAGGCTCTCCACAACGACCAGACGGGAATGAACCGATGACCACCATCCACGACACCCTTCCGAGCTTCATCGATCGATCGCAGACCGAGACGGTGCTCTACCGCGTCGCAGTCAGCGCGCTCACCTGGCGGGCAGACGCCGAGCCGGGATACAGCATCGAGGACGAACAGCGCTGGTGCCTGGCCCCACTGCAGGGCGTCGACCCAGGGCTGCCGATCCGAGTGCTCGTCGTCGACACGATCCTCGACCCGTCGCGTCACCGCACCCAACTCGTCCAGGCGCTCGTCGCGCTCAGCGATGGATGACAACATGAACACGATCGCGAGCGACTTCCCGGTGGCTGATCGTAGCTCCCTCCAGGGCGCTCCGTTCCGGGCTTTCGCGGCATATCCTCACCCCTCCGCTGGCGCTCCGGGCCTCCGGTATTCCACGACCCGGCACTGCGCACCCTTCCGATCGCTTTTCGTGCCACTTACCAGGAAGACGCCGCAGACAGGTCAGGTGCGAGTTCCACGCAGGAGCGTGAGCCGGCGCGGCGCGAGGTTCAGATCGTGGGCATCGAAGCCGTAGCGACGGCTGCGATCGTCGCCGTGGTCGTGAGCGGCGCCCTCGCGGCCGTAGCCGCCGCAGGGTTCGTAGGAGCGGTGTGCGAAGGAAACGGCAGGCGGATCCTGCGCCTCGGAGTGCTCGTCATCACGCTGGCGTCCGCTGCATTCGTGGCCGCGCTCGTGCTGGCTGCTTCTGGAGCGCCCGAGTGCCCGGGCTGCGCTGTCCTGCCGCGAGATGGCGTGGTTGCAGCACCCTGATCCCACAGCCCGTCGACGCGGGCCGGCGCGGTTCGTTCGCTTATCCTGGTCCGAGGTCGAGGCCCGGCACTGGCTGGGCGACCGTCGGCGCGGCGACATCGAGAAGTGCGGTCTCAGCGGGTGGTGCCTGACGCAGCGCGTCGACTCGAGCGCGAATTGTCGCTTCCGCCCTCGAGTGGGCTACAGAGTCCACGGGTAGCGGCAGGCGGGGAAGTACCTCACCCAGAGCGAGCTCGTGCAGTTCCAGAAGGACTTCGGCCAGTGGAGCCGGCACCCGACTGTTGCTCAACGCGAACTCGGTGCTTGCGCGGAGTTCCGAAAGCCACCGCCTCCCCTCGGGTCCGGACATCGGCGTCACCTGCTCGCGTACGAGCGCCCGGCTGGCTCCCGCGAAGCCGTCGGCGCGGCGGGCATCGAAGACCCAGTCGCCTGCGCGACCGACGACCGTAAGCCGGTCGACGGGTGCCTCGCCCTCGAGTTCGCTCACAAGCGCGCGTGTCACCTCGAACCCCGCGTCGTGCGCTGCGAGATCAGTGAACGGAGTGCTGCGTCCATCGAGGGCCGCAATCAAGGACCGCGATGCCTCGGACAGCAGGCTGACAGCGCGGGGCTGCCCTACGACGGCCACGTGCGTCTCGAAGCCTTCACGTTGGAACAACTCCGCGGTGGCCCTCGCTACGCGAGCGGACGAGAAGGATCCGTCCAGCACGAGCGACCGACGACTCGTTCGGGCATACGCGAGGCAGTCACGCAGCCATGCCGAGGTTGCCTCGGCGAAGACGCGCAGTACTTCCGGCGACCGGGACCGTGACAATTCGAAGAAGCGAGGGTGGAAGGCGCGCAGGCGTCCTCCGTCGAGGAGTGCGGCGCCAGGATGCTCCGCAAGCAGCGCCCGAGCCGCTCGTCCGGCACCAGCGCCGGGCTGCCCGACTACGAGCGTCACGGTCGGAGTTTCGGGGCGGTCCATTGACGGGAACAGGACCGGAGCGATCGTCGCGTCGAAGATCGCTCGCGTCTCGGCGGCTTCCAGTTCGATGTCGGTCACGGCAGTGGCCCCGAGAGCTCAGCGATGCGGTTCGTCAGTCGTTCGAGCAGCGTATCGAGCGCCGAACGGTCGTAGGCATCGACCTCGACCAGCTCGCGTCCGATCGCGGATGCCTCGGCGATGGCGTGCTCCTGCAGCATCGCGCCGTCATCAGCGAGACGCAGTACGGCCGCGATCGCGGTGCTTGCTGCCTCGCACACCGCGTCGTAGGCGACGAGGTCGTTCACCCTCCATGCCGATCGGAGCTCCATCAGTCCTCCAAGTCGAGTCTAGGAGCACGCGTCGCCGGGTCCGCGCCAAGGGATCGTCCGTGGGTCCGATTGGTCTTCAGAACCGGTCCCTATCTGCTGCCGTCCGAGATGGCGTTCCTTCGAATCGATCCATCAGGGTGCGGAACCCGCTGGTCGTCCAATGGCGTGCCGGCCGACGGCCGCCGGAGGAGATGGATGTGCACCGACATCAGTGTGGACGCGTTCGTATGAGACGGCAGGTGCTCCAACGACGACGCAAACGTGGGCGGGATCGGCGGACGCCGTGCGCTGTTCGTACCGACCATGTCGGGGGCCGCTCGTAAGATATGTCGCGCTGGGGTTCAGCTCGACACAAGGGGGTTCCTGGGGATGACGACAGCGGCAAGCTGGCTTTCCGAGCTGAATAGCTACTACACACCCACATCGACGCAGTTCGATGGTGCCCGCGCGCATCGTGCGTCGATCGAGTCCAGGCTGGACAGGGATCTCGGCGTCGGGGAAATGTTCGAGATCGGCTCGCTGCGGCATGGCACAGGCGTGTACAACTACAGCGACGCGGATTATCTCGTCTCGTTGAAGGGATTCCGCCCCGATTCATCCTTGACCATGCTCAACAAGGTCAAGGAAAGCCTGCAGGGACGTTTCTTCTCTACGACGATCGGTGTGCGCCGACCGGCCGTGGTGTGTCAGTTCGCCGACGGAGTCGTCGAAGTCGTACCCGCTTACGCAAGCAGTGGCACGGGGTACTGGATTGCGGATCCGACGGGCGGATGGATGCTCACTCATCCGAAGGACCACAACACGTGGGTGAACTCGGTCAACAACAAGCACGATGGGGCCGCGAAGAGGCTTGCCCGGCAGTTGAAGGTGTGGAAGTACCGCCGCAACGTGCCGGTGTCGTCCTGTTACCTCGAGATGCGCGCTGCGAAGCACATGGACGGCGAGTCCAGCTATCACTCCACATGGGATCTGCACGCAGTGCTGAAGAAGCTGCAAGACAACTCCCTCGCCGCGATGAATGACCCTACCGGGTTGGGATCGAGGTTCACGGCGTACTCCTCGGAGGCGAGCCGAACCGATGCGTTGTCCAAGCTGTCCACCGCCGTGAATCGCGCCTCGAAGGCGCGCGACTACGCCAGCGCCGGCGACCATGCGAATGCCATCGCGCAGCTGAAGCTGTTGTTCGACCGCTAGACCTGATGATCCCGGAAAGCTCGGAGTACCAGCCGCCCGCCGCTGCCAGCATGCGGCGAGTGCAGAATCAGCCCCGGTCGCTGCAACTGCTGCTCGCGCAACGGCGCATGTACTCGGTCGCGAAGCGGTGGCAGACGATCCGGTGGTGGGGAGTCCTCGTGATCGGCGTCTCCGCACCGGTGCTGGCGGTGTTCTTCCCCACGACGGCCGTCCTCGTCGGTGCGATCGCCGGGCTGTGGCTGTTCGCCGGGAGGACGGTGCTCGCGTGGGCAGAGAGCGACAAGATGAGCCGCGCCGCCGCAGTGCAGGAGCTATTTGATCAGACCGTCTTCGGGATGCCACGGTCTATCACGCGTTCCGAACTTCCAAGCCCTGAGGACATCGCCCGCATCGCCGGGGCTGGCGCGGAGCTGACTTTGGACGCCCGGCGCGAGAAGCTACTCGATTGGTATCCCATCGAGCTCACGAACTCTGGCGCTCGCGCCGTCGGAATTGCCCAACGAGCGAACGCCGCCTACTCCGACCGGTTGTTGCGTGCGACCGTGACGCTCTGGGTTGCCGCAGCCGGGATCTGGGTATCCATAGTCATCGTGGCGAGCTTGATCGTCCATATGGACCTGGCCACCTTCCTGCTTGGCGTATTCCTTCCGGTGCTCCCTGCCGCGTTGGATGCATTCGAGTACATCCGCAGCATCGCTCGGGCCGCAAAGGATCGGGCCGACCTGGCCAACACGATCGCAGGTCGCCTGGAGCCTGGAGAGAACATCGAGCCATATGAGCTCTTGGTATGGCAAGAACGCCTCTACGACCTCCGCCGCACGACCCCGCAAGTTCCCGATTGGCTCTACCGGCTGTTGCGGGACAAGAACGAGAAAGCGATGCACGACGTCGCTGCCCAGTTCGCGTCACGGCCTTCGTCCGCGCCAACCGAAACACCACAGGATCGCCAGTAGGCGCTCCAGGGCGCGAGACGTCACCCCTCGCGATCAGCCGAACTCGTTGCGTGTCAGCGCCACATAGCCCGCGAAGTCCTGTATGCGCGCGTTGGGCTGCCGGATTTGCCACCGATGTCGGCTCAGGCCCCTATGCTCTCGCTATGCGCGTTCAGGCGGAATCCGCACGGGTCCTCGTTACGGTCAAGGCGACTCCGCAGCCGTCCACGACGTACGGCGACACCTCGTGTGTTGCCGGCATCCGGATCGATGGCGCGGAGCCCTCATGGATCCGGCTCTACCCGATCGCGTTCCGCTGGCTCGATGGTGAGTCCCAGTTCAAGAAGTACGACGTGATCGAACTCGAGGTCCGCCGGAGGGACGCGGATACACGGCGCGAGAGCTACTCACCGACTCAGGACTCGTGGCGGGTCGTTCAGAATCTTCCGCCGTGGAAAGCGCGTCACGCGGTGGTGGGGCAGCTGGAACCTACGACGACGTGCGAACTGATGAAAGCTGCGTCCGCCGACGGTTCCGCACCGTCACTGGGTCTGGTCTATCCCACCGACATCGACCGCCTCGAGTTCGAGCCACACCCGGCGTGGAGCTCCGAGCAGCTGGCGAAGATGCAGGCGCGGATCGACAAAGAGTCCACCGCGCTCATACCGATGAGCGGCTCGATCCCGTCGATCCTGAAGGAACCAGAGTTCAAAGTTCGCTACCGCTACCGCTGTGCATTCGCTGGCTGCGACGGCCATCAGGGGCGGATCCTCGACTGGGAGCTGACATCGTTGCAGAATCGCCTGCGGTTCGAGCACAAGGACGTCAGAGCGGGCGTGACGGAGAAGTTTCTAGATCAGATGTTCGCGCCGGAACGTCGGGCGGGGTTCTACATGGGCAACTTCGAACTCGCTGCCCGGCGCGGCAAATTCAGTGTGCTGGGCGTCTACTGGCCGCGCATCGCGGAGGCAGTGTTGCCGCAGCCGACACTCTTCTAGGCTTCGACGAGGTCGCGCCGGAGTAGCCCGTTGACCTCCGAGATCACCTGTTCCCTGTGGCAGTGGGTTTCATCCTGCTCAAAGCAGAAGACGGCGACGTCGCCACCGCGGGCAAGGTCAGTCAGCTCCTTGAGTGCCGAGACCGCCGCCTCGGACGCAAGTGTGTCGATGAACCGGGCCCGCGCCTCCTGAGCGAACGCAGAGTTAAGTTCGCCGTAGCCAGCCCTATTATCCCGGTGGTTGCCGAGCGCGGGCATGTGCACGTACTCGATCCCAGACTCGGCCAGCACATCGGACAACGCGCGCTTGCTGAAGCCCTTCTTCCGGGAGATCGCGTTGAGGCGAACATCGACCAGGGTCTGGACGCCTCGCACGCGCAACTTTGAGACGAACGCGTCGAGCGTGAGTCCCTCGTATCCGATTCCAGTGATGCCCACGCTTCGTTCCTTTCGTCGACGCAGCCGATGTGCTGCCACCCGACACCGCGGACTGCAGTAGAGGGCGCCCTCACGAGCCGTGAAATGCTGGCCACACGCGGTGCACGTGCGGTTCTGGGGTCGTCGAGCACGAAGCTCGCGAGCGACAGCCGCGGAGAGCGACTTCAGCTCATCCAACGATAATGCTCCGACGTCCTGCATGTAACGGATCCTAACCGTTACACAAGTTCTCTACCGCTACGCCAGGCGACCTGGGCGACGAAGGGGGCAACGATGTGGGACAGGACAGACGATGCACGCAGGCACTTCTGTGTAAGCGCTTGCTAGTTAGACATATTCGGCGTATCCTGAACCTGTGCGCGGGGGCCTCGAGCGCTGGAAGCGGGGTGTCGAATCGCAGGGGGTTCGGCAGGCGATGGCATACGCGTTCAAGGGGAATTGCGACTCGCACCTACGGGCGGTGACGGGCGTCGAGGCGCTCGCCGAGTACAGCCGCGGAACGGCCGAACAGGTCACGCGGTTCACGGTCGAGGACGGCTCTATCGAAGTCGACGGGCTCAACGCCGACGAACTCCGCCGTTGGGTCGACGGGCACGACCCCTTCACCAACAAGCCCCGCGGTCGGGAGTTAACCTCGCCGCACGCGGATCTCATTCTTGACGGCACGATCAACGCACCGAAGTCGTACAGCATCGTGGCGCTGATCAACGACGGCCTCGCGACGGAGTTCGAAGCACTGCAGGACCGACTCCGCAGGTGCATCATCACGACCTGGCAGCGGGAGCTGAACGCCCGCAGAGGCGCGGGCGGCAGCATCCGGGAATCAGTTCACCGGATCGAAGTTGTCGAACTTCAGCACCGGCGTTCGCGGGCTCTGGACCCGCACATCCACCGTCACCTGTGGCTGAACGTCAAGGTGCTCGGCGACGACGGCAAGTGGTCGAACGTCGACTCGCGCGTCGCGATGAAGTTGCACACGCTGATCAATGCGGAGGGCGAGCTCGCGGCGCGCACCGACCCGGCGTGGATTGCGGCGCTCGCGCGCAACGGCTACTCGATCGGGGACGACGGGGAGATCGCGGAGCTCGGCCACGCCGTGCGGGCGCTTTCGCGGCGCTCGAACCAGATCGAGGCAAACCGCGCCAAGCTGCTGCTGGAGTGGCGGGCGGAACATCCCGGGCAGCAGCCCGACCACAGCGTGTTGCAGCATCTCGACCGACTCGCGTGGGCGAAGAATCGTCCGAATAAGCCCGGCGTCGTGGACGAATCGGAGTGGGAGCACCTCGTCCGCGACGAGCTTCGAGCGATCGACGCCGACATCCTCCAGGAGCGGTCGCCGGCCCGGCGACGGTCCGCCGCGATCGAGACGCTCGATCGCGACCTGCTCGCGGCGAAGGCGATCGTGGATGCCGACGCGAGGTCGACCGCCTGCGGGGGGAGGTTCAGCAGCTATGACCTGCGGGCCGGCGCGACGCGGGCGGTCGCGGCATCCGGAGTCGTCGCCAGCCGCGACGACCTGCAGGAGCTGATCGACGACGTCGTGGCCCGCGGGGTCACCCAGACCGTCGACCTGCTCCCCTACGAGGGCAAGCGCCCGCAGCACATCAAGGGATTCATGGCGTCGTCGACGGCGCGGCTGAAGGTCGAGTTGGCGGCGAGATTCGATGCCCTCACGCGGTTGGGCGAGCCGTTTCGGCGCGCGACGGTCGTTGACATCGCGGACGCGATCCTGGATGCCGAAGTCACCCTCGACGAAGGACAGGTCGGAGCCGCGTCCGCAATCGCCGGAACGGATCGGCTCGTTACGGTCACGGGCCCGGCGGGCGCGGGGAAGACGACTATGCTCCGGGTCGCTCGCATCGCGCTCGCTCAGCAACGACGCCAGCTCGTCGTCGTCGCGCCGACCAAGAAGGCGGCGTCCGTCGCGGGCCGCGAGATCGGCGCGACCGCTCTGAGCCTGCACGCTTTGCTCGTCGACCATGGCTGGCGCTGGAGCCGAGATGAGGCCGGCGCCGAGGTCTGGAGACGACTCCTCGTTGGCGAGATCGACGAGCGCACTCGTCGCGTCTTCACCGGGCCGCGCCATTTCGCCTTGGGTTCGGGCGATCGCGTGGTCGTCGACGAGGCGGGCATGGTCGACCTGCACGCCGCGAACGCGCTCGCGACGATCGCGGCAGAGACGGGCGCGGGCATCGCGATGGTCGGCGACCACCTGCAGGCCATGCCGGTCGGTCACGCTGGCGCGATGGCGTGCATGACGCGCCGCGCGACTGCGGTCGTCGAGCTGACGGCGGTGCATCGATTCCGCGATCCGAGCTACGCCGCCCTCACGTTGCGAATGCGGGAGCCGGCCTCCAAGGAAGACGCCCTCGCCGTTGCGACCGAACTCGACGGACGCGAACAGATCCACCGTGTGGCGGATGCTGTGCAAGCTCGCGACGCGATGGTCGAGGCCTACTTTCGCTGGGCGACCGCGCGTAAGCGAGTCGCCCTCGTCACGAGCACGAATGATGAGGCGGATGCAGTCAACGAGGCGATCCAGGAGCGGCGAGTCGAGCTCGGCCAGCTGCATCCGGATCGTCTCGCGGTGGGGCAGGGTGAGCAGCGTCTGCTCGAAGGTGACGTCGTTCAGACGCGGCTCAATGACCGGGTGGCGGATGTCGAGAACCGCGCATTGTGGACGATCCGCCGTATCGGGCCTTCCGGCGTCGAGCTTGCCGCTCTTGGTGACAGTGGAGACGTGCGGCATGTCTCGCTCGACTATGCCGCCGAGCACATGCACCTCGCGTACGCGTCGACAGTGCACGGAATCCAGGGCGAGACGACGGATGCGTCAGTCGTTGGTCCGGGAGTGGACGCCTCGGGCCTCTACGTGGGCATGACGCGCGGGCGGGTTCACAACGAGGCCATCGCGATCGCGTGGACGGCGACTGCTGCGCGCGAGCAGATCGCCGACAGCATGATGCGCGGCATGACCGAGGTCACGATCGAGGACTCGATGCGGGCGGCGCGGAGCGAGTTGGGACGCTCAGCTCGTGAACGCAATGACGAGGGTCTGGACGCACTGGATCAGGTGGGTGAGTGGATGCGGGCGACCGGCCGTGCCCTCGCCGAGTTGGACGCGCAGATTGCCACCGAAGTGGCGAGCCATCATGGCCGACATGAGGCTGGCGCATCCATCGCTGTCCTTGCCGACTCTCGGGATGGACTGGCGCGGCGCTATGAAGTCGTGAAGGCGCGTCTCGTTGGCGCTGCGAATCAGGTACACGATGGCGGCGAGGTGACTGCGTTCGCCCACACCCAGCAGCGCATCCGGCGCTCGCCGACGGAGAACTCGACACCGCAGGCTACGTCGTTCCAGACGACGACCAGGGCATCGACGAGTATCGGGTGAGGGCCGAACCGCACCCACGCCTTGCATGGCTTCGGGCGCGGGTCTCTGGTGACCGGCAGGGCGTCTGCCTGCAGTTCCCCGTCGGTGTGCGACTGAAGTGGCATCTCTGCCGCGATACGCTGCATGATCCGGTCCCCCATCAATCGGTCGTAGCGATCGGCGTACCGCTTGTTCATTCCCATGTCTGGCCGTCTCCTCCTCCGGCCAGCGCGCCAACTCTCGACGTTCTCGAAGCTATGTTCTACTCGGGGCTGCCGCCACGGTGTAGAACACGTGCTGGAACAGCGGTAGAACCGGCCACTTGATCTGATGCCGCGAACTCGCGCGGCGTGAAGCCGCCGAGCACCGACTGTCGATCCTGCGCGAGTTGACCCCGAAGTGGTTCGCAGCTCATGCAAGCGGGTGCAATGCCCGCCACGTCCGACGGGGAGTGGTACACCATTCCTCGATGGACGGGGGCCTGCGCCGTGCAGCGCGGCTGAGCCACTGCTGTGCCCCTGGCGCTGTGGCGTGAGCCGTCAGCGGCCGGCCGCTGTCGCGGATGGCGAAGACTTCGTACGCGATCGCCTTGCTATTGGTTCAGCCGCTCGAGGATGTCCTTCATCTGGGTGATCTCCTCCTTCTGGGTCTGGATGATCTGGTCGCAGAGGGTGACGATCTCGGGGTCGGTGATGTTGGACTGCTCGCAGACGAGGATCGCGCGTGAATGGTGCGGGATCATCGACCGCAGGAACTGGTCATCCCCGACGAAGGCCTCTGCCCGCCCCATGAGGAACGCCACCACGAACAGCGCGGCGAAACCGATCAGCAGTCCGATGTTGAGCGGCTTGTTGGGGAACATCTTCCACATCACGGCGATCATGATGAGCCCCATCGGGAACACCATCATCAGCGCCATGTAGAGGTTGCTGATGTTGGGCAGGAAGTCCGCGAAGACGTCGATCATCGCGAAGGTGAGCAGGTACATCACGATGAAGCTGAGCACGAGGGAGATGGCGAGCTTGCCGTAGCTCGCCATCCCCCCGTGCTGCATCCCGCCCTGCTTCGAGTGCTGGTGCTGGGAGTGGTGCCCGGCCTGGCTCACAGTGCCCCCAACAGCTCCGCGCACGCCTGCTCGCAGCGGCGGCAGGCCTCGGCGCACACCCGGCAGTGCTCGTGCATCTCGGCGTGCATCTCGCACTCGGCCGCGCACGACGCACAGGCCGCGCGGCATGCCTCGAGCTGGGCGCGCAGGACGTCGGTGTTCGAGCCGGTCTGGCGCGACAGGACCGCGGCGGTCGTCGCGCAGACGTCGGCGCAGTCGAGGTTCTTGCGGATGCACGCGGTCAGGTCAGCCACCATCTCCTCGCCCAGGCACGCGTCTGCGCACGCGGTGCACGCCTGGCCGCACTCCACGCACGCCTCGATACAGCGCACCAAGGCCGCGGTGTCGACGCCGGCGCCCGCCCGGGGGTGAGTGGTCAGCATCTGCTCTGCAACAGTCATATCGTCCTCCTTCTGCTGGTTCGGGGCGCTTCCCCGACCCTCGGCACGGTAGGGCCTTGGCACAGATTCCCGCACGGGGGTTGCATACCCCGTGGGGGTATGTATCATTGGCGCGTGCACGGGTACGCGGACAACAAGGAAGCGCTGCTGAAGAGGCTGCGCCGCGCGGAGGGACAGGTCGCGGGGATCGCGCGGATGGTCGAGAACGACGACTACTGCATCGACATCCTCACGCAGGTCTCTGCGGCGACGAAGGCCCTGGAAGCGGTGGCACTGTCGCTGCTCGGCGACCACCTCAGCCACTGCGTGGCCGAGGCGACCGCGCAGGGCGGGCCGGTCGCGGAGGAGAAGATCCGCGAAGCCAACGCCGCCATCGCGCGCCTGGTGCGCTCGTGAACCACGTCACCGGAAGGACATCATCATGACGATCGAACGAGTCGAGCTGGGTCTCAAGGACGCCGGCGTCGGATGCGCCTGCTGCGCCGCCCCGAGCGCCTCGACGACGCAACAGCTGCCCGTGGAAGCGGGACTGTCGGCCACGCTGCTGGTGGAGGGGATGACGTGCGCGCACTGCATTGCCAGCGTCACCGAAGAGCTGTCCGCGGTTCCCGGCGTGGACGACGTGTCGGTCGCGCTCACCGCGGGCGGCACCTCGACCGTCACGGTCCGAAGCTCCGCTCCCGTAGACGCCGATGCGCTGCGCGTCGCCGTCGCTGAGGCCGGCTACACCGTCAGCGACGCCTGACACGGCCGAGCATCCACCCACTCCTGCCCTCCCGGCCGTCCAGCGGCGGCAACTCGCAGAGGAGGCTCCGATGAGCCAGCACGATCACACCATGCACGGGCACACCGGCCACAACCGCGCCGGACACGACAGCACCACGGAGCACACGGATCCCGAGGCAACCGCCGAGGGTATGCGCGAAGCCGTCGCGACCGAACCGGCAGCGCACGGCAGCCAGGACCACAGCGGTCACGATCAAGCGGAGCACAATCACGGCGCGCATCCCGGTCAAGCCGCGCACGCTGGTCATGGCGGGCACGTCGGCCATGGCGGGCATGCCGGTCACGGTGATCACGTGGGGCAGTTCCGCCGCCTGTTCTGGATCATGCTCGCCCTCGCCGTGCCGGTGGTGGCGTTCTCGAGCATGTTCGCCATGCTGCTCGGGTACGCGCTGCCCGACGCCGCATGGGTGAGCTGGATCTCACCCGTGCTCGGCACGGTGATGTACGTGTGGGGCGGTGCGCCCTTCCTCACCGGCGCGGTCAGCGAGCTGCGCACCCGCAAGCCCGGGATGATGCTGCTGATCGGTCTGGCCATCACGGTCGCGTTCCTGGCTTCGTGGGGCGCGAGCCTGGGCGTCCTGCACCATGAGCTCGACTTCTGGTGGGAGCTCGCGCTGCTGATCGTCATCATGCTGCTGGGGCACTGGATCGAGATGCGCTCCCTTGCCCAGACGACGTCCGCGCTGGACTCCCTCGCCGCGCTGCTGCCGGACGAGGCCGAGCGCATCGAGGGCGACACCACCGTCACCGTCGCCCCCGCCGACCTGCGTGTCGGGGACGTCGTGGTGGTCCGCCCGGGCGGCCGCGTGCCCGCAGACGGGCGGGTCGTGCAGGGCTCCGCGAGCATGGACGAGGCCATGATCACCGGCGAATCCCGCCCGGTCCGCCGCTCCGAGGGCGACCAGGTCGTCGCCGGCACCGTCGCGACCGATTCGGGCCTGCGCGTGGAGATCACCGCGATCGGAGAGAACACCACCCTCGCCGGCATCCAGCGGCTGGTTGCCGAAGCGCAGAACTCCTCGTCCCGCGCGCAGCGAATCGCTGACCGCGCCGCGGCGCTGCTGTTCTGGTTCGCCCTGATCGCAGGCGTCATCACCGCGCTGGTATGGACGCTGCTGGGCCTCCCAGATCAGGCCGTGGTCCGCACCATCACCGTCCTCGTGATCGCCTGCCCCCACGCTCTGGGCCTGGCGATCCCGCTGGTGGTGTCGATCGCGACCGAGCGGGCCGCGCGCGGCGGAGTGCTCATCAAGGACCGGTTGGCGCTGGAGAGCATGCGCACCATCGACACCGTCCTGTTCGACAAGACCGGCACCCTGACGAAGGGCGCTCCGGCGGTCACCGCGGTGCACCCCGCCGGCGGGATCGACGCCGATCGGCTGCTCGCCCTCGCTGCGGCGGCCGAGGCGGACTCTGAGCACCCCCTGGCACGCGCGATCGTGAACGGCGCGAGCGAGAAGCGACTGGCGGTGCCGGGATCCTCCGGGTTCGAGTCCTCACCGGCGGTCGGCGTGCGCGCCACCGTCGACGGGCACCTGGTACAGGTCGGCGGCCCCTACCTGCTCGAGCAGGAGGGATCCGCCGAGTTGCCCGTCGCGGACGAGTGGCGCCGCGAGGGGGCGATCATCCTGCACATCCTGATCGACGGGCAGGTCGCCGGAGCCCTGCGCTTGGCCGATGAGATCCGCAGCGAGTCCCGGGAGGCGATCGACGCGCTCCACGTCCGCGGCGTCCAGGTCGTGATGATCACCGGCGATGCGGAAGCGGTCGCCGCCTCTGTGGCCGAGGAGCTCGGCATCGACCGGTTCTTCGCCGGCGTGCGTCCCGAGGACAAGGCCTCCAAGGTCAGGCAGCTGCAGGAGGAGGGACGGAAGGTCGTGATGGTCGGCGACGGCGTCAACGACGCACCCGCCCTCGCACAAGCGGACGTGGGGGTCGCGATCGGTGCGGGCACCGACGTCGCCATCGCCTCCGCCGGCGTCATCCTCGCCAGCGACGACCCACGGTCCGTGCTGTCGGTGATGGAGCTGTCGCGGGCAAGCTACCGAAAGATGAAGCAGAACCTGTGGTGGGCCGCCGGCTACAACCTGATCGCCGTCCCGCTCGCCGCCGGGGTGCTCGCTCCGTTCGGGTTCGTGCTGCCGATGTCGGTCGGCGCGATCCTGATGTCCCTGTCGACGATCGTCGTCGCACTGAACGCGCAGCTGCTGCGCCGACTCGACATGCGCCCCGAGGTCACCGCTGCAGCGGTCTTGCGCGGTGCCTGACAGGCGGGTTTCGTAGAGTGATGAGGAGGAAGGGGGTGCGCTGATGAGCGTGATGACGCTGCGCCAGGCGATGCGTCCGAGGGCCACGCTGGCGCGCACCTTCCTGCTCACCACCGCGGCCGTCATCGGCGTGCTGATCGGGCTGGTTGGGATGCATGTGCTGAGCAGCGGCAGCACCCACCACGCTCCTGTCGTGATCAGCGAGAGCGCGCACCACGGCGGTGAGCCCGCGATGGTTGACGTCGCGAGCCCGGACGCGGCTACAGCCGGTGATCATTCCGCGGCGGATCCCTGCGCTGAGGGCGGCTGCGGGGGCGGCATGGACGCGATGGCGTTCATGGCGTGCGTGCTCGCCCTGCTCGCCGTCACCATCATCCTCGCCATCCGGCCCGGCCGGGTCTTCACCATTGCGCGTGCTCAGGCGCCGCCGCATGCCACTGCGACGCTCGTCGAGGCGTCGCCGGTTCCCCCTGATCTGAACGTCCTCTCCATCAGTCGCACCTGAGGGTCATCTGCTGTCGCAGATCCCGTGCTTCGGCACGCCCCTCAACCACGACCTAGGAGACAGATCTCATGAAGTTCCGCACCATCACATTCCACGCCGGCATCCTCGCGACCGCGCTCGTCCTGACCGGTTGCAGCGACACCGGTGGCTCCGATATGGAAGGCATGAACCACGGCAACGGCACCAGCAGCTCGCCCAGCGCCTCCGCTGAGGCCAGTGGCGCGGTGTTCAACGACGCGGACGTGACGTTCGCGATGGAGATGGTCATGCACCACCAGCAGGCCATAGAGATGTCCGACACTCTGCTGGCCAAGGACGGGGTTCACCCGGACGTCGTCGCGCTTGCCGAGCGCATCAAGGCCGCTCAGGGCCCGGAGATCGAGACCATGAACCAGTGGCTCGAAGACTGGGGCCAGGACACCGACATGGGTGGGATGGACCACAGCGGCGGCATGATGTCCGAAGAGGAGATGGCCGCCCTCGAGGAAGCCGACGGCGAAACCGCATCGAGCCTGTTCCTGGAGCAGATGATCATGCACCACCAGGGCGCGATCGACATGGCTCAGGCCCAGATCGACAACGGCCAGAACCCCGACGCCGTCGCCCTCGCGCAGAAGATCGTCGAGGACCAGACCGCCGAGATCACCGAGATGCAGGAGCTGCTCGCCCAGCTGTGAGCACCCGCCACGCCGGTGGCCACCCGTCCGGGTGGTCACCGGCTCTGCCCCTGCCCGACCATCCCGGAGATCTTCCATGCCTTTCACGACTGCCGTTCCCCGACGCCGCCTCGCCGCCTTCGCCGCCCTTGCCCTCACCGTGCCGCTCCTCGCTGGCTGTGCACTCATCCGTTCCGAGGACCCCGACCACGACACCCAGGTCGCCCTCGAGCACATCCATGGGCTCGCCTCAGACCCCGAGACGGGCGGACTGCTCATCGCCAGCCACGGCGGCATCTACCGACTCGATGCCCTCACCCCATCCGCCGAGCTGACCGGGCCGGTCGCCGGCAACGACTTCGACGGCATGGGGTTCACCGCCGTGGCCGGATCGCTGTATGCCTCCGGGCACCCCGGGCCGAACAGCCCGGAGCATTTCGGCGCCCAGAACCTCGGCCTCATCCGCTCCGACGACAACGCCCGCACGTGGACGAATATCGCGTTCACCGGCGAAGCGGACTTCCACGACCTCGCCCTCAGCGAATCGGACCCCAGCCGCATCTACGCGAACAACTACGGCATCGTCTACCGCTCCGACGACGGCGGGCGCACCTGGAACGACGGTGTCGGTGTGGACGCACGCGACATCCTCGCTGACCCGAACGACTCGGACACCGTGTACGCGACCGCTCCCGAAGGGGTCTACGTCAGCCACGACGGGGCTGAGACGTTCGAACTCGATGAGGGTGCTCCGCGGATGATGCTGATCGCCGCCAACAGCCTCGGGCTGCTTGTGGGAACAAGTTTCGACGGCACACTCGTCTACCAGCTGCCCAGCGGTGAGTGGACCACGGGGGGAGAGTACACAGGAGGGGTGCAAGCGCTCACCATTACACCCGGCGATGAGATCGTCATCGCGGACCAGCGAGGGATATCGCTCACGAGCGACTTCGGCGTCACCTGGGAGCCGCTCTTCCGTCCGGAGCCCCACGTGTGACGCTTACCCAACGCGGTGCGGCTGCCCCGGGCGCATTCGTCGACCACATCTCGGGCCTGGGCGTGGAGGCGATCACGGGCAAGCCCCACAAGCCAACCAGTGGTCGGTGAGTTTCGTCGCTCCTCTCCTCGGGTCGGGCTCGGACTGATAGCAGTGGAGAGCGGCGCGAGAGTACGATGACTCTCACGCCGCTCTCCTTATTGACATGGGTCAGCGGCTCATCCCGGCGACGGTGTACGAGACCGGTGCCGCCACAGGCCCCGAGGCGTCAGCCGCGGGGCTCTTGGCTTTTGGGACCCGGTCGACCGCGACGCTCGCGAACCTGAGCGATGCGCCGACGTTGTCGGCGATGATGTCGCGAGTTTCGCGGGCCTGGCCCGTCTCCTTGTCGGTATAGGTACCGAAGCGGAGGTCGCCAGCGACGATCACCGAGTCGCCCTTGCGGAGCGAGTTGGCGACGTGCCGGGACTGCTGGTTGAACACGACGACGCGGTGGAACACCGTGCCCGCGTCCTCCCAGCGGTTCGTCGTCTCGTTGAGGCGGCGGTCGTTGACGGCGACGGTGAATCGGGCGTACTCGTTGCCCGACTCTCCGGCGCCGTGCTCGGGGTCACCGGTGAGGTTGCCCTCGATGGTGACCGGGATCCTGGTCGTCATCCTTCTTCCTTTCCTTCGTGAGGCACCACGGTGTCTCGGCCGGCGTGGCTCTGGGTGATCCACGCGTCCCATTCCGGCTCGTCGGTCGCGGTATCCCACGAGCGGGGCTTGAGTTCGAAGTGACCGCTCGCGCATCCGGCCCCGGCGTTCTGCAGGCGAGGGCGCGCGAGCGCGAGGCGCTCGTGCCAGCCGACCGGGCCGAAGCCGCTGTCGCTCTCGTCGAACGCGGCGAGGTGCGCGACGTGGAGGGCGGAGAGTTCCTCCACGAGCGCCCCGTGCTTCCACCAGCAGTTCGGGACGACACTGACCGGCACGGTGTAGCGGACGGTGAACCACTCGACCCACTCGCGCAGCGCCGTCCACTCGGCACGGACCCGGTCCGGCGGCAGGTGCCGCCAGTTGACGGCGTGCGAGCCGAGGGGGTCCGTGCTGCGCCCGAGCCGCGGGAGCCCTGCGAGCTCCGCCGCAATGAGGCTCTCGATGTCTCCGGGCTGGAAGTCGCTCACGAGACCGCCTCCTGGCTGTGCAGCTTGATCCGGAGGCGTTCGAGCGCGATCACCGACGCGACGCGGCGGGCTCGGTGGTAGGCGAGCACACGGTCGCGGTCGATGAGGCTGTGGAGAAGGTCGTGGCAGTACGGATGCAGCGGCACGAGGTCGTCGTGGCGCTCGAACGCCCGCCACGCGCCGCTCGCGAAGCGAACGCCCGCGTAGTCGAGGTGATGCAGTTCGATCTGCTCCGCAGTCGCGGGACGCCCGCATCCCGCGCATGCCAACGGCCAACGCATTCGCTCCTGCTTGCGGAACCAGCGGGCGCGTCGCGCGAACCACGCGGGCGAGCGGAGGAAGCCCGCTCGGTACGAGTTGCCAACCCCGGCCTTCCGGCGATTGCTCACGGCTCGTTCACCGCCTCCGGTTCGGACTCCGGCTCGGGCGTCGGCGCCGACGCCGGTTCCGGGCTGGGCGCGGGTTTGCTCGCCTCGGTGAAGACTCCCTGCTGCTCGGCCTCGGTCGAACGCTTCCCAGCCTGGATGTCGCGTGCGTCGCGCCGCTCGTCCCACCCGCTGAGGTCGAGCAGCACACCGCGCCGGTTGCGGTAGGCCAGTAGACCGACGTTCTGCGGCATGCGCCGGATCTCGTCGACCGACATGAGTGCGAGTCGCTCGTGGTGTTCGCTCGTGGAGTGCCCTGCTTCTCGCGTCGACCATGAGCGCTGCGTGCGTCGCGTCTGGCGGGTGCCGAGAAGGGCTTCGACATCGCGAAGGTGGTTCACGTGCGAGGCGCCGCCGAGCAGCACCTTCGCGGTCGCGGCCGCCCAGATTGTGTCGGCCTCGGCACGCGACCACGATGTCTCCGCCTGTGACAGCGCTTGCAACACGACGAACGTGCAGATCCCGCGGCCGCCGCCGTCCGCCATGATCCGCGGGAGATTGCCCCACCGGAACATGTTCACGATCTCGTCCAGGATCAGGCCGAGCGGATGCTGCAACCGAGACCCCGGCGATGCCAAGGCGCGAACGCGCGCGACCTCGACGATGTCGTCGAGCAGCGCGCCGAGGAACCCGCCCATCGCCGACGCTCCCGAGGCCGACCCGATCAGGTAGAGCGTGTTCGCACCGTCGAGGAACGCGCGCGGATCGAAGACCGGGTCACCGGGCCGCGGCATGAGCGCATCGCGGATCTTCGGGACGGCGAGCGGTGCGACAGCGCCCTGCACGCCGAACCAGATCGACGAGACGAGCTTGTCGTCGGAAGCGAGCGTTGCTTCGAGGTTGTCGCCCCAGCCGGGGGCGCCGTCCGAACGGAGGATCGAGACAGCCGATCTGCGCGCGAGGATCGGACTCGTGCCCCAGTTGTAGAGGTCTTCGATCGAGCAGTTTCCGACGGCCGCCGCGTGTAGAAGACGCCCCAGGACTACCCCGGATGCCTGTGCCCACTCGCCATTGGTGTTCGACGCGCCGAGCGCGGTGCCGGTGATGATCGCGGTGCCGCGTTGCATGGCGACCAACGGGTCCTCGCACCCTGCGATCGGAGAGACGCGAAGCGGATGCCGCGTGCCGGAGAGCCCCTGCGGGTCGAACACGTGCACCTGCCCGCGACGCTCGCGCATCCGGAGCGTCGCGGTGAGGTTGTCGTTCGTCGTCGACGTCGTGATCAGCGGCCCCGACCAGTCGAGCATCGCTGAGATCAGCACGCGGTATCCCTTGCCCGAGCGCGGCGGGCCCTCGAGTGCCACGGAGTCCTCGATGGACACGAAGACGTCCATCCCACGGGAGCTTCCGACCCGCCAGCCCACATCGGTGGCGCGCGGCCGGCTGATGTCGGGCCGGAGCTGCCGCGCCCGCTTCAGCACCGCCTTCGCTGAGAGATGCCGGCGGATCTCGGAGGCCTCGGCGAACCCGGGGCGGCTGCGCAGATCGCTGATAAACGATCGGTCCGATTGCCGATAGCGGCGGTATGCGATCCACGCCCACGCGGCCAAGCCGGCGATCAACGTGACGACGGCGAGGTCGACGAGCCGGATCGCGAGCACGGGGATCGCGCACCCCGCAATCGATCCATACCCGCCGGGGTCGCCCGTGATTGCGAGCCAGAGCCCTGAGAACAACGACGCCGGCTCTGGCGGCACGCCGCAGGCGACCCGGATCAGGACTTCCGTCAGGAGACCGAAGGCGACGCTGAGGACAACAGCGACGGCGATCACCACCGCAATGGCCCTGCCCAGCACCCCGTTCATCGCCGCGTCCTTCAGAAGCCGTTCGCGACGGCTGCCGCGACGCGCAGCCAGGCGTTCTGCGTCGCCCGTCGGAGGTTGTCGAAACGCAATGGGCCGGACTTGAGAGCGGGGTCGAACGGGATCCGCGCGACTTCCCGCACTGTGCCGCGGAAGCCGGCCGCGATGCGTCCCGCAGCGGCGGACGCGGTGGGTTCAGCCTGAGTCACGACCACGACGGCGTTATCCGCAAGGGAGCGAGACCGGTCATCGCGCTCGCGCAGTGCGTCGAGCAGCAGCGCAGCGGACTCCGCCGGCTCGGGAGCGGCGAGCGTCGGGATCACGAGCTGGTACGACGAGTCGACCATCCGCAGCCATCGCTCCGCCGACTCGTCGTTGCCGGAGTCGAAGAACACGAGCCGGTAGTAGCGGGCCGCGACCGACATCAGGGTGTCGAACTCGGCCTGCTCGATCCGCTGGTGCGTGGCGAGCAACTCGGGATTCGAGCGCAGGACGTCGTACCGATCGACGCGCTGGTGATGCACGAACCGAGCGATGTCGGAGATCTCGGCGGTCGGGGCGAGAAGGTCCGATGCGGCGGGCAGCAGGTCGCGCACCGTCGTGTCGTAGAGGCCCTGCTCGGTGCGCCAGCCCAGGGTGCCGCGCGTGTCGTTGTTGTCCCACGCCAGGACGTTGCCGCCGCCGTGACGCGCGAACACGGCGGCCAGCATCGCCGTCGTCATCGTCTTGCCGACACCGCCCTTGCCATTCACCACGGCGGCGGTGCGGCATCCCGCCCAGTGCTGCGACACGAGGCGCTCAGCTGCGAGGCGCTCAGCCTGGGCGCGGGACGGGCCGAGCCCCAACTTCGCCAGCAGCGCTCGCCCGCCCCGACCGAGCGCCGATGTGTCTGCGTCCTCGATGAAGGATCGCCGAGTCACGGGCGCCGAGGGGAGCGGCTCAGGGGCAAGGGCCTCAGCCACTCCGAGCGCCTCCTGCTCCTGAGCCAGGGTGCTCACCTCCTTTCCCTCTGAAGCCTCAGCGAATTGGGGGACCTCAGTGCGCCGCTCGGCCGACTTGGCCCGGTGGATCCCGCCGTCCGAGTCGACGAGGATGCGATGGTCGCCGTGATCGCCGGATGTCACGAGCTCGACGGCGGAGGCGGCGTGCCTCGCTTCGGTCGCGGCGCGCTGCACGATCACCTGGCGGATGTCCTCGCCGGACGTAGCGGCGAGCGGTTCGTCCACACCTGCGGGGGTCGTGAAGATCGCGGACGATCCCGTGACCGTCGCGTATACGCGAAGGGTGGTGTCAACGCTCATTGCTGGCCTCCTTCCAAGCCGGCGACAACCAGCCGTCGATGCCGATGTCGGAGAGGGGCGGCTCGGGCCAGACGTGGTCGAGCGCGTCGAGGTCGAGGGGCGTCAGGATCCCGTCGACGTCGTGTTCGAGCTGCACCGCCGAGTCGGTGGCGAACAGTTCGAACTCCCAGGGCGTCGAGGTCGCGAAGCAATCGACCGCGTACGCGTACTGGCCGACGTAGGCGAGGAACACGCCCATGCGCAGCCGGCGGGCGTCTTGCGCGTGCGTCGCGGGAATGTTGAGGCGCTCGCGAAGCGCGGCCGTCTCCTGGTGGTTCACGCGGAAGATGAACTTGTTCTCGATGTCTCCGACGATCGAGTACGCGAGATTGCGCTCCTTCGAGTCGGCGTCGCCGACTGCATCCAGGTCGCCCATCTTGTGCAGGATGATGACGTTGCTGATGCCGTAGTGGCGCGAGAGCTTCAGCCACTGCTGGAACATCTGGAGGGCGGCCAGCGACGTCATGTCGCGCCAGCCCTCCTCGCGGATCAGATAGCGGGTGCGCCTCGCGGAGCGGTCGGACACGACCGCCTGGATCCATGCCGTCGTGCACACCTGCGTGAGCTGCGCTACCAGCTCGCTGCGCGCGAAGAGTTCGCTCGTGTCGACCACGACGATCGGCGCATCGGCATCGAAGGCGACCGTCGACTCGTCCTCGAACAGTCCGGACAGGTCGCCCTCCACGAAGCGACGCAGCACGAAGCACGGCTGCACGGCACCGTCCGAGAGGCGGAAGTCGGTGCCGGAGTCCTCGACGATCGCGCCGAGCTGTTCATACACAGCGCGGAGGGTGGGACGGTCACCGGTCGAGCGGATGCTGCGCTCCAGCGCATCGTGGATCGCGGCGTGCTCGACCGCAGTGAGCCTCGTGGAACCGAGTGCCATCTCGATCAGGGAAACGAGTGTCGTGATGCGACGCTGGCGCACCATCTTTTCGTGCTGCTCGTCGTCGACATCCGTCCGGCGCGGCCCACGGTCGAGCGGGTTGAGGCGCGCGCTGCTCCCACCGCCGATGCGGATGACGACCCCGCCGGGAACAGCCTCGGCGACGGCGACCCATTCGCCCTTCGGATCGGAGGGGACCACCGCCTGATGACCGAATGCGAGGGACCGCGTTACGAGTGTCTTGACGGTGGCGGACTTGCCGGCGCGGTATGCCCCGAGCACGAGCAGGTTGGTGGAGAACGTGCCGCGGTCGGTCGCGTCGGCGTAGGCCTCCCACGGCGAGAAGTGCCACAGCGCATCCGCGTTGAGGTCGACCCCGAGAATCGGTCCGCGGTGTCCGAGGCCGGCATCCGCGACGAACGGGTAGATCCCCGCGATCTGACGCGACGTCGCCTGATGAGCCGGGATGCGCGGGCGCGCGAGGTTCCAGTAGCCGCCCTGCGTGAGGCCCGGGCCGAAGGCACCCCGGACCGCGGGCTCCGGCAGCGCTCGTTCACGCCGACTGGCCTTAGGTGGTGCGCCGTCGCTTGCGGTGCGCGCGACCTCGCGACGCAGCTCGCGCCGCTCGCGCTTCGTGAGTCCACCCGGCTCGAAGACCGCGACGTGGCGGACCATCACTTCATCCCCAGGCCGAGCGGCAGGGCGTTGACCATCAGCGCCTCCGCCTGCTGGCAGTACAGGATCTGCGGCTCCATCCCGGCCCGGGCGAGCGCATTGCGCATGCCGGCGATCGCCTGGCTGAGCTGATCTTCATCGCGCGCGGTCACGGTGAGGTACGCGCCGTACCGGAACTCGCCGTGGCCGGCGACGATCTCCTCCTCCTGCCGTTCGAGCGCCTCCCAGTCCGCGGCGTCGGCGGCCGACCCGTCGACGCCCCGCTTCGCCCGAAGCTTCTCGTTGCCGCGCCAGACCTTCTTGTCGTCTTCGATGCGTCGCATCGCCTTCTTGACGGAGACCGGCGTGAGGACGATCGACAGGATGTGCGTGATCGCCTCGCCGGTCGACGGCATCCGCGCGAACACGATCGGCTCGACGAATCCGACCGCCGCATCCGACCGCGGCCACTCGTGGATCCACATCGTGGTGTGCACGCCCGAGTCGGAGTAGACGACGCCGTTCGCCGCCCGCGGCTCCTCCAGATACATCGGCCCGATCGCGACCGGGTCGAGGCCCCTGCTTCGCTCATCGCGGTTCTGGATGTTGGCCGCGAACTCGGGATCGAACCCGACGCGGGCGAGAGCCGCGACATCCCGTGCGGTCAGCCACCGTCGCACGTGGATTCGCGCCGCGGTCAACGCATCGGCCAGGTTCCGCGCTTCGAGGTGCGCAAGTGCCCTGACAGCATCCTGACCCCCGCCGAGCGCCTTCAGTTGCGGGCCGAGGGCGACGAGGTCGAGCGTGAACGTCAGGTAGTTGCGGTGCGACACGGCGAACGGCTCCGACCTGTTCATCACCTCGTCGTAATTGCGAGCGACCGGGGAGGTGGCGTCCACTCCGTGGCGGCGGCTGACGGACTCGTAGTGGTCGCGAGCGGCTCGGATGGTCGTCGGAATCGTGCGCTCCTGCAGCACGGCCCGCTTGATCCCGGGCCGTTGCGTGAATGAAGCCAGCACCGGCGACCACTGCTGCGCCAGGTCGTACCGCTCCGGGATGTCCTTCATGAGGAACCCCTGCACCTCGACCTCGGCGGTCACCGAGACGGCGCCGTCCTGCGGGTTGTAGACGCAGGCGACCCCGTCCACGTCCCAGAGCTGAATCGAGGCGCGGATGCCGGGGAGATTCAGTGTTCCGGCAAGCTGCGCACGCTCCGGCCGGTAGACGTGCCGGGTCGCCCCCGCCGCGTGCCGCACCTGCTTCATGAGCCAGAGCCCCGCCTGTCGCGGAGCGGAGTCGCCGTGGACCGTGATGAACGCGAACACGCCGACCGGCAGATACACGGGCGCGGCGTAGAGCATGCCGGGAGGGCCGAAGCGATTGATGCCGACCAGTAGCGTCACCGCGGCGACCGTGAGGCACGTCAGCTGCCACGCATCCATCCCCATCACGACGCCCTGCCGGGAACGCCGCGGCAGCCGAACAGGGCGGTCGAGTTCCTGAGTCGTCATCACGCGGTCCTCTCGGTGTGAGTGCGTGGCGGGGCGCTCGTCGGCGCCGCCGTTTGGGGTGGCGAGGTCGGCGTTGCCCCGCTGGCGCCTGTCGCCTTCGGGGAGGTTGTGTCGCCGGTCTGGCCGGCAGGGGATCGCTGGGACGTCCCGGAAGATGGGCCGCCTCCCGCCGGCGGCGCGCCCCTCGCTGGGCCGTGGCGCCCCGTGCCCGCCCCGGCACCGGCGGGCATCGCGGCGATGCGGCTCGGCACCCGAGCCACCGATCGTGCGGCGTTCGACGCGGCGCGCCCTGCGCCCGACCCAATCCGGGAACCGACCGAGTCCGCCGCAACGGCGCCGATGAAGCTGAACAGGCCGAACACAGCTAACGGCGCGAATGCCACGAGCACGAGACCGATCAGAAGTGGCCAAGACTGCGGATCCCAGATCGTCCGCACGTTTGCGAGCCCGTTGATGATGAGCGTGAGGAAGCCGATCGTGAGCGGGCCCGTGAGCAGAAGCACGACGACGGCCGACACATAGCGCACCACCCACTGCGGCCCGACGGTGCGCGCCGGATACAGCATCCATGCGATCGGACCCACCGCGATCAGGGCTGCGAGCACGATGTTGCGGAACGCGAACACGAGCATCAGCAGCAGCATCCCGAGCATCAGCAACCCGTGGATGACGAACGCGAAGAAGTAATTCGCCTGCCCGCCCGCCCACATCACCGACTGCAGCGTCGCGAACAACCCATAGGGGCCGTCGCGGTTCATGACGTACCAGGTGAGGTCGTCAATGGCGTTCAGCAGGTGACCGGTCGCCCAGAGAGTGACCGCGGTAGCCGGGACCGCAATGAAGCTCCGGAAGACCGCCCCGACGAGCTCGGCCCGGTCACCGGAGATGACGGCCGCCGCGATCGCCCACACCATCGCGCCGAACAGCACCGCGAGCACCGCCCACTGCCAGAACGACCACTCGCCGGTGGATGCCGTCCACAGGAGCGATGACGTGTCGAAGCGCATGTTCTGCGCAACCGTGAACATCATCGCGGTGGCCGAGAGCGCCATGCCGCGCCCGGCATTCTCGAACGTGACGCACACCACGTCGCCGAGCGAGCATCCGTACTCGACGAGCAGCGGCTTGCCCCCGCTCGTCTTGATCGCCGCCACGTGCCCCTCGTCGGTCGTGCACACGGTCGCCTTCGCCCCGTCGAAGAACACGTTGATGAAGCACTGCTGCGGTTTGATCTCGGCGGTGCTCTGCGGCGTGCAGGAGATCTGCGCATCGACGCGGTAGCAGTCGACGGGGAAGGCGGGCGACGACCACGGCTCGCCGGTCACGGGGGTCGCATCGGCTGCCGTGGGCGCCGTCTGGACGGATGCCATGGCTGCGCTGGCGGGAACGAGGGAGGCGAAGGCGAGGCCGGCTCCCACCGCGGCCCCGATGAGCACAGCGCGCAGCCGAGACATCAGAACCCGAAGTCGAAGTTGACGAACCACTGGAACAGGCCGCTTGCAGCGCCCAGCACGGCGGCGGCGATGAAGATCCACAGGATGTTCTCGCCCGCCCATGTGCGCACGCGGTCGGAGGCGAGGCCGCGGAACGCGAGCGCCGCGCCCGCGATGATGAGCATGATGAGGACGACGATCATCGCGCCGGCGAGGATGTAGGAGGCGACGACCTGGAAGCCCTGGAAGAAGGGCGCCGAGAAGTCGGGCTCGATGTCGGGGACGTCGACGTCCGCCGGGGCGAAGAGTGTGACTCGCATGACTTGCTCCCTCGATGTGATCACTTGAGCGGAAGGCCGAGTGCGGCCAGGAACGGTTGCGGATCGATGGCGGCGCCGTCTCGCTGCACCTCGAAATGCATGTGGCAGCCGAACGAGCGTCCGGTGTTGCCTTCCGCCCCGATCGGGGCGCCGGCCGCGACGGTCGCGCCGACTGACGTGCGGAGGGAACCCCACTGCATGTGGCCGTAGAGCGTCACGAGACCGCCGCCGTGGTCGATGCGGACGGCGTTCCCGTACCCCTGATACGAACCGGCGGTGATCACTTCGCCGGGGCCGGCCGCGTACACCGTCGCGCCGCAGCCCTGGGCCATGTCGTAACCCTGGTGGTCGATCGAGCAGTAGCTGCATCCGATCACCGGGTTGAAACCGAAGCCCCGTCCTTTGAAGTAGCCACCGGCGAGCGGGTATGCCCACTCGCTGTTGGTGATGAGTGCCGGCCGACGCTCGACAGTGGTGGCAACCGACTGTCCCGCGACCGCGAACGGAACGGCGATGAGCGGTGTGGCCAGCAGTGCTGCGAAAACCGCGAAAAGGAGAATCGCCCCTGTCACGATCTTGCGCCCGGTCCTCGTGTTCGCGAGGGCTGCAGCGGCAGCGACCGGGGCGCCCATGTCAGGGCTCCAATGATCCTGAGAAGTAGCGGACGACCTTGCAGTCGCCGGGCTGCTGCGCGCTCTCCGGCGTCGGGATCGAGCCCGCGCCGCACAGCACCTGGACGCTCACGCGCACGGTCTCGTCGTACGATGTCTCGCTCCCGGAACCGTCGGACCGGGTGAAGGTCAGCACCACGTCGGCGGTGCCGATGCGCATGTCACCGGATGCGTCGTCCGGAACGTCGTCGTAGGTGATCTCGCCCGGCACCTCGGCTGTTACCCGCCCTTCCTCGTTCGCGAGCGAGTTCCACTCGTCCTCGGGGAGCACGACGCCCTGGCGCAGTTCGAGCTGCGAGGCGCGCATGTCGTCTTCGCGATCCTGGTCGGACGTGTAGCGGGTGTCGGGCGTGAACCACTTGTCGAGGTATGTGAGCCACTCCGGCCGGGTGCTCCGCTGGGTGTCGAACGTAGATGCCGCCGCCAGCGCCGCGCGCAGGTACGCGTCCGGGTCCGTCGTGATCGGCTCCGGGACCCAGCCCCTCTCGGACACGGTCTCGTCGACGAATTCGCCGGTGGCAGGCGCCGTCGCGCTCGGGTCGGACGTCTCGCCAGGGTCGCTGCTCGGAGTGGGGTCGGCGGTCGGCGCCTGTGCCCTGACGGACGAGAGGATGATCGCGACGATCGCTGCGACGACGATGACGCCGCCGATGATGGCCCAGACGAAGCCACGGCGAGCGGGAGTGCGGGGGTGCGACATCAGCTACCTCCCGCGCCTTCCATTGAGCTCCGCCGGCCTTGACATGAGGGAAGCATATAACACTACACTTGCGAAGGGGAAGCACTTTTCGCTTCCGTTCGGTGGACGAGTGAATCTCGCCTGCGTCAGACTGGGTCGGTGCCCCGATACACCCGCCCCGCGAACAGCGATTACGCGGAGGATCCGATCAAGGCTCTCGGGAACATGATGCAGGCGACCATCATTGGTCATCTGCGGAAGAACCCTGGCCAGACCAGGGGCGAGATCGCCGACGCGCTCGAGATTCCAGCACTGACCGTCTACAACGGGCTCGAGAGGCTGCTCGACGCGGGCTTGATCATCGCGGATCCGCCGCGTGACGTCGCGACGCGCGGACAGCGCGTGCGGTACATCGTGGATGACGCCCAGGTCACCGAGATGGTGATGCGGCTGGAGCAGGTGCTGGGCGAGTTCTAGCCGGTTCGCGTGATCTTGGCCGCGTTGGTCTGCCATGCGGTCGTCTGGCATGTCGACCCCTCTCGGCGATGTCGTCGTATCCATCGTTCGCGTTGAGCATGCTCAAACCTGGGCGCGACTCAGCCTTGCACTCGAGCCGGGTCCGCGCAACGGTTGAGTTGAGCATGCCCAACGAGTAGCGTGAGCATCCACATGGGGGACGTTGGGCGTGCTCAACGGCTGTGACCGAGCCTTACCCGAAGGCGGAGGATGGTCAGGGGAACATGACAGAGGATGAAAGCAAAGCAGCGGCGGAGGACCTGGCGAGGCGGTTGCGACTGCTGCTCGACGTCGCCATTGCCGAGTCGGGATCGGAGCCGACCTACTCCCAGATCGCCGCGTTCGCACGCGATCGGGGCGTCAACCTGTCCCGGTCTCGGTGGACGTACATGGTCAATGGGCACCGGTACGTGCAAGACCGCCCGCTCTTCGAAGTGCTTGCTGAGTTCTTCGACGTCGACGCTTCGTTCATTGCCGAGGGGGGCGACGCGCCGATGCCGGCAAAGGTCAGGGCGCAGCTCGATCTGGTCCGATCGATGCGGGCAGCGAAGGTGAAGTCGTATGCGGCGCGAACTCTCGGCGACATCTCCCCGGAGGCGCTTGAGGCGATCAGTCGATTCCTGGACAAGGAAGTGGCGAACAGATAGCGGCTGGCCCGGCGGGTGCGTGCGCTGCGACGGGTCGGATGGATGCGGAAGGAGTGGAACCGTGAACATCGAAGCGACCGTGTCGACGGCCATGGCAGAGCTCGCGCTCGGCGAGGCTTTCTCATTCGACGATCTCGTCTGCGCGTTGCAGCGACGCAGATTGCGTCCGATTCGGATCGTGGAACTCGCGAATCTGAGCGACCAGGAAGGCATCTGCGCGGTGTGGTTGATCACGGATACCGAGGATCTCGTCCTGCACGCGCGAAGTGAGTCGGCGTTGCATCGGCAGCAGTTCGTGCTCCACGAGCTCGCCCACATGATGCTCGGCCACGGCGAGCACGAAGAGGCGACGATGCCCGACTTCCTGCTGCCCGACATTCCTGCATCCACTCGCCAGCGTCTGCTTCGCCGCCAGGACCTTGTAACGGACGACGAGATCGTGGCGGAGTCGCTCGCGGATCACCTCGCTGGCGCGATCCGCGGTTCGGCGCTTCACCACTCTCGCTATCTGGAGATCTTCGGGTGATCCCGATCGCGGCCTCCGCCCTGATGTGGCTGCTCGTTGCGAACCTTCTCATCCTGCGGCGCGGCCGAGCGGATCGCAGCATCCTTTACTCCGCGGTGACAATCGCGATCGCGATGACGTTCAACGTCGACACCACCTACCGGTGGGTCGACCCGGTGCTCGGTGGCACGAACGTCGTCACGCTGCTTGCCGACCTCACATTGATGGTGGGGGTGTTCTTCCTGGGGCGGGGAGTCGCGAAGGCGATGCAGTATCAGTCGCGAGTCGCCCACATCGCACTCGGTCGTTCAGTACTGGCGGTCGCAGTCGTTGGCGCCGTCACAGCCTTCGCATGCATCGACCGGGGCGAGACGACGACGACGTTCATGCTGGACCTCGGGGCACAGCCGGCCGCCGCGACGTACTCGATCATCCAGTTCACCTACGACGGCGTCGTGCTGACCGCCATGGCTGCTGCCGCATCTCGTCAGATCGGACGAAGTCGTGGCTCGGAGCGCCTGCCGGCGGTCTCGGTGCTGGTTGGGAGCCTCTCCGGCCTCGCGCTGTCCCTCGTCGTCATCGCCATGGATCTCGCGCACATCGTCGGGAACCTGACGCTCATGGATGGGTTCAGCGCCGTCTACGATCCACTCTTCCTGGCGACGTTCGTGTTCCTCTGCCTCGGGCTCGGCGCCCAACCCGCGCTGCGCTGGGTGCGTGCCCGCTCGCGCGAGGAGGGGACTCGTGCGCTCCTCGCACAGGTGACGCCTATCTGGGAGAGAGCGATCGATGTGCGGCCGGGGTTGAGTCAGCTTGAGCCGGCGTTTCATCGCGAAGACGCCGAGACTCAGCTGCACCGCCAGATCGTCGAAGTTCGAGATGCCGTCATCGACCCGCGCGTCGCCTTCGCGTTGAGCGATGCTGAGCGGCTGGCAGTCGAGAGTGCCGAAGCACACCTGATGGCGGGCGAGGCCGGGGCCTCCCTCAAGGCGGAAGCACCTCATGTGGGATGCCCGAAGGAGCCGCGTTGAGAGCGCTCGCGATAGTCGCCGGGGCCATGGGTGCCGCCGTCATGGCTGCAGCCGGTGGCATTGGCTTCGTGATCGCCCGGCGGCTGACGGCACCGCCCGGCGCGCGCGTGTACGACCTCGTCGTGCGCGACGTGATTCGGCACGGGGAACAGGATGCGGCGGTGCTCGACCGCACCCCGCGGACCCAGGCGTCGGGCTTCTACAACCTCTGGCTCGAGGATGGGGGATGGGTGCGGCTCGGTGCCGTCGTTGACGAAAAGGCTTCGACTGTGACCCGCGTTGTGCTCGGGGTCACGCCCGGCGCCGACTTGCGGGGCGGAGCGCGCGCGTCGTGGAGCGGCATCTACTACCGCGACCCTGTCGACGCGGGGCTCGATGCCTTGGATGTCGCGGTGGACACACCCGCGGGCCCGGCCCCCGCATGGCTCATCCACCCGTCAGGCGTCCCAAGCGATCAGTGGGCGATCCACATCCACGGGCTGGGAAGCCCTCGTGCCGGCACGTTGCGCGGCGTCCTGGTCGCCGCGGATGCTGGGCTGACTTCGCTGGTCGTGTCGTACCGAAACGACGGTGAAGGGCCCCGCGTGGGCTCCGGTCGGTCAACACTCGGCGCGACGGAGACCGACGACGTTCGGGCTGCCGTCAGGTATGCGCTCGCTCAAGGCGCGCGCCGAGTGGTCCTGTTCGGATGGTCGATGGGCGCCGCGATCGCCCTGCAACTCGCCGTGGACGCGGAGTTCGACGGAGCCATCGACAGGCTCGTCCTCGAGTCGCCCGTCCTCGACTGGGTGACGACGATCGGGGCGAACTGCCGGCGTGCCGGTCTGCCATCGTGCGTCGGCCTGTTCGCACTCCCTTGGCTGCAGCGTGGCGTGCTTGCGCGGGTCCTCGGCCTCCGGTCGGAGATTCCGCTCGCGGCGTTCGATTGGCTCAAGCCCGCGGCCGAACTGCACGTGCCGGCGTTGATCCTTCACGGCATCCAAGACACGTCGGCGCCCGTGAGGGTCTCGCGTCTACTGGCGCAGCGACTTCCCTACATTGTTCGGGTGGAGACGTTCGATTCGGATCACACCCTGACCTGGAACGCAGATCCTGCGTTGTGGCGGGCCAGGGCTTTCGCCTGGGTATCCTCGCACGCGGACGGCTGAGACCTCGCGAGGCTCGTCCTCGAGTTCGGCTTCTTAGGTGTGGTGAATCGCCGCTTCTAGGTCGCCCCACCGCGCGGCCACGCCGAGCGGGTCCGCGGTGTTCATCGGCGTACCCTTCATCCTCCCTGGCTGGATGTCGAGCAGGCCATGCACTGCAGAACAGTTGCCGCTTCTACAAGTCCCGGACCTAAGATGGTTCTGATGGGCTCGCTTCGCTCTAACCACATGGACGCGGGGCGGAGCAACTGGGATGCGATAACGAGGATCATTAGGAGCGCAGTCCTCGTGCTGCTCATGGTGGTCGGCGCGTGGACGGCGTTCCATGCGGGGCCGGAGGTCCTTGCACCTGCCTCATCCGTGACGGCAAGCGGCCAGGCTCCAGACGCTGACGCCTTGGTGACGAGCAACCCGGCGTCATCCGTGTCGATGACACTCGCGGGCGATGGCGGCGGGCCCGCACTCGGACTCGCCGCTTGTCTGCTCGGAGCGCTGTGCGGGCTTGCCTTGGTGGTGTCGTTCCTGAGACTGCGACGCGAGCATGCACCGTCGATGCTGTCGGTCAGTCCCGTCCATCCAAGCCCGTCGTTCTGCGAGCCCGGACGCCGGCCCGTAGCGGTTACTTTGACCCAACTCTCGATCTCCCGAACCTGATCCGCCAGTTGCCGCCCTTGGGTGGCGATGTAGCGCCGGTGGCCTGACCGCGCGCTGTCCTGTGTCGTGGATCTTGTTTGGAGTTGTTGTCTTGAAAGCCTGGAATAAGGCCGCTTTGGTCCTGGCCGCCGCGCTGGTCATGTGCCTCGCGTTCGCGTTGGTTTGGTCGTTCGTCACCGTGATCTTCCTGATCGTATGAATGCTCGCGTTGAGAAGCTAGGACTGTCACATCGACGCGCGATCATCGTCGGAGCGGGGCAGGCGGGACTGGCTGTGTCGGCCGAGCTCGTGCTCCGTGGACTGGTTCCGCAACGCGACTTCGTCGTGATCGACCGGGCGCCGCGGATCCGCAGCTGGGCGTCGCGATGGCACTCGCTGCGGCTGCTGAGCGAGGCCCGGCACAGCGCACTCCCGCCGTTCCCCTTCCCCGGTGACCCTCGCCGGCACCCACGTGTGGATGAGATGGCGTCGTACCTCGCCGCGTTCGAGAAGCACATCGGCCTCATCCCGCGCTGGGGGGTGAAGGCGATCGAGGTGAGGCGGGTCGGCAACAGTACGACGCTCGAACTGCGCACGGACGCGGGCGACGTGCAGACCCGGAACGTCGTTTGTGCCACCGGCGCCCATGCCCGCCCCCACATGCCCGCTTGGGTCGCCGACCTCACGGTGCCAGGCACGGTGCTGCACAGCAGCCAGTACCAGTACCCACGGCAGATCCCCGCCGGGGACGTCCTCATCGTCGGCGGCGGGAACGCGGGGGTCCAGCTCGCCCGAGAACTCCTCGCGAGCCACCGCGTCACGCTGGCCACCCGCACCCCTCGACGTCGACGACCCGCGGCCGCGTATCCCACCATGTCTGGCGACCGGCAGCGGCGCTTCACCGGAGAACAGGTGCCCGAGCCGCTGTTCACCGATAGCTACGCGGAACTGCGCGAGGCCGGAGTCGACATCGCACCCGCGGCGGTCGGAGCGATCGGCGCAGAGGTCGTGCTCTCGGATGGACGGCAACTCGGTCCGACATCCGTGGTCTTCGCCACCGGCTATCGGCCCGGCGACGACTGGCTGCCGGACGACGTGCGCCCTCACCCGCGCAAGCGGGGCCGCACATCAATGCCTGGGCTGTTCACTGCCGGACTGCCCCGGTACGGGTATCCCGGCGGTGACACGATCCAAGGCGTGCTGCGGGACGCGGCCCGCGTCGCCCGCCACATCATCCAGCGGCCATGAATGGCTGGGAACGGTAAGGAGGCACCAACCATGGGAACCGGACATGACCACGCCGGCGATGCGGGGCGGACACCGCGCAGCCGGCTTCTGATCGCGTTCTCGATCACGCTCTCGTTCTTTCTGATCGAGGTGGTCGGATCGATCATCACCGGCAGCTTGGCGCTGCTGGTGGATGCGACCCACATGCTCACGGACGTGATCGGGCTCGCCATGGCTGTCACAGCCGCGCAGCTCATGAACCGCCCGCCGACCGAGACGCACACGTGGGGATTGCGCCGCGCGGAGGTCCTCGGTGCGCTGGCGCAGGCGGCCCTGCTTCTCGCCGTGGGCCTGTTCGCGCTCGTCGAGGGCATCCGGCGCCTATTCGAACCTCCGGAGATCGCATCCGGAAGCCTGCTGTTCTTCGGCATTGTCGGGCTGATCGCCAACATCGTCTCGCTTCTCGTCTTGATGGGGGGGCGCAAGCAGAACCTCAACCTGCGCGCTGCGTTCCTCGAAGTGATGAACGACGCCCTCGGCTCGGTCGGTGTGATTCTGAGCGCCGTTGCCATCTGGGCATTCGGGTGGTACCAGGCCGACGCGATCGCGGGCATCGTGATCGCTTCGTTGATCGTCCCGCGCACGATCATCCTGCTGCGCGCCTCCGGGCGGGTGCTGCTCGAGTCGACGCCTCCTGGGCTCGATCTGGGCAGCGTCCGACGTCACATTCTCGAGATGCCCGGTGTCGTGGCGGTTCACGATCTGCATGCATCGCTCGTGTCATCCGACCTGCCGATCCTGACTGCGCACGTGGTCGTCCGGGACAGTGCCGACACCGCGGCTCTCCTCAGCGCATTGCAGGAGTGCGTAGCCGAGCACTTCGACGTGTCCGTCGAGCACTCGACTTTCCAGCTGGAGCCCGAATCACACTCCGGAGAGGACACCGCCCATGCGTGAACATCCACAGCCACGGCGAACCGCTATCGGCGTCATCATTGGTCTGGGCCTGGCCATAACCGCCCCTCTCGACGCAGGAGCCAACGCCCTCGAAGGAACCTTCTCCCATGACGAATACACGAGCACTGTCGCCGGGATGCTGAACTCGCCCGACTCGACAGGCGCACCGACTGTCGAGCCGGACGACGCGCCTACTCCGCACCCGGGCGAGACGTCCAGTGGGTACGAGACGAAGCCAGCTCAGCAAGGCGCGGACGGATTGATGGCGTTTGTGGGCATCATGTTCCCGATCGTGCTCGTGGGGCCGCTCGTCGGAATCGTGCTCATGATGCGACAGGAACGACGGCGTAGAGAGCGCGGAAGTCGCGCCGTTCGGAGTTCCAATGAGAACTGACCGCGCGGTAGGGTTCGCCTTCGGGTGCGCGGTCGCCGCCGCGGTGCTCACGATCGATCAGGTGACCAAGGCGATCGCCGTGTCCTCGCTGGGCGGACGCGACCGGATCCCGCTGCTGGGCGACCTGCTCGGCTTGCAGCTGGCGTTCAACCCGGGGATCGCACTGTCGTTCGGTGCGGATCAGACCTGGCTGATCACGATCCTGACGTCGGTTCTGACTGCAGGCGTGTGCGTTGCTCTGGTCCGTTCGGCGACCACGCCGAGTTCGATCGCCCTGGGGTTCACCCTCGGAGGCGCCTTCGGGAACCTGGTCGACCGGCTCTTCGCTCCGCCCGCGTTCGGTCAGGGTCATGTCATTGATTTCCTCGCGTACGGAGAGCTGTTCATCGGCAATCTCGCGGACGTCGCCCTCGCGATCGGGGCGATCATCCTCGCCATCGACCTCCTGTGCACGCGGGCATTCCTCACCACCGCCCCCTCGGACGCCGCGGCCACAGTCGGCGCCGCGAAGAACGGATAACTCATGAGCAAGACCAAGCGGACCCCGTCCACCTACCAGCGCAACGCGCTCGCGCCGAGCCTCCTCGCCGCGCCGGTGCTGTTCCTCGCGCCGCTCCTGCTGGCAGGCGAGTGGGCGATGCTCGTCCTGTACGTCGTGTCGATCTTCGCGATCATCATCGGATGGTTTGCGGTTCAGGCGCGCCAGTGGTGGTGGATCCCGGTGTTCGCCGCGATCTGTGTGCTGTGGAACCCGGCGTGGCCGATGCCGTTCGAGGGGCCGGTGTGGATGGCGGCGCAGCCCGTCGCGGCCGTGGTCTTCCTCGTCGCTGGAGCGCTCATCAAGATCGAGCGCCCCTGAGCGCCGTGGACGACGTGTCGCTGCCACCCCCAGGCCTGCTGGAGTACTTCGCGCCCGGCCCGTATCCGCCATCGCCGCTCGCTGCACTGGGTCTGCTGCTCGCGGTCGCCTACCTGGCCGGGGCAATCCGCCTGTGGTGGCTGCGACGCCGGTGGTCGGTAGCGCGCACCATCTGCTTCCTTACCGGCTGCCTCGCCTTGGTCTTGACGATGGGGCTGGGCGTGGAGAGCTACGGTTACGTGCAATTCTCCGTGTTCATGTTCCAGCAGCTCACCCTGATGATGGCAATCCCGCCGCTGCTCGTGCTCGGCTCGCCCGGCACACTACTGCTGCGCGCCACGCCGCATCGCGGCCTCGGGCGTAGGGTGCTGCGTGTCGCGCACGGGGCGCTGCGCAGCCGCGCTGCCCGCTGGGTGCTGAGCCCAGCCCTCGCGGTGCCGTTGTACCTGCTGGCGTACTACGGGCTCTACCTCGGCAACCTCGCCGACCCGCTGCTTCGGCTGCCATGGGGCCATCAGGCGCTTGAGATCGGGTTCTTCGTCGTTGGAATGCTGTTCACGATCCCGGTCCTCGCCGAGGACCCGCTGCCGGTGCGGATGAGCTACGGCGCCCGCGCCATCGACCTGTTCGTCGAGGCCGCCCTCCACGCGTTCTTCGGTGTGTTCATCATGATGAGCACCACGCTGATGATCAGCACTTTCGCTGAGAGCACGCTCGCACTGGGTCTCGATCCCCTTGAGGACCAGCAGGTCGCCGGCGCGCTGGCCTGGTCATACGGCGAGGCGCCCACGCTGATCATGGTGCTGTACGTCATGCACCGCTGGTTCCGCGAGGACTCAGCCCGCGCGCGTGCTCATGACCGCTACGCAGACGTGCACGGCGATGACGACCTCAACCGCTACAACGACTACCTGGCACGTCTCGAACAGCGATCCAGGACTGGCCAGTGACCGGTGTACACGCGAGCGCGGATCCAGCTGTCGCTACTCGAGGCGCTGGGTTATCGGCTCAGCTCGCCCGCGATCTCGAGCTGACGCAGACGAACGTCTCAAACCGCTTGCCCCAATCGACAGCGGCAGTCGCCGATCGAGGGTGGAGAGATTGGTCGCAGAAGGGGGACAGCGATCATCGCTTGCGCCCAGCCGACTGCATGACTGCGGGGCACGAGGGGGTCATCCAAACGCATCCAGGATGACGGCGCGAAGTTGATCCGCCGTCGGCGTCCCGGCCAGTCCCACAGGAGTCCGGAACACGCGGCAGGCAAGCCCGACGGGTGGGTTCGCGTCAGCGAACGGATCAACGCCGTCGATCAGCAGTGTTGGCGAGCCGTGAAACTGGATCTTAACCGCCTCCTCCTCCGTGCGAACAGCTTGACGCGTGACCGTCACGTCCTGTCGCCCTTCGATGATCTCGAGGACGCTCCGCTCGAGCGCGACCCAATTGGGACACTCGTCGAAGTACTGCAGCGTGATCTTCATCGAACCCTCGCCTCCGCGCGACCGCGACGCGCAATGGACTGCGCTCTAGGCAGACGTTGCTTATCCCCTCGGAGCAGGTTCAGGCAGACCAGGCCGACGCCGACGACGACGAGGACGTCGGCGATGTTCCCGACGAAGAGGTTCCCGTAGGCGAGGAAGTCCGTGACGTGTCCCTGACCGATCGCGGGCGGGTTACCGAGCCGGTCGACAAGGTTGCCGACCGCGCCGCCGAGGACCACGCCCAGGGCGAGACCCCACCGCAGGCCCCGAAGCCGCACGGCGAACACGACCACCGCCACCGAAGCGAGGACGCCGGCGGTCGTAAAGATCCACGTCGACCCCGCGCCGAGCGAGAACGCGGCCCCGGGGTTGTGGACCAGGGACAGGCCGTACAAGTCACCGAGCAGCGGGACCCGTTCGCCCGGCGTCAGCCGCGCGGCCGCGAGGGCCTTCGTCCCCTGGTCCAGAGCGACGCCGAGCGCGCCGACGGCGAGAGCCGCGCCGACCGCCCGCCGGGTGGGAGGTGGGGCCTTCTCGTCCGCGACGCCGGCGTCAGCCGTCTCGACGGCACCCGGCACATTCACGAGGCGGTCTTCCTCGTGCGAGCCGCGCGGAGCCCGTTGAGGATGACGATGACCTCGGCGATCTCGTGCACCAGCACCACCGCGGCCAGCCCGAGCACGCCGAACAGGGCGAGCGGGAGCAGGGCGGTGATGATCAGCAGGGACAGGATGATGTTCTGGTTGATGATGTGCCGTCCGCGGCGGGCGTGGTCGAACGCGCGCGGGAGGAGCCGCAGGTCGTGGCCGGTGAAGGCGACGTCGGCGGACTCGATAGCGGCGTCGGAGCCGGTCGCGCCCATGGCAATGCCGATGTCCGCGGCGGCCAGGGCGGGGGCGTCGTTGATGCCGTCGCCGATCATCGCGACCGAGCCGTGCTGGCCCAGTTTGCTGATCGCGGCGGCCTTGTCCTCGGGACGCAGCTCGGCGCGCACGTCCTCGATCCCGGCCTGCGCGGCCAGCGCCCGCGCGGTGCGGGCGTTGTCGCCGGTGAGCATCGTCACCCCGACGCCCTGGGCGGCGAGGGTGCGGACCACCTCGGGGACCTCGGGGCGCAGCTCGTCGCGGACGCCGATCGCCGCGACCGGCGCGCCGTCGCGGTGCACGATCACGACGGTCATGCCCTGCTCCTCCAGGCCCGCGACGTGGTCCTTGAGTGTCCCGGCGTCGAGCCAGCGGGGGCTGCCGACGGTGATCCGGGCCCCGTCGAGGGTGCCCTCGATCCCGTGCCCGGGCTGCTCGGTTACGTCCAGGGCGGCGGGGGCTCCGGGCGAGGCGGCGGTGATCGCGGCGGCCAGCGGGTGGGTGCTGTGCTGCTCCAGCGACGCAGCCCACGCCAATGCCTGCGCCTCGTCCACCCCGTCGGCGGTGAGGACGGCGGTGACGGTGGGCTCGTTGCGGGTGAGGGTGCCGGTCTTGTCGACGGCGACGTGGCGGATCACACCGAACCGCTCGAAGACCGCGCCGGACTTGATGATCACGCCGAACTTGCTCGCCGAGCCGATCGCGGCGACCACGGTCAGCGGAACGGAGATCGCCAGCGCGCACGGGGACGCGGCGACGAGCACCACGAGGGCGCGGGTGATCCACAGCTCCGGGTCGCCCAGCAGCGACCCGACGATCGCGACGAGGGCGGCAAGGATCAGCACGCCGGGCACGAGAGGGCGAGCGATGCGGTCGGCCAAGCGGGCGCGGTCGCCCTTCTCAGCCTGAGCCTGCTCCACCAGCTCCACGATCGTGGTCAGCGAGTTGTCCGTGCCTGCCGCAGTCGTCTCGATCTCCAGAGCCCCGGCGGTGTTGATCGCCCCGGCCGACACCGCATCGCCGGGCTCGACCTCGACGGGGATGGACTCGCCGGTGATCGCGGAGGTGTCCAGGCTCGACCGGCCCGCACGCACGATGCCGTCGGTCGCGATCCGCTCACCCGGACGCACCAGCATCAGCTGACCAAATGCCAGATCCTTCGCGGCGACCACCACGGACGCCCCGTCCCGTCGGATCGTCGCGGTCTCCGGGACGAGCTTGAGCAGCGCCCGCAGCCCGCCGCGAGCGCGGTCCATGGCCTTGTCCTCCAGCGCCTCGGCGATCGAGTACAGGAACGCCAGCGCCGCAGCTTCTTCGACGTAGCCGAGGATGACCGCGCCGACCGCACTGATCGTCATCAGCAGCCCGATGCCCAGCTTGCCCTTGAACAGCTTGCGGATCGCGCCCGGGGTGAACGTCGACGCGCCCAGGAGCAGGCCGATCCAGAACGCCACCAGTGCCGGGATCTCCGCCCCTGCCCATTCCAGGACCAGACCGGTGCCGAAGGCGACGCCGGAGAACACCGGGACCATGACCCCGCGGTCCCGCCACCACGGACGCTCCCGCTCTTCCTCGGCCTCCTCACCGACCCGGGTCTCCGGCTCGTCGCAGCCGCACGCCGCGCTCACGCGCCCGCTCCCGTCCCGCAGCAGCCCGGCACCGTGCACTCGGCGTCCACGCACGGCGCGTGCTCGTCCACGGCCAGCGTCACGTCCACCAGCGCCGTGAGCGCCGCCGCGAGGTGCGGATCGGCGATCTCGTAGCGGGTCTGGCGTCCCTCGGGCTCGGCGACCACAATCCCGCAGTCACGAAGACAGGTCAGATGGTTCGACACGTTCGATCGGGTCAGCTCGAGCTCGCGCGAGAGCACGGCGGGGTAGCTCGGGCCGTCCAGCAGGGTCATCAGGATCCGGGAGCGCGTCGCGTCCGCCATGGCCCGGCCGAGCCGATTCATGACGTCGAGGCGAGAAGCAACAGTCAGCATATGCTGACTATACAGCAGGTGCTGACTATTCTTGATCGTCAGGGTGCCGAGTACGCGACTGCAGAACATCAGAATCACTGCTACTGCCGAGTCGATCCCCGTAGATATCGGACCCGGGTGACTCGGTGCCGGCCGGTGCGGTCGACCGTGCCGGGACTCTAGTACCGCTGGCTAACGTCGCGCGCGCTCGCGGGAAGCCACCGAGGACACGGCTGCGACCGGTATGGCCGTGGTCATCGTTGAACTCGACCGGCAAATCGCAGGAGTGCTCGAGGTGCGCGACGAGCTGCGGCACGAATCAGTCGAGACCACCCGATTGTGGCGGAAGCAGGACATCGACGTCGTCATGCTGACCGGTGAAGAGGACCGCACCGCTCATCAACGACGCGCCCGCCATCGTCGGGATCGCCCTGGGCGTCACCGGTCCGCGGGCCGCGGCGTCGGTCTCATCAGGGGGCGGAACTGTCAGCAGCGAACACTTATGCTGAAGGACATGCGCCTGACCGCCGTCGACGGTACCCCCACGGGGAGCCGACGAGGTGCCGTCGCATGGATCGTGCTGGTCCTTGGGGCGGTTGCCCTGCTGCTGCTAGGCCTGTGGACGACGTCGGCGCACGACAGCATCGAACGCTCCGCTGCCACGGCGACCGTGAGCATCGGCGGGGACAGAGCCCCGTCGGACTCTGCCGTGTCCGACGCCGAGGTCGTAGTGGTGCTCGCTCCCGAGGGAGCAGGCGCGGAGGAGACGGCATTGTGCCTGCTCGGCGCGCTCTGCTGTGTTCTGCTCGCGATCGCCGCCGCCCGGTCACTCATGCACCGCCCGCGACTGCTCGCGAGGGTTCCGATCGGCGTGCTGCTGTTCTCCGTTCCTCGTCCGGTTCCCACCTTCACGCCGGTACTGACGCCTGCTCTGCTGGGGATCTCCCGGACCTGATCGCGGTCACTGCGACGTCGCCCGCCGGGGACGTCGCCCGCATGCCGTGAGGCGTCCATCGGCTGACGTGGCGCACGCAACCGTCGTGCCCGCGCGCTGAGCGCGCTCCGGCGTGCGTCGGACTGCCGATCACGAGGAGACCCATGACATCCCATCCCCGGCCGAGCCCTCGCACGGCCGTAAGCCTGCTCGCTGCCGCAGCGCTACTCGTCGCGCTCGTCGGCTGCACACCGCAGGACGGCGTGGCAGCCGGATACGACTCCGGCGTGCAGACCTACGAATCCGGTGACTTCCGCGTCGAGCAGATCCCGGTCGCCGAGCGCGGTGACCCGGTCGTGTTCGACGGCGTCACGGAGTACGACGAGCCCGCCTCCAGCGATGACTTCGCCGGTCGCGTGTACGTCGTGAACTTCTGGTACGCAGCGTGCGGACCGTGCATCGTCGAAGCTCCAATGCTCGAGGAGGTCTGGCAGAAGTACCAGCAACAGGATGTCGGGTTCCTCGGCATCAACATCTACGACCAGCCGGCGTCCGCCCGCGCGTTCGCCGCAGACAACGGGGTCACGTATCCGAGCGTGATCGACGCGAACGATGGTCAGGTGAAACTGGCGTTCGCCGCCGCGACGCCTATCCAGGCGACCCCGACGACGCTCGTGATGGATCGGCAGGGCCGGGTCGCCGGGCGTATCATCGGGCAACTGCAGTCGGCATCGATCCTGTCGACGCTCATCGACGACGTGCTCGCCGAGGTGCACTGAGATGGGTGCGGTCATCGTCGACGGATCGCTGTGGCTGGCAGTCCTGATAGCGACGCTCGCCGGGCTCATCTCATTCGCCTCGCCATGTGTCCTGCCGCTGGTGCCCGGCTACTTCGGCTATCTCGGATCCGCGGTCGGATCACCCGAGGACGGTGGGTCAACCGCGAGGCGCCGGCTGCTCATCGGAGTGGGGCTCTTCATCGGCGGGTTCACCGTTGTGTTCATGGCCGTCACGATCCTCGGTGGCGTGTTCGGGTTGTTCTTCCTGCAGCACTCGAACCTGCTCACCCGGGTACTCGGTGTGCTCGTGATCGCGATGGGGCTGGTCTTCATCGGCGTCTTCCGCACCGCTCAGCGCACAGTCCGGATCCGTCTCGGGCGCGACCTCGGTCTCGTCGGAGCGCCTCTGCTGGGCATCGCGCTCGGGATCGGCTGGACACCGTGCATTGGTCCCACGCTTGCGGCGATCATGTCGGTCTCGTGGAACATCGGCGACCCGTGGCGGGCGGGGCTCCTTGGCCTGGCGTACTCGCTCGGCCTGGGCGTGCCTTTTCTGCTGCTTGCGCTCGGCCTCGGCTGGGCAACCCGTTCCGTCGCGTTCATGCGCCGCCACATCCGGGCGTTCAACATCGCCGGCGGCGTCGTCTTGGTGCTGCTAGGTGTGCTGATGGTCACGGGCGCCTGGGGTCGACTCATGTCCGTGCTGCAGGGGGTGATGGTGAATGTCACCCTCCCGTTCTGACACCGTCTCAGCCGACCCGATGCGCCCGGCCGATCACATCGACCGGGGTGACGACGACCGGATCACGGGCCCGACCCTCGGCGCGACCGGCTGGCTGAGGTGGGCCTGGCGGCAGCTGACCAGCATGCGCACGGCGCTGGTGCTGCTGCTCCTGCTCGCACTGATTGCGGTACCGGGGTCGATCTTCCCGCAGCGGATGGCCAATCCGAACGGCGTGACGCAGTACTTCCGCGATAACCCCGACCTCGCGCCCGTGCTCGATGCACTCCAGCTGTTCGACCTGTACGGGTCGGTGTGGTTCTCGTCGGTGTACTTGCTGCTGTTCGTCTCGCTCGTCGGCTGCATCATCCCACGAATCCGGCACCACGCGAAGGCGCTGCGCTCGCGACCACCGCGCACTCCGGCGCGCCTGGGACGTCTCGAGGACCACCTGATCGAGGACGTTCACGTGCCCCGAGGGTTGGTTGCCGACGTCGAGGCACCGGCCGCGATCGCGGTCGCGGAACGACTGCTGCGCCGTCAGGGGTACCGCACTGAGCGCTATGACGCGGCTGGCACCTGGTCGGTGTCGGCCGAACGCGGCTACCTCCGCGAGACGGGCAATCTCGTCTTCCACGCCTCCCTCGTCGGCGTGCTCGTCACTGTGCTCGTCACCGGTGGCTTCGCGTACACCGGACAGCGGGTCATCGTCGAGGACTCCACGTTCGTCAACAGCCTCAGCGACTACTCCTCGTTCACACCCGGCCGTTTCGTCGACAACACCGCGCTCGAACCGTACTCGCTGACGCTCGACCGGTTCGATGTCACCTATGAGCTGCCGGGCACGCCCGGTGCCGGACAGGCCGGGAATTTCGCCGCACGTCTGACGATCCGCGCTCCCGGTGACCCGGAAGGTCGCAGGGACGTGGTGCGAGTGAACGATCCGATCGACGTCGGCGGCGACCGCATCTACCTGCTCGGCAACGGGTACGCGCCGACGATCACGATCCGCAATGCGGCGGGCGAGGTCATCTACAGCGAGCCCCAGCCGTTTCTGCCCCAGGACGGCATGATGACCTCCCTCGGCATCATCAAGGTCCCCGACGGGCTGCCCGAGCAGATCGGCCTGGTCGGGTTCTTCTACCCGACCCAGGGGACGCTTCCGACGGGCGCATACACGTCCGTGTACCCGGACCTGGTCAACCCCGTCGCCACCTTCAACGTCTTCTCTGGCAGTCTCGGCATCGACGACGGCACGCCCCGCTCCGTGTACACGCTGGACACCTCCGGGATGACGCAGGTCACCGGCGGCGACTCCGGCCTGGAATCCATCGAGCTCACACCCGGACAGACCGCCGACCTGCCCCACGGCTGGGGAACGATCACCTTCGCGGATGTGTCCGGAACAGACGATCCCCTCTCCTCGGTCAAGCGCTTCGTCTCGCTGCAAATCCAGCGAGACGGCGGCGCCGGCTGGGTGCTCGCGTTCGCCTCCCTGGCAACCGCCGGCCTCATCACCGCCCTCCTCGTGCCCCGGCGGCGCCTGTGGGTGAAGGCCACGTTGCAGCCGGGCGACGGCGAAGGTGCGCCGCGGCTGCGGCTGGAGTACGCCGGGCTCGCGCGGGGCGAGGACCCCCAGCTCGCACAGGCCGTGGCCCGACTCCGCGACGACCACCTCCCCGCCGTCACCGACGACCCCGCCTTCCCGCCCTCATCGAAGGAGAACCCATGACCACGCCCACCCCAGCCGACAAGAGGCTGTCGACCCCGGTGAAAGCGACGCTCCTCGCCATCGCCGTCGTCATCGCCCTGGTGCTCGCCGCGATCGTCTACGTGAACGTCACCCGTCCCGCGCCCGTCACACCCGACGACGGTGCGCTCCCCGGTACTCGCAGCAACTCCCACATACTCGACGACGCCGGTCCGGACGCGCCCACGCTCGTGGAGTTCCTCGACTTCGAGTGCGAGGCGTGCGGCGCCTTCTACCCGTATGTCGAAGAGATCCGTGAACAGTACGCCGGAGAGATCAACTACGTCGTGCGGTACTTCCCGATCCCGAGCCACTTCAATTCGATGAACGCAGCGATCGCCGTCGAAGCAGCGTCGCAGCAGGGCCGGTTCGAGGAGATGTACGCCCGGATGTTCGAGACGCAGATCGAGTGGGGCGAGGGCTCCAGCTCGGAAGCCGACCGGTTCCGCGGGTACGCCGAGGAACTGGGTCTCGACATGGACGCGTACGACGAAGCGGTCGCGGATCCCGCCACCCAGGAGCGCGTGGAGGAGGACTTCCTGGCAGGGCAGGAGATGGGCGTGACCGGTACACCGACGTTCTTCCTCGACGGCGAGAAGCTCGAGCTCAACTCCCTTACCGACCTCACCGATGCCCTCGACCGCGCCATCGCCGACTGAGACAGCGCATCCCGTTGAGCGGGCGCCGGCGGCTCGCCCGCTGCTGCCTCTCCGCTTCGCGCTGCTTGCCGCGTTGCTCGGCGGGGTGATCCTCGACCTCGCGTACCCGTCGGTCGGCTGGTGGCCGGCGGCCTTCATCGCCATTGCCCTGGCGCTCGTGTCGCTGATCGGCCGCAGCGCGCGCGGTGCCCTCGGGATCGGTCTCGTGTTCGGTGCGGCTTTCTTCCCGCTGCATCTGGTGTGGGTGGCGGAGTTCCTGGGGCCGCTGCCGTGGGTCGCGCTGTCCGGGCTGCAGGCGGCACTGTTCGCGGCGGGGTCGGTGCCGATCACGCTGGCGTACCGGTGGGCGCACCGGTTTCCACGTCGCAGTCGGTGGGCGCTCACGGCGCTTCTCGTCGGCGGCGCGTGGACCCTGCGAGAGATCGCCATGGGATCCTGGCCGTACACGGGGTTCCCGTGGGCGCGCATCGGACTGAGCCAGGCAAGCGGGCCACTCGCTGACCTGGCGTCTTGGATGGGCATCGGCGGATTGTCCCTGCTGATCGTCGGACTGTGCGCGGCCGCGATCGAAGCGGCACGTGACGGGGCGTTCCGTTCGCTCTGGACGAGCGCCTCCCTCGCCGGCGCGCTAGCAGCGCTCGTGCTGGTGCCACCGTTCCCGACGACGCCGTCCGGCAGCTTGCGGATCGGATGGGTGCAGGCGAACGGCCCCTCGGCATACTTCGACAACCGCGCAGCCGGCGATATCCTCCGCGCGCAGCTGGCCGCCACTGAGCCGCTACTCGGTGCGCCGATGGATCTGCTGGTCTGGCCGGAGGGATCCGTCGACAGCGACCCGCTGAACACCCCCGCTACGGCCGCGATCCTCGATGAAACGGTGCGCCGCGCCGGCGCGCCGCTGCTCGTGAACGCCGCCACCGAACGCGACGGCAGCACCTACAACACCTCACTGCTGTGGACCGGGAAGAAGGCACCGCAGCCGCACGACAAGGCGAACCCCGTGCCGTTCGGCGAGTACGTGCCCGACCGTTGGCTCTACGAGACGATCGCCCCCGATCTGATCGGAATGATCCAGCGCGAGTACGCGCCTGGAAACAACGCACCCGTCGTGGCCCTCGACGACCGCACGCTCGGACTCGCCATCTGCTTCGACGTCATCTACGACGACGTCATCCGCGCCGGTGCACTGGGCGGGGCACAGGCGTACGTGTTCCAGACGAACAACGCCGACTTCCGCGGCACCGACGAGAACCTCCAGCAACTCGCCATCGCGCGGATGCGCGCGATCGAGACCGGACGGACCGTCGTCAACGTCTCCACGACCGGCACCAGCCAGGTCATCGGTGCCGACGGGCGCGTTATCGATGAGGTCCCGGCCGCCGAGGCTGCGGCGCGCATCACGACCGTGCCGCTGCACACCGGGGTCACCGCCGGCGTGCTGCTCGGCCCCTGGATCACCGGCGTCGCCGTCGCGGGCAGCGTCGCAACGCTGCTCCTGCTCCCACTGATTCCCCGCCTTCCGGCGGTGCTTGCCTGCCGCGACCGCGAATGGAGAGCCTCATGATCCGACGACTCAGCACCCTCGGCGCGGCGTTCACGCTGTCGGTCGCCTTGGCCGGTTGCGTCGCCACTGTCACGGTGCAGCCCGCGGCAAGTGCGAACGACCCACGCTGCGCCGACGTGTCGGTGCGCGTACCGGACACCATCGACGACTTGCCGCGTCGCTGGACCGATGCACAGGCGACCGCCGCATGGGGTGACCCGACCGCGGTGGTGTTCAGCTGCGGACTCGAACCTCCCGCGCCGACCACCCTTCAGTGCGTCACCATCGGTGGCGTCGACTGGATCGTCGACGAGACCGACACGCCGAACCTGCGGCTGACCACTTACGGCCGCCAGCCCGCCGCGCAGGCCTACGTCGACACCACCGTTATCTCCGCCGACCAGGTGCTCGGTGTCCTCGCCGGAGCCGTCCAGCAACTTCCCACGACGGGAGCGTGCACCGCTCCAGACAGCGACACGCCACAGGGGAAGGACGCTCCGTGAAGCCCCAGAGCCTGCGTCTTGCAGGACCGGCGATCCTGCTCCTGGCAGCAATGCTCGCAGTCGTCGTCGCCCTGGTCATCGGCGGGGGTGCCTCACCGCGCCTGACCAGCGACCCGGGTGCGCTCGTTAGGTGGGGGCTGCCGGCGGCGAAGCTGCTCGTCAACCTCGCTGCCGCGGCGATGGTCGGCGCTCTCGTGCTCGCGCTGTTCGCGTTGCGGGCCGGCGAACGCGAGTTCGACACGGCGCTGGATACGGCATCGGTCGGCGCGGCCGTGCTGACCGTGGCGAGCGGAATCACCGGGTTTCTGACGTTCCTGTCGTCGTTCAATCCGCAGCTCTCGCTCGGGGCGGAGTTCGGTCAGCAGCTGGGCCGGTTCCTCACCGAAACCGAACTCGGACGGGTCTGGCTGATCACCACGATCGCCGCGGCAACGATCACCATGCTCGCGTTCGCGGTGCGGGGTTGGGTCGCGACCTTGCTGGCCGGCGTCCTTTCGGTTGCGACACTGGTGCCGATGGCCACTCAGGGGCACTCCGGCAGCCTCGCCAACCACGACGCCGCGGTGATGGCTCTCGTACTGCACGTCGTCGGTGCATCCGTGTGGCTCGGCGGGCTTCTCACATTGGTATTTCTGCGCCCAATCATGCGGGAGCACCGCGTGCGGGTGCTCGTGGAACGGTATTCGACGCTGGCGCTCGTCGCGTTCATCGTCGTGACCGTGTCCGGCATCGCCCGCACCATGACCTCGCTCAGTGGGTGGCGTGACCTGCTTAGCGCCTACGGAACCGTACTCGCGATAAAGGTCGGCGCACTGGTGCTGCTCGGCGCCATCGGGGCGGCACATCGGCGGCGGTTCATCGCCAGAAGCGCGACCGGCAGCGGCATGTTTTGGGTGTTCGTTCTGATCGAGTTCGCTGTCATGGGGTTGGCCAGCGGTGCCGCCGCCGCGCTTGCGCGCACGCCGTCTCCTGCCGATGCCACGACACCAGCACTGACCACGGCGGCCGAGATCCTCACCGAAGCGCCCCTCCCGCCCGAGCTGACCCTGAGCCGCTGGCTCACGACCTGGGACCTCGACCTCCTCTGGGCCGTCGTTGCCGGCTTCGTGGCGTTCTTCTATGTTGCCGGAGTCCGCCGGCTGCGCGGGCGCGGTGAGGATTGGGCGTCCCGGCGCACAGCGGCATGGCTGGGCGGCCTGCTGCTGCTCATGTGGGTGACAGGCGGGCCGATCGCCGCGTACGCCGACTACCTCCACAGCATCGACATGCTCGGCCGGCTGCTGCTTGCAACCGTCGTCCCTCTGCTGCTCGTCCTCGGTGCCCCCTTGCGTCTCGCGGACGACGCGATCCTGATTCGCACCGACGACAGTCGCGGTTGCCGCGAGTGGATTCATGCGTTCAGACGATCGACCGTCGCGCGCGTGCTCGGTCATCCGCTCGCAGGCGTGGCTCTGTTCGTCCTGATCCTGTGGGTCACGTCGGCCACCGGAGCGCTCCGCTGGGCGCTGGCCGACCCGCTCGCGCACGAGCTGCGCGTCGTGCTGACGCTGGTGAGCGGAGTGCTCCTGATTCGGTCGCTGCGCTCGTCGACGCTGCCGCGGGCGATGCGGACGGTGGTCGCCGGGCTCGCCATCCTGGCACCGCTCGCACTCGGCGCCTGGGTGCTCCTGCAGCCGGGGCTCATGATCGCCGACTGGTTCGGCGCCATGGGACGCGTCTGGGGTCTTGATCCGATGGGCGACCAACGTGTGGCGGGCGTGATCGCCGCGCTCGGGGCGATCCCGATCGTCGCCGCCGTCGTGATCCTCCATCCGAGAGGACGGGCGTGACACCTGCGTACACTCCAGGGGTGAGCGCCCCCCGCCAGCACCGGAGCGCGCGCGTGGTCCGCGGTCTCGCGGCCGCGCTAGTCTCGACGCTGCTGGCGGCGACCTTTCATGGTGCCGCACAAGGCCATGCCGCCCCGCTGATGAGTATCTCGGCGGCGGTCGCGTTCGCCGTGCCGATCGCGACCGTGCTAGTCGGGCGGCGCCTGTCGCTGCCGCGATTGGCGGCAGCCGTGACCGCAAGTCAGGCGCTGTTCCACCTCATGCTCTCCGCAGGGTGGGATACCGTCACCAGTCAGGTTCCCACACCGGCCGGACACGTAATGCATGGGGCGGCCATGACGATGCCGGACGCGCCGCTGGGCGTGTCGGCTCACATGGATACGCGGATGGGGTTCTCTCATGTTGTAGCTGCCGTTGTGCCACCCTGGTGCTCGCATTCGGCGAACGGCTGCTGCTCATGCTGCTGGCTATCGTCACGGGGCGCCGTGCACGGCGGTTCGCCATGTTCCTCGAAGCGGCGCGCGTGCAGCGACTGCGCACACGCTTCCACACCCCGGATCTGGCGCGGCACCTGCAAACTCTCGGAGGAGCAAGGAGGCGAGGTCCGCCCGTCCGGGCGTGACCTCCCCCTCTCATCCCGCGCCGGGAGGATGCTCCCGTGCGCCCACAGAAAGATCCAGAACCATGTCACGGACATTCACACCTACTATCCGGCGCGCGTCGCTCGCCCTCGTGGCCGCAGCAGCGGCCACTCTGCTGGCGTCCTCGCCCGCTGCAGCTCACGACAATCTGCTCGACTCGAGCCCTGCCGCGGGAGAGACCGTCACGGCCCTCGACGCGGTCACGCTCAGTTTCAGCGGCGAGCTGATCGACTTCGAGCAGACCAGCTATGCGCAGGTTCAGGGGCCTGACGGTCTTTACTACGAGACATCCTGCTCGACCATCGACCTCAACATTCTCACCACCCCGGTCGCCCTCGGCGACGCCGGCACGTACACGATCGTCTGGAACGCGGTCTCCAGCGACGGACACCCCATCTCAGAGTCGTACGACTTCCAATACGCGCCCGCGGCTGACGCGGAGCCCGCGCTCGGCTGGGACCAGCCCGCCTGCCGCAACGAGGAGACGCGCGTTCAGCCGGGCGCCGAGCCGACACCGGATCCGACGGCCACGGCCGACGATGAGGCGGCGACGCCGGATCCCGAGCCCACCGCGAGCGACGCGGCGACGCCAGCCCCCGACGGTGCCGGTGAGGGTGCGGTCGTCCTCGCCGTCGCTGGGGGCGTCTTCCTCGTCGCAGCTCTCGGGGCAATAGCTGTCTGGGCGGTTCGGGCTCGCGCACGCCGCAAGGGATAGCGTTCGCCCGCGTCTGCGGCATCGCCCGGGCCTCCTGCCGTGAGGGAGAGTTGACAAGATCCGAGCGACATCGAGGGAGGGTCGGGTCCGCCACCAACGTCCTCGAACCGCGGAAAGTCAAGGCGAACGCATCCCAACGTAGGTGAGAGCAGACCGCCGGGAAGGGTTCAAATCCCACCGTCACCGCCATCACGAAGGCCCCGATACCCCTGAGAAATCAAGGGCATCGGGGCCTTCGTCATATCCGGCGCGGGCACCCGGAGGCGCCCGCGCGGACGGACGCGACTAGTGCGCGTCCTCGGTGACCGGCGTGCGCCGCAGCGCGCGCGACGCGAGGGTCACGATGCCGACGATCACGAGACCGAGCGCGAGGCCGGCGACCGCGGACAGCGCGGTGTCCACGATCCACACGACGACCGCGCCGGCGGCTTCGATCGCATGCGTGATGGCGTGCACCACGTCGTAGGGCGCGTGCCAGAAGGTCTCGGCGAGGTTCGCGATGACGAGGTGTCCGCC